>JBKJIG010000045.1:0-5344 GCA_046598415.1 Gaiellales bacterium
ACGCCGTCGTGCTCCATTGCCGCGGCCGCACCCTCCGTCTGCATCGCGGCCATGACGGCATCCATGTCCGCCACGTCCATGAGCACCGCTACGCGGGTCGGATTCTGCGGATCGACAAACGTTCGGATGTTGGTGACGCCGAGCGGCCCAAAGAATTCCTCGCGCTTGGGCGAGGCGAGCCAGTGGGCGGAGTCCTTCACGTCGTGATGTCCGATCACGGTGGGCATGCGTGCCTCCTCTGGGTGACGACTCGACGGCTTGACGGGCCCGGAGCAGATCATATCTCTGGGGAGCGACCGACGTCGGTCGCCACCGATCAGCGGCATCGGTACTGGCAACGAATCAGGTTCGAACGTCAGCCGCCAGGTCGAGGCAGCAGGACGCAGGTTGAACCGCAATACCCCCAACGGGATTCGAACCCGTGTTACCGCCTTGAAAGGGCGGGGGCCTAGGCCACTAGCCGATGGGGGCCCCGCACGGAGGATAACGGCGCGTGGCCGCTCCCTCCCGCAGCTCCTTGCCAGCGCCGCCCGCTGTCGACGAGCAGGTGCCGACGATCGGCTGTTTCGGCTCGGGCGTCCGCGGTAGAGTCGGGGCATGACGGAGCGCGCTCCGGACCTGGCCGGGCCCATCCTCGGTTGGCGCGTCTGGCGGATCGCCGTCGACGGCGAGCTCGTGTCCGCGTACACGCCGGCCGGCTGGCCGGCACGGGCGCCGATCGTCGCCCGCTGCTACGAGCACCCGGGGCAGCACGAGGCGCCCGACGAGCAGTGCGCATGCGGCGTCTACGCCTGCGACGACGCCAACGCGGCGCTGTTCTACGCGCACCGCTCGGGCTCCGCCGTGGTCGGTCGCACGAAGCTGTGGGGCCGCGTCGTCGAGCACGAGGCCGGCTGGCGCGCCGAGCGCTCCTACCCCGAGTCGGTGTACGTGCCGCGCGAGCACTTCGAAGAGACCGCCGACGACGTGGCGGCGCACCTGGCCCGCCGCTACGGCGTCCCGGTCTACGTCGTCGAGGAGCTGCGCAGCGTTATCGCCTCGCCGCCCGGAGAGCCCGTCGCGCCGCGTGACATCCCGATGCCGGCGCTGCCGGAATGGGTCGCCCGACGGGTGCGGCCGCAGCCGCTCGCGCCCGAGCGCGATCCCGATCCGACGGCGCCGGCGCTGGTCGAGCCGATGCCCGCCTCAGACCGGGACGGGCTCCTGCGCCGGCTCGTCGGCCGGCGGCGCTGACGGCCGCTCGTCGGGCTCCGGCGCGGGCACCGGATCCTCGACGGGCTCGACCACGATCACGCGTTGCGGCTCGCCGATCTCCACCCGCCGATGCTACCACCGGGCAACGGCTCCGTCCGGTGCGCTGCCTACGCTGTCTTCCCGTGGCCGATCAACCGCTCACGGGTGGCCCGGAGGCGATGCTCGAGCAGTGCCGGCACTGCCCCTCGCAGCTCGCACACCCCTTGCGATGGCGGCGTCTCGCCCTCGACGCGTGGGAGATCGAGCTGCGCTGCCCCGACTGTCGGCAGGTCTGGTACGAGCGCGTGCCCACCGCCGCGGTGAAGCGCCTCGACCGGGTGCTCAAGCAGGCGCGCACCGAGCTCGAGAAGCACCTCGAGGAGATCGATCGGATCGACTTCCAGGCCCAGGCCGAGGACTTCATCTCGGCCCTGAACAGTGACGCGATCCTGCCGGAGGACTTCCGGCCTCCGCCGCAGACGTAGGCTACGTTCCAGCCGTGGAGATCGACGGCCGTTACCGGCTCGAGGACCGCATCGGCTCGGGTGGCACCGGCGAGGTGTGGCGAGCAGTCGACGAGCGTCTCAACCGCGTGGTCGCCATCAAGCTGCTGCACCCGTGGGTCGCACAGGCCGAGGTCGGACGCGAGCGTTTTCGCCGCGAGGCGGCGGCGATGGGCCGGCTACGGCACCCGCACATCGTCCAGGTGCTCGAGTTCAACGACACCGCCGAGCGGCCCTACCTCGTGCAGGAGCACTGCCCTGGTGGCATGCTCAGCGCGCTGCTGGGCGGGGGCCCACTGCCGTGGGATCGCGTCCGCGCGCTGGCGAAGCCGATCGCCGAGGCGCTCGCGCACGCCCACGCGCAGGGCGTCATCCACCGCGACCTGAAACCGTCGAACGTCCTGTTCGCCGAGGGCGGGCGGGTGGTCGTCAGCGACTTCGGCCTGGCGCGTCTGCTGGCCACGTCCGACGGCACGCTCACCGCGACGGGCATGCGCATGGGCAGCCCCGAGTACTGGTCGCCCGAGCAGGCCGCCGGCGACCCGGTGTCCGAGCGCGCCGACGTGTACGCGCTCGGGTGCATCCTCTACCACCTCGTGTCCGGCAACCTCCCGTTCGCCGGCGAGGACCGCCTCGCCGCCGGCTACCGGCGCGTGCACGAGGACGCGCCGCAACTGCCGGGCGAGGCCGGCGCGCTGATCGCGCGGCTGATGGAGCGCCAGCCGTCGCGGCGCCCGCGCGCCGAGGACGCGCTCGCCCTGCTCGCGGGCCGCAGCACCGGCGAGGAGACGCACGTCGCCCCGCCGCCGCCCGCGCTCGAGGAGACCATCCAGCTGCTGCCGCCGACCATGGTCGTGGCACCGCCCGTCGCGGCTCGCCCGGTCACCGCGCCGGTGCGCGAACGGGTGCGCGAGCCGGAGCCCGTCGTGATCCCGGCCGGCAACGAGTCGGTGGCGCCGCGCCAGTATCCCGGTGTGCGCGTCGGCGGAGCGGTCGGCGCGGTCCTGGTCGGCGCTGCCGCCTTCGGTGCCGCCGCCGCGGCCGGCGATGCCAGCGGCGCGGTCGACGTGCAACGCTCGGGCCTGACGTTCCGGTCGGAGCTGGCCTCGGACGACGCCATCGCTGCCCTCGTCATCCTCGGCGGCGCGGCGGTGCTGACGCTGGCGCTCGTGCTGCTCGCGATCTGGGCGGTACAGCAGTCGGGCCGGGCGCGGATGTCGTTCGTGCGCGGGCTGCTCGGTCTCGTCGCGATCGTGGTCTCGTGCATGGCGGCCGGTGCCCTCGTGTGGACGGCCAACGCCGGCACGGCTGCGGGCATCGGCAGCCTCATCACCGATGCCGGACTCTGATTTCCGCGAGCTGTTCGACGGTGTCGCGGCAGTCGGGCGGTCGGACGGCGGCTGGACACGGCCGCCGTGGAGCGCGCCGCTGCGCGAGGCGGAGGAGGTCGTCGTCGCCGCTGCCGCGCGCTGCGGTCTCGTCTCGTCGCACGACGCCGCCGGCAACCTCTGGCTGACCGATCCCGCGGTCGAGGCGGGCCTCGTCGCCGCCGGCTCGCACCTCGACACCGTGCCCGGTGGCGGCGCGTTCGACGGTGCGCTCGGCGTCGTATCGGCACTGGTCGCCGTGGCGCGGCTGCGCGCCGCGGGCGTCGTCGGCAGCGAGCGGCTGGCCGTCGTCTCGTTCGCCGACGAGGAGGGCTGGCGGTTCGGCACGCCGATCTTCGGGTCGCGCGTGCTGACCGGCGCCTACGGCCCGGAGGTGCTCGACCGCGTCGATGCCGACGGCGTGCGACTGGGCGACGCCGCGCCGCCCGACCCGTTCGCCGCGCACGGCGGCTACCGGCGGCTCGCGGCGTTCGTCGAGGTGCACGTCGAGCAGGGTCGCGCGCTCGCTCCGGCCGGAGTCGCCCTCGGCGTCGCCACCTCGCTGGCGGCACGGTCGCGGTTCGCGTTCGTCTGCGACGGCGCCGCCAACCACGCCGGCACCACGCCGATGAGCGAGCGTCACGACGCGCTCGTCGCCGCCGCGCACCTGGTGCTCGCCGCCGACGCCGCCGCCCGCTCCGAGCCGGGAGCGGTGGCGACGGTCGGTCGGCTGGAGGTCGAGCCGGGCGGCTCGAACGTCATCCCGGGCCGTGTCACCGGCACCCTCGACGTGCGCGCTCCCGACCCCGCCCGGCGCAACGCGGTCGTGGCGGCGATCGAGGTGGCGTGCCCCGGCGTGACGCTGACCGGCCTGGCGGATGACCCCGGCGTCGCGTTCGACGAGCAGATCCGGGCGGCGCTGCACGGGGCCGCGCCCGACGCGATCGACCTCGCCTCGTACGCCGGTCACGACGCCGGCGTGCTCGCTGCCGCGGGCGTGCCGGCCGGCATGCTGTTCGTCCGCAGCCCCGACGGCGTCTCGCACGATCCGGCCGAGCACGCAGACGAGGCGGACTGCCTCGCAGGCGTCGCGACCCTCGAGCACGCGTTGCAGACATGCCTCGCGGCGTTTCCCCCAATCGCGGGGTAAGCACGGTCGCCGAGACGGTCGATCCCTTCTTGCGAGAGGGGAGCGGGAACTTCGGGTCGAGCGCCTGGGGGGAGCCGACGCGAAACGGGCCTTCGGGCCCCGACGACTCCGGAGACCGACGCCGAAAGGCACTCCCCCCAATTTCACCGACGGCCCGGCGGCCTGGCTGCCGGGCCGTCGCTACGCTGCGGCCATGTCGGCGGATTCGAGCGCGATCCCCTCGCAGGGCTGGGGCGTCCTGCACCTCTACTACGGGATCCGCGGTGACCACACCGAGCCGGTCGACGTGGCCGAGGCCGAGGCCCTGATCGACGCGTTCGAGGCGCGCGACGACTACCAGGTGCTGCCCTTCTCGGTCATCGGCCAGCGGGCCGACTTCGGGCTGATGGTCGTCGGGCCCGACCTGGTCGAGTTGCAGCGGCTGCACCGCGCGCTCGAGGGCACACCGCTGGGCGCCCGCCTGGAGCCGCGGCCGGAGCTGTCGTTCGTGTCGATCACCGAGGCCTCCGAGTATCTCGGCGACGACGGCTCCGAGCGCGTGCAGGCGATGCGCAACGCGCGCATGCATCCGCGCGATCTGCCCATGCGGCGCCTGATCTGCTTCTACCCGATGTCGAAACGTCGCGAGGCCGAGCGCAACTGGTACACCCTCGAGTTCGAGGAGCGCAGCCGGCTGATGCACGGGCACGGCAGCACCGGCCGGGCCTTCGCCGGGCGCATCACGCAACTCATCACCGCCGCCACGGGACTCGCCGACTGGGAGTGGGGCGTGACGCTGTTCGCCGACGACCCGAAGGCGATCAAGGACGTCGTCTACGAGATGCGGTACGACGAGGGGTCGGCGGTCTACGCCGACTTCGGCCCGTTCACGCTCGGCCTGCTGGCGCCGCTGCGCCGCGCCGTCTCCGACGCCGGGATGATCGTGGCGTGAGGCGGCAGGTCGCGCTGCTGGCCGTGGCGGTGTTCGCGGCGGGGTGCGGCGACAGCGGGGGCGGCACGACCTCGACAGAGGCGACGACGGCGCCGGTCGCGGCGACGACCACTGCGCCCGCGACGTCGGCGGCGGCCACCACGGCCGCCGAGACGACCGC
>JBKJIG010000048.1:0-4896 GCA_046598415.1 Gaiellales bacterium
CCGTTCATGACCAGGCTCCAGTTCGCGCCAGACACGCGTCCCGTCGAGCTTCCGAAGCGGGCTCACGACCCAGGTCTCGTCCCGGTACTGGGAGTTCGGCGGACCCTACGGCCACCGGCCGTGGATCGGGCCAGATATCCCCGTCAAGCTCTCGTCCGACGACTTCGCGCGCGGCCGCGACCCGGTGCTCGCGGCCGCGTTGCGCTGACGTGTCCTTGTCCGCCGTGCCCGAACCGCCCCGGGATCGCCCGCGTATCCCGGAATAAGGTGCTCGGACGAGCACCGGTGTTCGTCATGGGGGACTCTCAGTGAGCAGACGCTATATCACCATTGCCGCGCTCGGTCTGGCGGCGCTCGCGCTCGCCGCGTGCGGCAGCTCGAACGACAGCGCCACGACCGCGGACACGGCTGCCGCGCCCGCCGCATCCGATACCGCTGCGGCTCCGGCCGACACGGCTGCCGCCGGCGGCCAGACGCTCACCGGCACCGTTGGGCCCGGCTTCACGATCACCATGGATCAGACCAGCGTCCCGGCCGGCACGTACACGCTCGTGGTCGACGACCAGGCCGACGTGCACAACTTCCACCTCACCGGCGAGGGCGTCGACGTTTCGACCACGGTGCCCGAGGTCGCGAAGAAGACGTTCGAGATCACGCTGGTCGCCGGTACCTACAAGTTCGTGTGCGATCCGCACGCACAGCAGATGAAGGGCGAGCTGACCGTCACGTAGTCGCCGCTCTGACAGGTGTTCTTGCGGGGAGACTTCTACGGGCTCGGAGGATCGCCCACGAGGTGCGGAGTGGCGAAGAGCTCGCCCTGCGCCTCGTCGCAACCGAGCTCGCGGAGGCGATCGAGCTGCGCCCTGCGCTCGACGCCGTCGCCGATCGACCGCAAGCCCAGGTCGGCAGCGATGCCGATCACGGCCTTCAACACCTGCTCTGCGCCCGGATCGTTGCTCGTGGCGCGCACCAGCTTCCGATGGATCTTCACGTAGGTCAGCGGCAACCTCCGCAAGTGCACCAGAGACACGTAGCCGGTGCCGAAGTCGTCCAAGCCGAGCTGCACGCCGAGCTCGCGGAGCTGCTCCAGCTGCTGGACGATCTCGGGCAGCGCGTCGGCGACCATCGCCTCGTGCAGCTCGAGGTGCAGGCGGCCCGGGTCGAGGCCGGTTCGCTGCAGCGTCTCGCGCACGAATCCCGCGAGATCGCCGGCCCGGAACTGCCGCGCGGTCACGTTGACGGCCACGCTCGGGTCGGAGATCGCCGAGCCGCCGCGCTGCCAGGCGCAGGCGTCGTTACACGCCAGCCCCACCACCTGGCGGGTCAGTGAAACCATGAGGCTCGAGTCATCGGCGGCCGGCTGGAACCGCGCCGGCGACAGGATCGAACCGTCGGTGTCGGCCAACCGCGTCAGCGCCTCGTAGCCGACGACAGATCCCGATCCGACATCGACGATGGGCTCGTAGTGCACGACGACGCGCCGATCGTCGATCGCGGCCTGGAGCACCTGCCGCGCGATCCACCGCTGCTGCACCCGCAGCCAGAGAGTGTCGTCGAAGACCTCGGCTCGAGCACCGCCCAGCGCGCGGGCGCGCCGCATCGCGATTCCGGCCTCGCCGAGCAGCACCTCGCCGGTGCCGCGCCCGTCCATCGAGACCGAGAGCCCGATGCTCGCGGCGATCCCCTGGCCGTCGTCGCCGTGACGCGGGCGACGGGCAAGCTCGGAGACCAGCCGCGCACTCAGGTCGACGGCGTGGATGGGGCTCTCGACGTTCGGCGTCAACACCGCGAACTCGCTGCCGCCGATGCGCCCGACGGTGTCCACCATGCGCAGCGCGCTGACGAGCTGCGACGAGACGCGCCGCAGCAATGCATCACCACCGGCCTCGCCGTGCGTCTCGTTGACCTGCGCGAACCGGTCGAGGTCGACCGAGATGACGGCGGTGCACCCGCCCTTGCGCGCGTCGTGCGCGAGCGCCTGGTTGATGCGGTCGGCCAGCACCGCGCGATTCGGCAGCCCCGTCAGCACATCACGAGTTGCGCGTGCCTCGGCGATCCGCTCGAGCGCGTCGGAGGACGGCGTCCATCCGACTGGGGAGTCGGCTCTTCGATCAGGCGCGCCGTCGGGAATCACCAGTGTCCCGGTCCTCTCATCGGGAGGCGTCGGGCCTGTCACGGGGCGACGAGGATCCGTCGTACGCACCCAAACGAGGCGTCTCTCGAGACGTATCTCCACGGCCCGTGGGGACCGCGTCGTCCAACCGTATCAGAACCCGTTGGGAGCGCGAACGGATCTCTCTCATCGGCGAGGGCTGCGGCTCGAAATGCGCGGCCCGCCGCTCCCTTCGGAGTGACCAGACATGTGTGGGGCGCCGGTACGCCCGGCGCCCCACACCACACCTCCGTCGAGTTACGCCCGGGCGGTTGAGGCCGACTGGCCACCGATCGCCGGCAACCGCTGCAGGCTGCGCGGCATGTACCAGTTCCAGTGGCCCAGCAGCCGCATGGACGCGGGCAGCACGACGCCGCGAATCAGCGTCGCGTCGATCAGCACGGCGGCGGCCAGGCCGACGCCGAACTGCTGGAGGTCGATCAGGGAGAGGGTCGCGAAGATCGAGAACACCGCGACCATCACCACGGCGGCGGCAGTGACGACGCCGGCCGAGCTGCGGATGCCGTGCTCGACCGCGGCCGCGTTGGTCATGCCCTTGTCCCAGCCCTCCTTGATGCGGCTGAGGATGAACACGTGGTAGTCCATCGACAGCCCGAACAGGATCACGAACAGGAACATGGGCAGCCAGGTGACGACGCCATCGGTCTGCGGCAGGCCGATCACCTCGCCCCAGCCGTGCTGGAAGACCAGCGTCAGCACGCCGTACGCGGCGGCGACCGACATGAGGTTCAGCACGATCGCCTTGATCGGGACGACGATCGACCGGAACGTGACGAGCAGCAGCAGGAACGCCATCGCCAGCACCGCGCCGAACACGAGCGGGGCGTGGGCCGAGAGGTTGGCGTTGTCGTCGACGGTCTCTGCCGTCCGGCCGCCGATGGTGACGGTGGCATCGGGCACCGAGGCGAACGCGCCGGGCACGATCTCCTCGCGCAGGGTGGTGAGCGCGGCGCGCGAGGTAGCGTCGGATCCGTCGCCCGCCAGCGGCAGGCGGACGATCGCGACCGTACCGTCCTCGGACAGCTCCGTCGTCGTCGGTGCGGTGATAGTGCCGTCCGCCAGGGCGCTGCGCTCGAGCGACGCGACGGCGGCCTTCACGATCGGCGCCGACACGTCGGGTGCCTGCACGACGGCGAGGGCGTTCGGCTCCTCCGCGGGGAAGGCCGTGTCGATGCGGTCGTACGTCTTCAGCACGGGGAACGCGTCGCGGGGCAGGTCGTTGATACCCGTCACCTTCGTGTGCATGCCGAGCGCCGGGATCGCCAGCATCGCGAGCACGGACACGCCGGCGATGAGGGCGACCAGCGGGCGGCGCATCACGTGGCCGAGGACCCAGCCCCACACGCGGGAGTCACGCTGCTCGCGGCGCACGCGTGACAGCAGCGGCAGGCGGCTGCGGTGCACGCGGTCGCCGAGCTTGGCGAGCACGGCGGGGAGCACGGTCAGCGAGCCGAGCACGGCGACCGCGACGACCAGGATCGAGCCGACCGCCATCGCGGCCGAATCGGCGTCGCCCATGAAGAACAGGCCGCCGAGCGACGCGACGACGGTGATGCCGGAGACGAGCACGGCGTGGCCGCTGGTCGCCGATGCGGCCTCGAGCGCCGCCATCTTGCCAGCGCCTTGGGCCCGCTCCTCCCGCTCACGCTTCAGGTAGAAGAGCGAGTAGTCGACCCCGACGGCCATGCCGATCAGCATCATCAGGATGGGCGCGCTGTCCGAGCTGGGGATGATGGCCGACGTGATCGCCACCAGGCCCATCGCCGAGAAGACGGCCGTGAGGCCGAGCAGCACCGGAATGCCTGCTGCCAGCAACGCGCCGAAGGCGACGATCAGGATGACCAGCGTGATTGGGATCGAGAGGAACTCGGCCGCCTGGAAGTCGGCTGCCAGCCGGTCGTCGAGCGCCTTGCCGACGGACGCGTCGCCGAACTGGTCGACGCGCAGATCGGGGTGCGCCCTGGCGATCGTGGTGGTCGCGGCCAGCATCGGCGCGACCTTGGACGCGGCATCCTCGGCGTCGCCGCGGATCTCGAACTCGAGCATGGCGGAGCGGTCGTCGGCGGAGCGTTCCGGCATGCGGACGGCAGTGACATCGGGGAGCTTGCCGAGCGCCGACCGCACGTCGGTCGCGACGGCCGCCAGGGCCTTGTCGGTGAGGGGGCCGGTACGGGCCTGGACGAACACCATCTCGGTGCCGGGCCGGTCGTTGAACCCGGCTGCGTCGATGGTGCGCGCGGCACGGCCGGAGTCGCCGGTGCCGCGCTGGGAGTCGTCGATCTGGGTGGTGCCGACGGCGTTGCCGGCGACGAAGCAGATCGCGACGAACGCGATCCAGCCGAGGATCGCGCGCCACGGGTGCAGGCCGCTCCAGCGGCCCATGCGGTGGGCAAGGTTGGACGGTTTCGAGCGCGAACGTTGCATCACAGGGGCCTTTGTGTGTGGGGCGGATACGGAGGCGCCGGGAGCAGCACGCTCCTCCTGTGATGAAGCTACGACCGGGCCGCGAGCGGGTCGTCGCTCTCGCGGTGGATCCCGGTCACCCCTGCGGCGGAAGCGCCGTCGGCCTTCCGGCAGGCGCCGGCTCTGCCGCGCGACGTGCGGCGACGATCGCGGCCGCGTGCCGGTCGACGTGGTGGGTGTAGCGGGCGATGCCGTTGTCCGGGTTCGTGGCGAAGATCCGCGGCAGCCAGTCGGGTTCGAGCCAGTGGGGCGCCGGTTCG
>JBKJIG010000016.1:0-18119 GCA_046598415.1 Gaiellales bacterium
GACTTCGACCTCGTCATCCTCGACCTCGCGAGCGGCGCGCGCACCGAGGTCGAGCTCGAAGGATGGAACGTTGTCTGCGACTTCACGGCGCACGGCATCCTGCTCGCGCGGGCCCAGTCGAACGTCTCGCACGACCTGTTCCTCGTCGCCGCGACGGGCGGCGAGCCGCGGCTCCTGACCGCGCACGACGGGCCGGAGCAGTACCTGCCGGCCCTGCTGGCGAGCGACGGCACGATCGTCTGCGCGTGCGATCGCGGCTCGGAGTTCCAGCGCCTCGCACGGCTCGACCCGGGCGGAGAGCTGGCGTTCCTCACCGACGACGACGCCGACGTCGAGGCGATCGCCGTCCACGGCGACCGGCTCGCGTACGTGCGCAACGAGGAGGGGACCTCGCGCCTGACGCTGGACGGCCGGGTCGTCGACGCCCTGCCGGCCGGCCTCGTCGGCGGGCTCGCGTTCTCGCCCGACGGCAAGCGCCTCGCGCTGCACGTCTCACCCGCCGACGGCCCGACCGACGTCTGGGTCGTCTCCCACCATATCGCCCGCGTGACGCGCTCGACCCTCGGCGGTGTCCCCGCCGACCTGCTGCAGCGCGCCGAGCTGCGATCGCTGACGGCCTCGGACGGCGTGCGCATCCCGTACCTCCTCTACGGCCCCGGCGACGCGCCGACCGTCTGCCACGTGCACGGCGGCCCCGAGTCGCAGGCGCGGCCCGCCCTGAACGCGGTGATCCAGTACCTGGCGGCCCGCGGCATCAGCGTCGCCGTGCCGAACGTGCGCGGCTCGACCGGGTACGGCAAGACGTTCGGCAGCCTCGACGACGTCGGGCTGCGGCCCAACGCGGTCCGCGACCTGGCGGAGCTGGCGATCGAGCTGGGCGCGGAGCGCGGCGTGCCGGTCGGCGTCATGGGTGGCTCCTACGGCGGCTACATGACGCTTGCCGCGATCACCGAGTACCCGGCGCTGTGGCGGGCGGCCGTCGATATCGTCGGCATCGCGAACTTCGTCACCTTCATGGAGCGCACCGGCGCCTACCGGCGGGCACTGCGCGAGGCCGAGTACGGATCGCTCGAAAACGACCGCGAGCTGCTCGAGCGGCTGTCGCCGATCCACCGGGTCGACGCCATCGTCGCGCCACTGATGGTCATTCACGGCGCCAACGATCCGCGGGTGCCGGTGCAGGAGGCAGAGCAGATCGTCGCGGCGCTCCAGAAGCGCGGCCGCGAGGTCGTCTACCTGCGCTACGAGGACGAGGGACACGGCCTCGTGCGGCTGGCGAACCGCATCGACGCGTACCCGCAGGTAGCCGCGTTCCTGGAGCGGTACCTCCTCGCCTGAGACGACCGATGGCCCGTTCCGGAGGAGGAGGGGGCTCCGGAACGGGCCAGTGGCCGTGGGGGATGGGGAGGGGGATGGAACCCTTGGTGAGAGGGGCCGGGCGAGAGGGAAGAAGGGTGCGGGCGCCCGCGAAACGTCCGCCGAGCCGGGGGGAGGCAGCGGTCGTTCCGGGAGGTCGCGGGCTCGCGCGTGCCCGGCACCGGGGCGAGCTCGTGACGCCGTGACCGGACACGCGAGTGCGGTCCGGGCCCCGGAGGCGTGAGGCCTCGCCACGGGCCGGAGCAGGTGCTCACGGCCTTGCGCCCTACGGGATGCGGCGCGGTCGTGTCAGGAAGGGAGGAGCTACCCGACGACGCGCACGGCCCGTTGGGGCGCCGCGGCTTGCCGGGGATCTCCGGCGGTCGTGTGCAAGTTCCTCGTCACAAGCAGTAGTTTGCCCCAGATTCGACACGGCTTCACCCCTCCGACGGGTGATTTGCCCGCGGTCCGTGACCGGACCGTGACATCCGCGTGATGGGGTTGCGGCTGCCAGTGCATACCTTGCGTCCATGACGATGACCGCACCGATCGGAACCGTAGTCGCCGCTCGGTATGACGAGAGCGGCCTCCGCGGCCCGGCGCTCAACCAGGCCGGCATTCTGAACCTGCACCGGGACCGTCCGCGACTGCGTGGCGTGTCCGTTGCGGGCATGCACGTGGGCCGCATCGTCGACGTCGTGCTCGATGGCGACGCGCGACGCGTGGCGGGTTTCGACGTGCGGCTGTCGGAAGGCGAGCGACGCTTCGTGCCGCTCGTCGCCGTCGCGTCGCTCGGCCCCTCCGGGATCGAGCTCGACTCGGCGCTGCACCTGATCGACGACGTGCGCTTCTACGACCGCGTGGGGCTGACGCTGTCCGCCCTGCTGATGCTGTCAGCCGCCTGCCGCCACACCACGGGCGTCGCGGTCGCCGACGTGATCGTCGATCTGGGAACCGGAGAGGTCGTCGGCTTCGAGCTGGCAGACGGCGCGATCATTTCGCGCGACGGCGTGAGCGTCTCGGGGGAGGCGATCCGCCTGGTCTGCGACTGCGCGGCCTAGGGTGGAACGACCGAGGGGGTGCAGACCTTGCCGTCTGCACCCCCTCTCGTGCGGACCTGCCGGCGTCAGGCGATGGCGACGCTCATCGTGACCGGCGTCTGCGGCTTGTCGGACCGGTCGCGGTCGACGGCCGAGATGGCCTCGACGACGTCGTAGCCCGACGTGACCTGGCCGAATACGGTGTGCTTGCCGTCCAGCCACGCAGCGGCCTCGGTGGTGACGATGAAGAACTGCGAGCCGTTCGTGTTCGGGCCGGCGTTCGCCATCGCGAGCGCGCCCTTCACGATCTTGTGATCGTTGAACTCGTCCTCGAACGAGTAGCCCGGACCGCCGCGGCCGTCACCGTTCGGGCAGCCGCCCTGGATCATGAAGTCGGGGATCACCCGGTGGAACGTCAGGTCGTCGTAGTAGCCCTCGCCGGCGAGCTTCGTGAAGTTCGCGACGGTCTTCGGCGCGTCGTCCTCGAAGAGCTCGATCTCGATGGGGCCGAGGCTGGTGGTGATGGTGGCGCTTTTCGACATGCGGCGGACGGTACCATGGGCCCGTGCATCGCTACGGCGCAGGGCTCGCGACCGACCCCGACATCGAACGGGCCGTCGCCGACGCCGTTTCCGACGCCCTTGAGCCGCTCGCCGGAGCCCGCGCCGACCTGCTGTTCGTGTTCGCATCCGACGCCTACGGCGGCGACGCTGCGAGAGCCGGCCCGCTGGCGTTCGACGAGGCCGCGCCGCGGGCGCTGGCAGGCGCCGTGGCGGCGAGCGGCGTGATCGGCGCCGGCCGCGAGGTCGAGCGTGGCCGCGCCGTCTCGGTGCTTGCAGCCTCGGTGCCGGGAGCCCGCGTCGAGGTGTTCCACTCGCTCGCCGACCTCGGCGGCGTGCCGGAGATCGCGCCCGACGCGCTGACCGTGCTGCTCGCCGACCCGTACACCTTCGGCACCGACATGCTGATCGAGCGGCTCGCACCCGGCCAGGCGATCGTCGGCGGCCTCACCGGCGGCGGCGGCGCGGGGCAGGCGCGCCTGTTCCGCGACGGCGGCGTGCTGCGCGCCGGCGCCGTCGGTGCCGTGCTGCCGGTCTCGATGTGCGCGCCGCTGGTGTCGCAGGGCTGCCGGCCGGTCGGACCCGAGCTCGTCGTCACGGCGGCGGCGGGCAACGCGTTGCTCGAGCTGGCCGGCACGCCCGCGCTGGAGAAGGTCGAAGAGGTGCTCGGCACCATCTCGGACACCGACCAGGCGCTCGCCCGCAACGGTCTGCTGGCGGGACTCGTGATCGACGAGAACCGCCCGGAGTACGGCGTCGGCGACTACCTGGTGCGCGTGCTGCTGGGCGCCGACCGCGACCGCGGGGCGATCATGATCGGCGACGTGCCGCGCGTCGGCCAGACCTTCCGGCTGCACGTCCGCGACGAGACATCGGCCACCGCGGAACTGGAGCACGTGCTGCGCGGCGCGCCGGCCGGCGGCGGTGGCGCGCTGCTGTTCTCGTGCAACGGCCGCGGGCGCAATCTGTTCTCGACCGCCGACCACGACGCCGCCCTGCTCGACACCCTGCTCGGCGTGCCGGCCGCGGGGCTGTTCTGTCAGGGGGAGATCGGGCCGGTCGGCGGCCGCAACCACCTGCACGGCTTCACGGCGACGATCGCGCTGCTCAGCTGAGCGCGGCGCGGGCTGCCTGCTCGAGCTCGTCCAGCCCCACGGCACCCTCGAACTTCGAGCGGATCTTGCCGTCGGCGCCGACGACGAACACCCACGGCTCGGACGGCAGGGCCCACTGCTGCACCCACGGGTTGGGGCCCGAGTTGGGGTCGTTGTCGCGGTAGATCTCGACGTGGATGAACCGCATCGACGTGTCCTTCATGTCCTTCTGGACGGCCTCCACGATCTTCACGGTCGGGCCGCACAGGCGGCTGACGCAGAACTTCGGCGTGGCGAACACCACCACGAACGGCTGCTTGTCCTTGAGCGAGCCGGCGACCGAGTACTCGAGCAGCGTCTTGTCGGGCGGGTCGGACGTCGTCAGCGCCGCGAAGTCGCCACCGGTCGACTTGATGGTCGGCGTTTCCGACGGCAGCGCGTCGGCGCCGACGGGCGGCGAGGTCTCGGCCTGGGCCATGTTGATGCTGCCGCTGGCGGTCGACGTGGCGCCGTCGACCGAGTACTTGGCCGCCATGAAGTAGCCGCCCGGATCGGGGAGCGTGATGTGCGCGACGTAGACGCCCTTGATGTCCTCGGGTGCGAGCGTGATCCCCGGGCCTTCGATCGGCACGTAGGTTGCCTCGAACGGCCCGGCCGAGCCCGACTTGCCGTCGGCCGCGAGGTAGATCTCGATCTTGCCGCCGTCCGCCACGAACTGCGTGCCGTCCTTGTGCAGCAGCCCGAGCGGCACGCGCATCTCCTTGCCGGCCGCATAGTCGGTGCCGCTCGTCACGAGCACGTCGGGCGTGTCGATCTGCGTGGAGTCGTCCGGCAGGCCGAGCAGGGAGTTCAGCGACGGGCCGGTGCCGGCGACGGGCGGGGCCGGAGCGGCGAAGTCGGTGACGGCGGTGGTGCCGCCCGAGTCGCTGCTCGAACCACCGCAGGCGGCGACGAGCAGCGCGCACAGCGCGAGGCAGGCGATGGGGAGGCGCATGGCCGGAGCGTACCCCGGTAAAGCGCGGATCGTGCCGTGCCGATGCATGGAAGGTGCACGAGCCGGCCTCGATCATCAACGACCACGCGGTCGACCCCTTCCTCGCGAACGTGGCGCTCGAGCGGCTCCGCAACCGGGCCCGCGACGCCTTCTCCGGTAGCGCCGCGGCAGCAGGTGCCGCGGTGCCGCTGCTGGTGCTCGGGCAGGGGACGGTCGCCGTCGCATCGTTTGCCGGCGCGGTCGCCGGCGCCGTCGTCTGCGCGTACGCCCGCGCCGACCGCACAGCGCTGCTGGCGCGCCTCGTCCACCAGCGCTCCGCCTACGAGATCGCCGACGTCGCCAAGGCAGCCGAGGCCCTCGTCACGCCCGAGGTGCGCGTGCGCCTGGCCCGCACGATCGGCCGGATGGTGCTCGAGGCCGACGGGTTCGAACCCGCCGACCCCAAGCTCAGTCCCTCGTACTCCCGGGTGCGCGAATACCGCGACGAGTTCCTCGCCGTGGCCTTCCACCTGGCCCGGCCCACCTCCCGGGTCCACCCGACGGCGGTCGCAATGATGGATCGCCTGCTCACGCACGCGACGATGTCGCCGCTCTTCAACGAGCGGCTGCCGGTGACGCAGGTGCGGATCGCGCTGCACCGCGTCCAGCTGGCGATCGACGGCTCGCCCGACAGCTAGATCAGGCCGACTCCTCCGCCTGCTTGCGGGCCGACGAGACGAACGGCATCATCGACCGCAGCTCGGCGCCGACGATCTCGATCGGGTGCCGGGCACCGCGCTCGCGGAGCATCTTCATGCCGCTCCGGCCGGTCTGGTTCTCGCCCACGAACTCGCGCGCGAACTGGCCCGTCTGGATCTCCTCGAGGATCTCCTTCATGGCGGCCTTCGTCTCGGGGCCGATCACGCGCGGCCCGCGCGTCAGGTCGCCGTACTCGGCGGTGTCGGAGATGGAGTAGCGCATCCAGTCCATGCCGCCCTCGTACATAAGGTCGACGATCAGCTTCAGCTCGTGCATGCACTCGAAGTAGGCGATCTCGGGCGCGTAGCCGGCCTCGACCAGCGTCTCGAACCCGGCCAGCACGAGCGCCGTGGCGCCGCCGCAGAGGACCGTCTGCTCGCCGAACAGGTCGGTCTCGGTCTCCTCGCGGAAGTTGGTCTCGATCAGGCCGGCGCGGGCGGCGCCGATGCCGATCGCCCAGGCCAGCGAGATCGCCTTCGCGTCGCCCGTGGCGTCCTGGTAGATCGCGATCAGGGCCGGCACGCCGGCGCCCTCGCTGTACAGGCGCCGCACCAGATGGCCCGGGCCCTTCGGTGCGACCATGATCACGTTCACGTCGGCCGGCGGCACGATCTGCCCGAAGTGGATGCAGAAGCCGTGCGCGAACAGCACCGTCGAGCCGGGGCGCAGCGCGGGCGCGACGACGTCGTTCCACACCTGCCTCTGGACGTGGTCGGGCACGAAGATGCCGATCACGTCGGCGTCCTTGACGGCGTCGGCCGGCGACTGCGGCGTCCAGCCGTGCGCCTCGGCGCGCTTCCACCCATCGGAGCCGGGACGGACGCCGACCGTGACCGACGCCCCCGATTCCTTCAGGTTGAGCGCGTGGGCATGGCCCTGCGACCCGTAACCGATGACGGCGATCTTGCGGCCGGACAGGACGGAGAAATCGCCGTCCGACTCGTAGTAGAGCTTTGGCATCGAGGCAGTCTTCCAGTTTCTCGCGCTCGGGCGCGTCAGGGTGTCTCGGGTTAGGCGAGCACGCGCATGCGACCACCGCGTGCGCGTTCGGGCACGGACTTGCGCATCGCGATGCGTCCGGTGCGGACGACCTCCTTGATGCCGTACGGCTTCAGGATCTCCTCGAACGCGTAGAGCTTGTCGGGATGCTCCAGGCACTCGAACATCAGCGAGGTGGGGCCGACGTCGCAGACGCGCGCCGAGAACACCTCGGCGAGGCGGATCAGATCGGCCCGGTCGCTCGGCTGAGCGGTGACGCGCACGATCATCATCTCGCGCTCGATCGCGTCGTCGGACGTCATCTCGTTGACCTTGAGGACGTTGATCAGCTTGTACAACTGCTTGATGACCTGGTCGATCGAGTGCTGCGAGGCGTCGACCCGCAGCGTGATGCGCGAGCGGTCGTCCTGCTCGGTCGGGCCGACCGCGAGGCTCTCGATGTTGAAGCCCCGGCGGGAGAACAGGCCCGCGACGCGTGCCAGCACGCCTGGGGAGTTCTCCACCAGCACGCTCAGCGTGTGATGCATCAGACACCCTCCTCGACCCACTCGTTGTCCCACGGCTCGTCGATCATCTCGCTCGAAGCGGCACCCGTCGGCACCATCGGATACACCTTCTCCTCGTGGTCGACCCGGAAGTCGATCACGCACGGCCGGCGCGACTCGACGGCCTCCAGGATCACGCGGTCGACCTCTTCCTCCGTCTCCGCCCGCAGGCCCAGCGCGCCGAACGACTCGGCGAGCTTGACGTAGTCGGGCAGATCGTTGCGCAGCAGCGTCTCGGAGTAGCGCTCGCCGTGGAACAGCTGCTGCCACTGGCGCACCATGCCGAGCCAGCCGTTGTTGAGGATCGCGTGGATGGCCGGCACGTCGTAGGAGACCGCGGTGGCGAGCTCCTGCATCGTCATCTGGAAGCAGCCGTCGCCGTCGATGTTCACGACCGTCTTGTCGGGGAACGCCATCTGCGCGCCGATGGCGGCCGGGACCCCGAAGCCCATCGTGCCGAGGCCGCCGGAGGTGATCCAGTGCCGCGGCTTCTCGATCTTCAGCCACTGCGCCGCCCACATCTGGTGCTGGCCGACGCCCGTCGTCCAGATCACGTCGCGGTCGGCGAGCAGGTCGCGGAAGCGCTCCATCACGTATTGCGTCTTCAGCGGCCCGACCCGGCGGTAGCGGAACGGGTGCTTGAAACGCCACTCCTCGACCTGGTCCTTCCACTCGCGCTTCGACGCGATGCGGTCCTGCGCGCGCATCTCGAGGTACGCCTCGGTGAGCGCGGGCAGCACCTGCTTCAGGCCGCCGACGATCGGGATGTCGGCGTGGCGGTTCTTCGAGATCTCGGCCGGGTCGATGTCCATGTGGATCACCTTGGCGCCGGGCGCGAACGCGTCCAGCTTGCCGGTCACGCGGTCGTCGAAGCGCGCGCCGATGGTGACCAGCAGGTCGGCGCGGTTCATCGCCCAGTTGGCGAACTTCGAGCCGTGCATGCCCGGCAGGCCGACGCAGAGCGGGTGCGAGTCGGGGAACGCGCCCTTCGCCATCAGCGTCGTCACGACCGGGATCTGCACCGCCTCGGCGAACACCGCGAGCTCGTCCTCGGCGTGGGCGTTCAGCACGCCGCCGCCGACGTAGAGCACCGGCCGGCGCGCCTTCGCGATGGCCTCGGCCGCCGCCTGCACCTGCAGCGGGTGGCCGGATCGGGTCGGCTTGTAGCCCGGCAGGTCGATCGTCTCCGGGTAGGAGAAGTCGAGCATCGCGTTGGCGATGTCCTTCGGGATGTCGACCAGCACGGGGCCGGGACGGCCGGTGCGGGCGATGTGGAACGCCTCCTTCATCACGCGCGGGATGTCGGTCGCGTCGGTGATGAGGTAGGAGTGCTTCGTGATCGGCATGAAGATGCCGGTCGTGTCGGCCTCCTGGAAGGCGTCGGTGCCGATCAGGTGCGTCGGCACCTGGCCCGTGATGACGACGAGCGGGGTGGAGTCGAGGAACGCGTCGGCAACCGGCGTCACGAGGTTCGTGGCGCCCGGGCCGGACGTGCCTATGCAGACGCCGACCTTGCCGGTCGCCCGCGCGTAGCCCTGCGCCATGTGGCCGGCGCCCTGCTCGTGCCGCACGAGGATGTGCCGCACGGTGTGCTCCACACGCATCCAGGCGTCGTAGAGCGGCAGGATCGCGCCGCCGGGGATGCCCCAGCAGATGTCGACGCCCTCGGCCTCGAGGCTGCGAATGACGGCCTCGGCGCCGGTCATCGGCCCGCTATGGCGGGCGGGGGTCGGTTGGTTCGGCGTGGCCGGAACCGGGTTCGTGGCGCTCATCTCGAGATCACCTCTGCAGCGGACTGCACGGCGCGCGCGACGGCGGCGCCGAACTCCTCGGTGGACGCCTGACCGCCGAGGTCCGGGGTGACCGGGCCCTCGTCGAGCAGACGGATGACACTGGACTCGATGGCGTCTGCGGCGGCGGTCTCGCCGAGGTCGCGCAGCATCATCGAGGCGGACAGGATGGTTGCGGTCGGGTTGGCCCGCCCGGTGCCGGCGATGTCGGGCGCGGAGCCGTGGATCGCCTCGTACAGCCCGGGACGGCCGGCGCCCAGCGACGACGACGGCGCGAGGCCGATGCCGCCGCCGACCGATGCGGCGAGGTCGCTGAGGATGTCGCCGAACATGTTCTCGGTGACGATCACGTCGTAGGCGGCCGGCTGCTCGACGAGCTTCATCGCCATCGAGTCGACCAGCTGGTGGGAGAGCTCGACGTCGGGGTAGTCGGCGGCCACGTCGAGCACCACGGCGCGCCAGTGCTTGGACGACGACAGCACGTTCTGCTTGTCGACGGAGCACAGCCTGCCGCGGCGCGTGCGCGCCAGCTCGAAAGCCCGGCGCGCGATGCGCTCGACCTCGGGGCGCGAGTAGGAGCAGGTGTCGAGACCATGGTCGTCGTCGAGCTCCTTGGCGCCGAAGTACAGGCCGCCGGTCAGCTCGCGGAGGATGACCATGTCGATGCCCTCGGCCAGCTCGGGCTTCAGCGGCGAGGAGGTGCGCGTCGTCCAGCGCCGCACGGGACGGACGTTCGCGAACACCTCGAGCTCGGCGCGCAGCGCCAGGAGGCCCATCTCCGGGCGCACCGCACCGGTGTCCCACTTGGGCCCGCCGACGGCGCCCTTCAGCACCGCGTCGGCGGCCTTCACGGCGGAGCGCACGTGGGTGGGAAACGGATCGCCGTGGCTGTCGATCGCGTTGCCGCCGAAGGGGAACTCCTCGGTCTCGAACGAGAAGCCGAAGGCACCGGCGGCGGCGTCGAGCACGCGTACGGTCTCCCGGATGGTCTCGGGACCGATGCCGTCGCCGGGGAGTACCGCGATCTTGTAGCTCATCTCGCTCCTCGAATGGTGCCGTGCTGTTGGCCGCGGCGCGTCACCGGCGGCCCTGGATGGTGGTGGGCCTCCGGACGCCGGATGGGGCGACGGGGCCTAGCGCGTAATGACGAGGAGCGTGCGTACGACGACGCCAACGAGCCCAAGGCCGCTGGAAATCTCCCGGCGTCCGATGCTCTCCTGGCTGTCGTGCAACTCGTGCATAACCTGCGCTCAGGGTACCTGAGGCGACGCGGAGCGGCAAGGGGGGAGGGAGCGCCCCGTTCGTCCGTGAGGACCGCGTGCCGCATGCTACCTCGATCGAGGTGCCGTAATCGGTCCGCTTCGTCGCATCTTCCGCACCACCCGTTCCACGTCGCGCGATCCGCGCGCCTTCCGCGCGGAAACGTTCCGGGGTCAGACCCCAGAAGGCGCGTTTTCGGGGTCAGACCCCGTTCATGCGAGGCGCGCGAAAGCGCCCGGGAGTGTCAACGGGGGGCCGTTGAACGCCGGTTTGCGACCTCGCTGGCTTTCAGGGCCAGCCAGAGCTCCAGGCGGTCTCTCGCGCTCGACAGGTCGCGGCCCGTCAGACCCTCGATGCGACGCAGGCGATGGCGCATCGTGTGGCGGTGCACGCCGAGGCGCTCCGCGGCGTCGCCCGCGCGGCCATTCGCCTCGATGAACGCCGCGAGGCTCTCCAGCAGCCGCCCGTCGAGGTCGCCCAGCGCGCTCCGGACGAACAGCTCGACGCCGCGCGCGTCCTGCATCGCCAGCACCAGGCCGAGCGAGCCGAGATCGCGGGCCGTCGCGATGCCCGAGCTGCCGGATGCGAGCCGCGCCTCCAGCGCATAGAACGCCTCGTCGTACGCGTCGCGCAGCTCGGCGATGGGATGCGCGTGGCTGACCGATGCCGAAGGCGGCGGGTCGCCGTTGCGCGCCGCCTGCGCGAGCCGCGCCGCGGCCACCTCCGCCGCGTCGCCATCGGCCGCGGCGACCAGCACACAGACCTCGCCGCCGACCAGCCCGGCGAGGCCGGAGCCGGCCACCGCGTCGGCCATCCGCCGGTGCAGCGCAGCGAGACCCGTAGCGTCGGCGTCGCCGGGCCGCAGGAGGATCACCGCGACGCCGTCGTCGGTCTCGAGCCCGAACGCGCCCAGCCGACGCGCCAGCTGGCGCATGTCGCCGGTGCCGGACACCGCGTCCTCGACCAGGTCGCCGGCGATGCGGCGCTCCGTCTCGGCCACCGCCCGGCGCTTCGCCAGCTCGAGCGCCACGACCGTGCGCGCCTGCTGCAGCTGCACGCGATCCCAGTCGGTGAACGGGCGGCCGAGCGTCGCCTCGAGCACCGCCTCGCCGGGAGCATGCACGCCGACGCCGAGCACGATCGCGTCGGCGTCGGGCACCTCGGCGCCGGCGGCGGCGAGCACGCGGCCGTCGTGCGCGAGCACGCGGATGCGCCCGTCGATGGCCGCTGCGGCCATCGACGTGATCGCGTCCAGCCCGGCCTCCTCGAGCACCAGCCCGACCAGCCGGTCGTGCAGCTCGACGGCGCGCGCGAGCTGCGCGTACTGCTCGTTGACGATGCGCGTCATGGCCGCCTCGGTGATCGCCACGAACGGCGTCTCGTACGGCACGATGAAGACCGGGAACCCGAGCCTGTCGGCCGCCTCGGCGACTGCGGGCGGCAGGTCGGGCAGGTGGATACCGACCGCGAACCCGAGCCCGGCGAGCCCGGCGCCCGAGAGCCGCTCGATATACCCGCCCGCGTCCTGGCCGAACGCGAGGCCTGTCGTGAGCAGCACCTCGCCGCCACGCAGGAACGGCCGCGGATCGACGATCTCGGTCGACGCCACCCACCGGATCTCACGGTCGGCGCCGGCGGCTCCCGCCACCAGCTCGAGCCCGAGTCCGTCGAGGGCCACGAGCTCGCGGACACAGATCACGGGGCCAGGGTGCGCAGCATGTCCATCGCGCGGGGCAGCACGTCGTCGAAGATCGCGATGGCCTCGTCGATGTGCTCGCGCGTGCAGATGAGCGGTGGCGAGACCTGGACGACCGGGTCGCCGCGGTCGTCGGCACGGCACAGGAGGCCGGCCTTGAACAGCTCGGGCGAGAGGAAGTCGCGCAGCAGAGCGTTGCACTCCTCGGAGGAGAACGTCTCCTTCGTGGCGCGGTTCTTGACCAGCTCGAACGCCCAGAAGTAGCCCGCGCCGCGGACGTCGCCGATGATCTCGTGCCGCTCCATCAGGCCGCGCAGTTGCGCCTCGAGGTACGGCGCGTTGCGCTGCACGTTGCCGACGACGTCCTCGCGCTCCATGATCTCGAGGTTCTTCAGCGCCACCGCGGCGGCGATCGGATGGCCGCCGAAGGTCGAGCCGTGCAGGTACATGCGGTCGTTCGCGATCAGCGCCTCGGCGACGCGATCGGTGAACATCGCGACGCCCATCGGCGCGTACGCGCTGGTGAGGCCCTTGGCGCCCGTGATGATGTCGGGCTGGTAGTCGTACTTGATCGACCCGAACCACTCACCGAGCCGGCCGAACCCGCAGATGACCTCGTCGGCGGCGTGCAGGACGCCGTACTCGCGGCAGATCTCGCCGATGCGCTGGTGGTAGGAGGGATGCGGTGTGAACGACCCGCCGGCGTTCTGCACCGGCTCCATGATCACCATCGAGACCGTCTCCGGATCCTCGAACTCGATCGTCTCGGCCACCTCGTCGGCGCACTGCAGCGTGCAGCCGCCCTTCTCGGCGCAGTACTTGCAGCGGTACTGGTTCGTGTTCGCGACGTGGCGAACGCCCGGCATCAGCGGCTCGAACGGCGTGCGGATACCCGTGATGCCGGTCAGCGAGAGGGCGCCGTACGTGGTGCCGTGGTACGCGATCCGGCGCGCGATCACCTTGCGCCGCATCGGCTCGCCGTTGGCGGCGTGGTAGTCGCGGGCCAGCTTGATGGCCGACTCGACAGCCTCGGAGCCGCTCGAGACGAAGAACGAGCGCTGGGTGGCGGGCGGCGTCAGCTCGGCCAGCTTGGCGGCCAGCTCGATCGAGCGCGGGTGCGCGTACGTCCAGTTGGTGTAGTACGGCAGCTCCTTCGCCTGCTCGAGCATCGCCTCACCCAGCTCCTCGCCGTGCGAGTAGCCGATCTGGACGGTGAAGAGACCGCTCAGGAAGTCGAGCACGCGCCGGCTGGACTGGTCGAAGACGTACGGGCCGTCACCGTGCGTGATGATCTGCAGCCGTTCGGGAGGCAGGTCCTGCATCGCGGTGAAGTGCAGCCACAGGTGCTTCGTGGCCATCTCCTGCAGCTTCGTCACGTCGGTCGCGCTCACTCCGCCTCCTCGCGTCGATCGGCGGAGCCTAGCAAGGGCCTATCCGGGTTGGACAGGTTTTGCGGCGGTTTCTGTCCGGCGGCGAAGCATCCCTGTCCATGCTGGCGTATTCCACCCGTGCGAAGCGATATGATCGATGCGTCATCGACACGCGCCGCGGGCGCGGTGCGAGGAGGTCCCCATGGCGGTTGACGAGCGAGTCGGCACCCGGACCGCGGAGCTGCAAGCCGAGCGCGAGCGCCTGGTGGCGCGCGGTATCGCGACGGCACCGATCTTCGTGGAGCACGCGCACGGCGCGCGCCTGACCGACGTCGAAGGGCGCGAGTACATCGACTTCGTCGGCGGCATCGGCGTCCTGAACGGCGGGCACACACCCGAGCGCGTCGTCGCGGCGATCCAGGAGCAGGCGGCCAAGTACCTGCACCAGTGCTATTCGATCGCCCAGTACGAGCCATTCCTCGAGGTCTGCCGGCGGCTCATCGCCTGCCATCCGGGCGCCGGCCCGTACAAGGCGCTGCTGGTCAACACGGGCGCCGAGGCGACCGAGAACGCCGTCAAGATCGCCCGCTACCACACCGGCCGCCCGGCGATCGTCTGCTTCGAGAACGGCTTCCACGGACGCACGCTGATGGGCATGAGCCTGACGTCGAAGGTGATGCCGTACAAGAAGGGCTTCGGTCCGTTCGCGCCCGAGATCTACCGCGCGCAGGCGCCGTACCCGTACCGCGGTATCGGCACCGCCGAGGCGCTGGCGTCGGTCGAGGCGCTGTTCAAGAGCCAGGTCGATCCCTCGGCCGTGGCCGGCATGATCTACGAGCCGGTGCAGGGTGAGGGTGGCTTCCACCCGGCCCCGGACGGCTTCGTCGCGGGCCTCGTCGAGATCTGCGCGCGCTACGGCATCGTCTACATCTCGGACGAGGTGCAGTCCGGCATGTGCCGCACCGGCTACCCGGCGGCGGTCGAGCGCTGGGGCGTCGAGCCCGACCTGATCACCTGGGGCAAGTCGATGGGTGGCGGCATGCCGATCGCCGGCGTCACCGGCCGCGCCGACATCATGGACAGCGTCCATCCGGGCGGCCTCGGCGGCACGTACGTCGGCAACCCCGTCTCCTGCGCCGCCGCCATCGTCGCGCTCGACCAGGTGCTCGATCCGGCCTTCCAGGAGGAGTCGCGCGTGTTCGGCGACCGCCTGCGGGCCCGGCTCGAGGACCTCGCCACCCGCAACCCCGCCATCGGCGAGGTGCGCGGGCTCGGCGCCATGCTCGCCATCGAGCTGGTCGAGGACCGCGACGCACGCACGCCGGCGCCGGCCATCGCCGCGAAGACGATCGAGATCGCCCGCGCCAACGGCCTGCTGCTGATGGGCGCCGGCGTGCTGTCGAACGTGATCCGCGTGCTCGTGCCGCTGGTCGCCAGCGACGCCGATCTCGACGAGGGGCTCGCGATCTTCGAGTCGGCGCTGCGCGAGGCGAGTGCGGCGTAGCACCATCGCGCTGCTGGCGGCGGTCGTCCTCGCGACGGCCGCCGCCTGCGGCGATGACCAGCCGGCGGCCGCACCGTCGGCTCCCGCCGTCGATGCCGCCGCACCGGGAGAGGGCGCGCTGCAGGTGCTCGCAGCCGAAGGCATCAGCCTGGCCGGCGTCGCCTCCGAGTTCGAGGCGGCCACCGGCTGCCGCGTGACGCTGGAGCGGCGTGGCTCCTCGGCCGAGATCGTGCGCAACGCGACGTCGACCAGCACCGACGTGTTCGCCGTCTCGGGCGACTCGGTGCTCGCGCTGGCCGTCGCCGGCGCGGCCGCGACGGTGCCGCGCGGCGCCGATGGCGACGTGGTCGGGCCGGTGCGGCGGGCCGGCGAGCGCGACGGGCAGCGCTACGGCGTGCCCTTCGCCTGGGGTCCGGAGTACATCCTCGCGGCCGGCCGCTCGTTCCCGGCGCCGCCGACGTCGTACGACGCCCTGTTCGACCCGGCCTACGCCGGTCAGATCGCGGTGCCCGACGACCCGTTCCAGATCGCGCTCGCCGCGATCGTGCTCGGCGCCCGCGATCCATACGCGCTCGACGCGCGCGACCTCGACGCCGCCGCCGAGCTAATCCGTCGCCAGCGGCCGCTGGTGCGCGAGTACTGGACCGACCCGGCCGATCTCGGGCAGCTGTTCGCCGACGGCCGGACCGTGCTCGGCCAGGCGCGTGGCAAGGTCGCGGCCGACCTCGCCGGTCTTGGCATCTCGGCGACTGTGCCGACCGGCCCGGTGCTCGGCTGGTCGACCTGGTTCGTGACCGCGGCCGACGCGCCCCATCCGCGCTGCGCCGCGAAGTGGCGCAACTTCGTGCTTGCCCCGAACGTCCAGATCACGCTCGCCCGGGCGGTCGCCGGCGCCCCCGCTGTCCAGGCCGCGTGCGCGCTCGAGGGGCCCGTCGCGTGTGCCGCCGACCGCCTCGATGACGAGGCGTTTCTGAGCTCACTGCGGGTCGCACGCACGCCGCTCCAGCCCACCGGGATCGCGGCGTGGGAGCAGGCCTGGAGCGCAGCGCGGCGCTGACGCATCCCGTAGACTCGCCGCCGAGGAGCGGAGAGAGCGGGGCGGCCGGGGCAACCGGGTGTCGCTCCGGTTGCGGGCTGAAACGGGCAAGGAGGACCCCCGCGCATGCATCGTCGTTGGGTCACCGGCACCCTGGTGGTGTGCGCACTTGCGTTCGCCGCCGCGGCCTGCGGTGACGGCGACGGCCCGGCCGGCTCGGTGCCCGTCACGACTGCCGGCACGGCCACCACGACGCCGCCTGGCACCGCAACCGATCCGGTGATACCCGGCGGTCCGATGCCGGCGTCGATCGGTGCCGGCGAGGGCCACCTCAACCTCGTCGTGCGCGCCGGCTATGCGGACGACGCGTGGGTTGCGGCGTTCCAGAAGGAGACGGGCTGCGTCGTCGCCGCGCGGGTCGCGGCCACGTCGGACGAGATGGTGCAGCTCGTGCACTCGGGCCAGTACGACGGGGTGTCGGGGACCGGCGACGTGGCGACGCGCCTGATCGTCGCGGGCGACGCCGCGCCGGTGAACGTCGATCTGATCAGGAGCTACCCCGACATATCCGGCTTCCTCAAGGACCAGCCGTACAACACCTACCGCGGCGTGCACTACGGGATCCCGCACGGCTGGGGCGCGAACCTGCTGCTGTGGCGGTCCGACACGGTGCAGCCGGATCCCGACTCGTGGAACGTCGCGTTCGATGCCGCCTCGCCCTACCGCGGCAAGGTGACGGCGCACGACGATCCGATGTCGATCGCCGAGGCGGCCCTGTACCTGAAGGCGACCCAGCCCGACCTCGACATCACCGACGTCTACGAGCTGACCGCCGCGCAGTTCGCCGCGGCCGTCGCGCTGGCGAAGGTGCAGCGCAGCCTGATTGGCGGCTACTGGCGCGACGTCGCCGGCCTGACAGCGGCCCTGGTCTCGGGCAGTACCGTCGCCGGTGCGGGCTGGCAGATCGCGGCGAACCGCGTCAACGCCGACCCGGCCGGCGCCGCGATCGTCGGCGCGCGCGTTCCGAAGGAGGGCGCGACGGGATGGGCCGACACGTGGATGGTCTATCCGAAGGCCGCGAACCTGAACTGCATGTACCTCTGGATGGACTTCATCACGCGCCCGGCGGTGCAGGCGCAGGTCGCGACCAGCTTTGGCGAGGCGCCGGCCAACCCGAAGGCGTGCGACGAGATCGCGAAGCTCGATCCTGCGTTCTGCGACTCGTTCCACGTCGGCGACGAGGCGTTCGCCTCGCAGCTCGCCTTCGGGAAGGCGCCATCGACCGACTGCGGCGATGCTCGCGGCGCAACGTGCACCGGTTACGACGCGTGGCGGCAGGCGTGGGGCGAGATCACGGGCTGACCCGCTCCAGCTCGCTCATGTCCCAGAGGTCGGAGAGCGCGTAGCCGAGCGGGTACGGGTCGTTCGGGTCGACGGCCGACGTGCGCGACCCGACCACGAAGCCGCGGCCGCTGATGCGCGGCAGGACGGCCGGCCGGTCGCCGACCGTGGTCGTGCCGAGCAACTCGACGATGAACTCCGAGTCGATCAGCGACGTGGCGGTGAACCGCGCGCCGGGCGCCGCCTGCCCGCGGGCCGCCATGCAGGCCAGGCGCGCCGAGTTGCCGGTGCCGCAGGGCGATCGGTCGATGCGGCCTGACAGCACCGTCGCGCCGCGCAGGCGCCCGCCCGCCGGATCGTCGTCGCCGGTGAGCATCACGTAGGAGATGAAGTCGATTTCGGGCACCGTCGGATGCTGGACGGCGACCTGGTCGCGGGCTGCCGCATACACCGCCTGGCCGGCCTGGACGACGGCGCGGGCGCTGTCGCGCTCGAGCCGCAGGCCGAACTGGGCGGCACTGGCGAGCAGGTAGTAGCAGCCACCGTAGGCCACGTCGACGTGGACGGTGCCGAACCCGGGGACGTCGAGCGGGACGTCGAGCGCGTCGACGAAGCTCGGTACGCCGTCGAGCGTGACGCGCTCGCAGCGGCCGTCACGGCACGTCGCGATCGTGCGCACCAGTCCCGCCGCCGTCTCCAGCACCACCTCGGTCTCAGGCCCGGTGATCGGCACCGCGCCCGTCTCGATCAGCGCCGTGACGACGCAGATCGTGTTCGAGCCGCTCATCGCGTGCGC
>JBKJIG010000077.1:0-9108 GCA_046598415.1 Gaiellales bacterium
CACCGGCGTGCTGCTCGCGCGCCTCGATCTGGGGTGGTTCGACCTGCTGTTCGTGGGCGGGCTCTTCGCGTTGCTCGGCTGGGTGGCGGCGTCGCTGCTGTGGACGAACGACGTCTCGCACACGCTGGACGAGATCCAGCGCGTCGCCGTGTATCCGGCCGCCGCCCTGGCCGCGCTCGGCCTTGGATCCCGCCGCGCGCTGCCGCAGGTCACCGCCGGGGTGTGGGCCGGCGGCACCGTCGCCTGCTCCTACGCGCTCTCGACGCGGCTCTTCCCTCAGACGTTCGGTGACTTCGACTCGGGGACGAGCTATCGCCTGACCGAACCGTTTTGGTACTGGAACATGCTCGGCGGCCTCGCCGGCTTGTCGCTGGTGGTCGCACTGGGGCTCGCGGTTCGCGCGCGTCCGGTTTGGCTTCGCTGCCTCGCGGCGTCGTCGATGCCGCTGCTGGCGTTGACCCTCTACTTCACGTTCTCCCGCGGCGGCATGGCGGCGGCTGCAGTCGCCCTGCTGATCATGGTGGCGCTCGATCCGGCCCGCACGCGGCTCGCGACGGAGGGCATCCTGCTGGGCGTCATCCCGGCCGTCGCGGTCTACGCCGCCTCGCGCAGCGACGGCCTCACGCGGCGCGACGCCGAGCTCTCGGCCGCGAGCAGCGACGGTCGCCAGCTTGCGCTCCTGCTGCTCGTGCTGATGGGCAGCGCGGCGATCGTGGTGCTGATCCTGACGGCGGCGGACCGGCGGATCCGCCTGTCAGCCGAGCTACGCATGGCGTGGACCGTGATCCTGTTCGGCGGCCTGATGGCGCTCGCGGTCGCCGCCACCATCCCGCGCGGTGGGCCGGTGAACGTGGCGCAGGAGGCATGGGGCTCGTTCAATGGCGCGCCGGTCGGCACGGCCGACGGCGGCAGTCTCAACGGGCGGCTGTTCAATGCCTCTTCGAACGGCCGCAAGCAGCTCTGGACGGTTACCCTCGACCAGTGGCGCGACCACCCGATCACCGGCGCGGGCGCCGGCACGTTCGCGGCCGCGTTCTACGCCCGCGACGACCGCGTCTTCGACACCGAGAACGGGCACTCGCTGTACCTCGAGACGCTGGGCGAGCTCGGAATCATCGGCGGTCTCCTGGTGCTGCTGGTGGTGCTGACGCCGCTCGCGGCGGGCATCAAGGCCCGGCATGAGCCGCTTGCTGCAACGGCGCTCGCCGGCTTCGTGGTGATCGCCGCCCAGGCGGCCGTCGACACCGACTGGGAGTCGCCGGGCGTGGTCGTGCCGGCGCTGCTGCTCGGCGGCGCCGTGGTGGCGGCGGCGCGTGGCAGGCGGGTGCCTGTCGGCCCTGTGGCTCGCGGCGGACTGGTTGGCGTGGCCGTCGTGCTGGCACTGCTGTGCGGCTACGCGTTGTCGGCCAATCGCGCCATCGATGAGGCGGCGGCCGCCGCGGAGTCAGACCCGTGCGGCGCCATCGCCGCCGCCCAGCGCGCCGCCGACCGCCTGCCGTGGAGTGCGCGCACCTGGCAGGTACTGGCGGGCATGTACGCCCTAGCCGGCGACCCGGCCGGGGCCCGTCGGGCCTATGCGCGGGCCGTCGAGCAGGCACCAACCGACTTCCGGTTGTGGTACGCGTCAGGTGCCGTCCAGGATCCCGCCGGGGCGGTCGTCGCCTTCGCGGAGGCGCGCAGGCTCAACCCGCATCTCGATCCGGGCGACGCGATTGAGCCCGACAATCCGGCCGATTTTCCGGCCGTGGGCTGCTCCTGATGGCGCGCCAGGATCCGCTCCGAAATCCGGAGGAGGCCGTGCGGCGCGTCTACGCCTACGCCGCCTACCGGCTCGGCGACGGAGCGGAGGCGGAAGACGTCACGTCGGCCACGATCGAGCGAGCGCTGCGCTACCGCGGTTCCTACGACTCCGGCAAGGGTGACCCGGCGGCGTGGCTGGTCGGCATCGCGCGGCGCACCATCGACGAGCGCTACCGGCGCCAGGCGCTGGCCGAGACCGTCGCGACCGCCCCCGAGCGAGGCGACGATTCGTTCGAAGACCGCACCGTCGAGCGCCTCGCTCTGGCGGCCGCGGTGGGGCGGCTCAATCCCCGGGAGCGTGAGCTGGTCGCGCTGCGCTACGGCGCCGACCTGACCGCGCGCCAGATCGCCGACCTGCTCGGCCAGCGCACGAACGCCGTGGAGGTAGCACTACACCGGGCGCTGGCCCGCCTGCGCGGCATGGTCGAGCAGGTGGATGCGGAGCCGGCTGTAAGGAAACCGGGGCCGGGACCGGTAGAAGAGATATGAATGACTTCGGCAGCGACTTCGAGCACGAGCTCCACGCGTCCCGTCCCGTCCCCCGGGGCGAGCTGCTCGACAGCCTGGTCTCCAAGTCCAGCGCCCGCCCGGCGACCGTTCGTCGCGGCAAGTGGCAGCTGCGGCTCGCAGGTGTGCTGGCAGCCGCCTCGCTACTCGGCTTGGCTGGGCTCGGCGGCGTTTCCGTCGCTGCCAACGCGATTAATGGCGGCGGCAGCCAAGTGGCCGCGGCGTCGGCGGAAAAGAAAGAAACCCCGGTTTGCACCACCAGCGGCAATCAGCTCATATACGTGACAAAAGCCGAGGCGAAAGCAGGCATGGGCACAATATACTATGAGCCGACCCCCGGAAATCCGCCGACCTGCACCGCCCCCTGATTCGCCGAACTCTACGACCTTGGATCCGACGCGCGGAGGCGACTGCTGATCGCCTCCGCGCGGTCCGTCGTGCGCCGGCCGAGGTGTTCGCCGAGATCCACGAGGCGCGTTCCTGGGGCGGAAAATCTGTATCGGGACCCGGTTCCGACCCGTCAACCACCGCGCCGCTCCTCGAAGCCCTACCGGAGCTGCTCCGCGGCCACGGCGTGCGCACCATCCTCGACGCGCCCTGCGGCGACGGCAACTGGATGGCCAGGCTCGACTACGAGTTCGAGCACTACACGGGTCTCGACGTGGTGCCGGCCGTGGTCGAGGCGGCTGCGGCGGCTTACGGCGGGCCGGGCCGCGAGTACCGCGTCGGCGACCTGATCGCCGACCCGCTGCCGCAGGCCGACCTGGTGCTGTGCCGCGACTGCCTCGTGCATCTGCCCTTTGCGGAGGGTCTCGAGGCGCTCGCGAACATCCGCCGATCGGGCGCCACCTGGCTGCTCGCGACCACGTTCCCGGCGCGCGCGGCGAACGCCGACATCCGCATGGGGCGCTGGCGCCCGCTCAACCTCTGCTGGCCGCCGTACTCGCTGCCGGAGCCCGAGCAGCTCGTGCACGAGCGGTTCGCCGCCGACCCGCGGTTCGCCGACAAGTCGCTCGGCCTCTGGCGCCTGTCGCAGCCGGGCTACCATCCGGCGTATGACGGGCGAGCTCGACCGCGGCACGGCAGAACGCGTCATCGCGCGGGCGATGGAGCTGTCCGGGCGCGACCGCCGCGGCCTCTCGCCCGACCAGCTGGTCGCGATCGGCGCCGAGCTGGGCGTCGCCGAGGTACACGTCCGGCGGGCGCTCGCCGAGGTGCTGTCGAAGCCGGCGCGCGTACGGGCGCTCGACCGCAGCGTCACCGCCGCCCGCCACGTCGAGCTGCTGCCGGCCGAGGCCGACCGCCTGCTGATGACGTGGTTCGAGCAGGTCGACGGCATGCGCGCCCTGCGCCACACCGGCCCGGAGCTGGGAGTCTGGACGCCGCGCACCGGCGTCGTCGCCGGTGCGCGCGCCGTCATGGCCAAGGCCGGCGGCGCCGATCTCGACCTGCGCGAGTCGCCCGGCGTCACGTCGACCGTAGAGCCGATCGGCGAGCAGTCGGCGCTGGTGCGCCTCGAGGCGCGCGTGAAGCGCGACTACGCCATGACCGCCGGCATCGTCGGCGCCGGTGGCAGCATCGGGTCGGTCATCCTCGGCGCCGTGGTGTGGTGGCCGCTCGCCGCCGGCGTCGCTGCGGCCGGGGCCGGCGCGTACGGGTTGCTGCGGGCCCAGCGCTCCGAGTCGGAGCTGGTCGCGATCGCGCTCGAACGCCGCCTCGACGCCGTCTCCGCCTCCCGTGAGCCGGCCCTCCGCACGCCGTCGATGGCGGGTGCCCTGGGCAAGGTGGCCGACCTCGCCGGTCGCGCCAAGCGCTCCGGCACGCGCACCTGAACGACGGCCAACCGGCAGGACTCCGGAGTTCCACGATGTAGGATTCCGGCGAACGCGCGCACTGATTTGCACCGCCGCTTGCAAGCGCGCGCCCCTCGCGAGAGGGGCGAACCAAAAGCTAAAGAGCTCCGGGAGGCCGTTCTTGCCGATGTCTGATCCCAATCGATACCTTGCCCTCGTGCGGTCCCGCACGGTGTTCAAGGACGGGGCGATGGGCACGCAGATCCAGGACGCCGACCTGGATGACGCGGCGTACGGCGGCTATCCGGGCAACGTCGACCACCTGACGCTGTCCGCGCCCGACGTGATCCGCAACATCCACCGCGCGTACCTCGACGCCGGCGCCGACTACCTGATCACGAACTCGTTCCAGTCGACCCGGCTGCGGCTCGCGGAGTGGGGGCTGGGCGACCAGACGCTCGAGCACAACCGCACCGCGGCCGCCCTGGCGCGCGAGGTGTGCGACGAGTTCGCCACCGCCGACTGGCCGCGCTTCGTCGCCGGCTCGATCGGCCCCACCGGCATGCTGCCGTCGGGCAACGACCCGACGCTGTCCGCAATCACGTACCCGGAGCTGGTCGAGCTGTTCCGCGAGCAGACCATCGGCCTGCTCGCCGGCGGCGCCGACCTGCTGCAGATCGAGACGATGCAGGACATCCTCGAGACGCGGGCGGCCATCACCGGCGCCCGGCGCGCGTTCACCGAGGCCGGCAGGGCCGTGCCGCTGCAGGTGTCGGTCGCCCTCGACGTCACCGGCCGGATGCTGCTCGGCACCGACATCGGCGCCGTCGCCGCGATCCTCCGCGGCATGAAGGCCGACATCATCGGCACGAACTGCTCCGTCGGCCCCGAGCACCTGCGCGAGCCGGTGCGGTACCTGTGCCAGGAGTGCGACCTGCCGGTCGTCGTCGGGCCGAACGCCGGCCTGCCGCTGAACGTCGACGGCGAGACCGTGTACCCGCTCGGACCGTCCGACATGGCCGAGCAGATGGCGGCGTTCGTGCACGACTGGGGCGCCAACGTCGTCGGCGGCTGCTGCGGCACCACCCCGGAGCACATCCGGCAGCTGCGCGACGCCGTCGGTGCAGGCCCTCCGAAGCGCCGCCACCCGGTGTTCCGGCCGGCGATCGCGTCGGCCATGACGGCCGTCGAGCTGCACCAGGAGCCGCGCCCGATGATCGTCGGCGAGCGCGTCAACACGCAGGGCTCCCGCAAGATCAAGGAGTTCATGCTCAGCGACGACTACGACGGCGTGCTCGGTGTCGCGCGCGACCAGGTCGAGTACGGCGCCCACGCCCTCGACGTCTGCCTGGCGCTGACCGAGCGCGGCGACGAGGCCGACCAGATGGCGATCGTCACCAAGAAGCTCGCGATGGGCATCGAGGTGCCGCTGATGTTCGACACGCTCGAGACCGACGCGCTGAAGCGCGGGCTCGAGACGTATCCCGGCCGCGCGATCGTCAACTCCATCAACATGGAGAACGGCCGCGGCCGCATCGAGGAGTACGTGCCGATCATCGTCGAGCACGGCGCCGCGGTCGTCGCGCTCACCATCGACGAGACCGGCATGGCGAAGACGCGAGACGAGAAGCTGCGCGTCGCGCGCGAGATCCGCGACATCGTCGTGAACGAGTACGGGATGGCGCCGGAAGACATCATCTTCGACGCGCTCACCTTCACGCTCGCCACCGGCGACCAGGAGTGGATCGACTCCGCCGTCGAGACCATCGAGGGCATCCGCCTCATCAAGCGGGAGCTGCCCGGCGTGTTCACGATCCTCGGTGTCTCGAACGTGAGCTTCGGGCTCGACCCGGCGGCGCGCTATGTCCTCAACTCGGTGTTCCTCCACCATTGCGTGGAGGCGGGACTCGACGCGGCCATCGTCAACCCGGCCCACATCACGCCATACGCCGAGATCAGCACCGATCAGCGCGCGCTGGCCGATGACCTGGTGTACAACCGCCGCCCCGACGCTCTCCAGCGATTCATCGACGGCTTTTCATCCGCCACCGAGCTGGCATCCCGGACCGAAAAGGAGGACCCGACCGTCGGGATGACGCCCGAAGCGAAGGTCCACTGGATGGTGCTGACGCGCAAGAAGGAGGGCATCGAGGACGCGCTCGATGCCGCCGGCGTTCGCGAGGCGCCGGTCCGCGTGCTGAACGAGGTGCTGTTGCCCGCCATGAAGGAAGTGGGCGACAAGTTCGGCGCCGGGGAGCTCATCCTGCCCTTCGTGCTCCAGAGCGCGGAAGTGATGAAGAAGGCGGTGAAGCACCTCGAGCAGTTCCTCGAGAGACAGGAGGGGTACACCAAGGGCAAGGTCGTGCTCGCCACTGTGTACGGCGACGTGCATGACATCGGCAAGTCGCTGGTCAACACGATTCTCGCCAACAACGGCTACACCGTGTACGACCTCGGCAAGCAGGTGCCGGTGAACACCATCGTGGACAAGGCCATTGAGGTCGGCGCCGACGCCATCGGGCTGAGCGCGCTGCTCGTGAGCACTTCGAAACAGATGCCGCTCTGCGTGCAGGAGCTCGACCGCCGCGGCGTGAACATTCCCGTGCTCATCGGCGGCGCCGCAATCAACCGCCGCTTCGGGCGGCGCGCGATGTTCGTGGACGTCGAGCGCGCCTACGCGCCGGGCGTCTTCTACTGCAAGGACGCGTTCGAGGGGCTGGAGACGATGGACCGCCTGCAGGACCCGGACACGCGCGCCCCCTTCACGCAGCAGCTCATGGACGACGCGCGCAACGACGTCTTCCTCAACACCACGGTCGGCAAGGACATCCGCGCGGGCGAGACGGGCGGCGCGCGCAGCGACGTCCGCACCGACAACGCGGTCCCGGTCGCCCCGTTCTTCGGCACGCGGGTGCTGCACGACATTCCGCTCGCCGAGGTCCTGGCCTACCTCGACCTCGACGAGCTGTATCGCCTGCAGTGGGGCGGACGCGGCTCCGGCGAGACGTTCGACGCCATCGTCCGCGACGAGTTCGAACCGGCACGCCGTCGCCTCGAGGCCGAGGCCGCGCGCGACGGCTGGCTGAAGCCACAGGCGGTGTACGGCTACTTCCCGGTGCAGAGCGACGGCAACGCCATCATCGTCTACGATCCCGCGGCTTTTGAGAGCGACGGCGGCGCGCGTCGCGAGATCGCGCGCTTCGAGTTCCCGCGGCAGGCGGGGCGCGAGCGCCTCTGTCTGGCTGACTACGTGCGCGCGGTGTCGAGCGACGAGGTGGACGTCATCGCGCTGCAGGTGGTCACCGTGGGCGACGCCGCATCGCGCCGCTTCGACGAGCTGCAGGCGGCCGGCGAGTACAGCGAGGCCTTCCTCACGCATGGCCTCGCCGTCGAGACGGCCGAGGCCGTCGCACAGTGGATGCACGCCCGCGTGCGCACCGAACTCAGCCTTCCCGCCGAGCAAGGCAAGCGCTACTCATGGGGATATGGCGCCTGCCCCGACCTCGACGACCACGCGCAGGTGTTCAGGCTGCTGCCCGCCGAGGCCGCACTCGGCATGACGCTGACGTCGGCCATGCAGCTCATTCCGGAGCAGAGCACCGCCGCCATCGTCTTGCACCACCCCGATGCGAAGTACTACGCGGTGCGCACCGCCGCCGAGGCCACGTCATGAGCGACCACCGCGCCGCCCTGCTCGCCCGACTGCTCGACCCCGAACAGGTCGTCGTTGCCGACGGCGCCATGGGGACCATGCTCTACGCCCGGGGCGTCTTCATCAACGTCTGCTACGACGAGCTGAACGTCCGACAGCCTGACCTCGTGCGCGGCATCCATGCCGAGTACGTGCGCGCCGGCGCGGAACTGCTCGAGACCAATTCGTTTGGTGCCAGCCGCCCCAAGCTGCTGCACTACGGGCTCGAGGCGCACGTCAGGGAGTTCAACGTGGCGGCCGCCACGCTGGCGCGCGAGGCCGCGGGCGACGAGGCGTTGGTGGCCGGCGCCGTGGGGCCGCTCGGGCTGCGTATCGAACCCTACGGTCCCACGTCCCGCGACGAGGCCCGCGAACTGTTCGAAGAGCAGATGGCCGCCCTGCGCGACGGTGGCGTGGACTGCTTCATCCTTGAGACGTTCAGCGACCTCGACGAGATCGAGCAGGCCGTGCGTGCCGCGCGGGCCGTGGCGCCATTGCTGCCCGTCATCGCGCAGATGACCGTCACTGCGGACCTGGTGACGTCGTTCGGCGTGCCGCCCGAGGAGATCGCCGAGGCGCTCGAGGCCACGGGCGCCGACATCATCGGGCTCAACTGCTCGGTGGGCCCGCAGACCATCCTCGAGGCCATCGAGCGCATGGCCGCCGTGACCGACCGGAAACTCTCGGCGATGCCGAACGCCGGCATGCCGCGTGAGGTCGGCGGCCGCGCGATGTACATGGCCAGCCCCGAATACATGGCGAGCTACGCCCGCCACCTCATCCAGGCCGGCGTGCACCTCGTGGGCGGCTGCTGCGGCACCACGCCCGATCACGTGCATGCGATGGCCGACGGCGTGCGGCCGCTCGTACCGCATCACCACACGGTCGTGCACTCCGCGGGCGGCGGACGGCTGTCGCGCGTGAGCGGCCGTCACGAGGCGGTGGGAGTGGAGCCGGTGCCACTGGCCGATCGCTCGGCGTGGGGTCGCAAGATCGCCGCCGGGGAGTTCGTGACCAGCGTCGAAATCGTGCCGCCGCGCGGCGTGGATCCGGCGAAGATGCTTGCCGAAGTGACCAAGCTGAAGACGGCCGGCGTGGACGCGGTGAACGTGCCCGACGGACCGCGCGCGCAAAGCCGCATGAGCGCCATTGCCACGAGCGTGCTCATCGAGCAGGCCTGTGGAATCGAGACGGTGACGCACTACGCCTGCCGCGACCGCAATCTGCTCGGCATGCTCTCCGACCTGCTGGGCGCCTCGGCGCTGGGCCTGCGCAACGTGCTGCTGGTGACCGGCGACCCGCCCAAGATGGGGCCGT
>JBKJIG010000113.1:0-18520 GCA_046598415.1 Gaiellales bacterium
CTCGGCCATGTGCGGCCGCACTCGGGCGACGATCGCCGGCATCGCCACCGCCTCCGACGCGGGCGCCATCGGCATCGGCACCGGCTCCGCGTCGTGGGGTGGGACGGCCGCGAGCCCGGCGGCGGCATCGGCCGCGAGCGCCGCCGGATCACGGTCGGCCGGTGACCCGTAGCCACCACCGCCCGAGGTCCGCATCGAGAACCGGTCGCCGCGTCGCAGCGTCAGGCCGCTGAACTTCGACGGCAGCTCCTCCCACGCGTCGCTGCCGGCGCGGCGCACCAGCAGACGGTTGCCCAAACCGGCTCCGCCGCCGGCCAGCCCGTACGGACGCGTGCGGAACCGCTCGCCCAGCGCGCTCACCTCGATCTCGTCGGCGAGCAGCTCGTACGTGCGCACGGTGCCGAGGCCGCCGCGGAACTCGCCGTCGCCGCCGGAACCCTCGTTCAGCGCCACCTCGATCACGCGCAGCGGCAGGTCCGTCTCCAGCACCTCGGCCGGGTAGTCGTTGAAGTTCGACGTCGGGTTGGGCACCGAGGTCCAGCCGTCGCGGCGCGCGGTCGCGCCCCAGCCGCCCTCCTGGAAGAAGTAGAAGCCGAACGGCTCGCCCGTGACGGGGTGGTCACCGCCGCCGGCGACGTTGATGCAGGTGCCGTACGATCCGGCCACGACCTGGTCGGGCACCGCCTGGGCCAGCGCGCCCATCACGGCGTCGATGATCGTGATCGAGATCTCGGTGACCCCGCCGAACGTCGGCGCCGGAGCGATCGGGTTGAGAAAGGACCCGCGCGGCGCATGGAACGAGATCGGGCGGAAGCACCCGTGGTTGAACGGGATGTGGCCGCCGAGCGTGTGCAGGAAGGCGTTGAAGCACGAGCCGATCGTGTTGCCGTAGCTCGAGTTGATCGGGCCCAGCGCCTGGGCGCTCGAGCCCTCGAAGTCGACCGTCGCCGTATCACCGCGCAGCCGGATCTCGACGGCGACGCGGTACGGCACGTCGCTCGAGCCGTCGTCGTCCGCCAGGTTCTCGAACCGATAGTCGCCATCGGGCACCGCGCCGATCGCGGCGCGCATCAGGCGCTCGGATCGATCCTTGGTCGCCCGCATGGCGTCGACAACCGTCTCGCGGCCGTGCCGCGCGACGAGCGCCCGCAGCCGCTGCTCGGCCGTGATGCAGCTGGCGAGCTGCGCCCGGAAGTCGCCCCGCTGAGCACGCGGGAAGCGCATATTGAGCAGGATCAGGTCGAGGACCCCGCGGTTCTCGACGCCGCCCTCGAACCACTTCACGGGCGGGATCCGGATGCCCTCCTGGAACATCGAGCGGGCGTTGCCGGGGAAGCCGGAGACGGCCATGCCGCCGACGTCGATGTGGTGGCCGCGATTCATCGCCAGCCCGAACAGCGTCCCGTCGACGAAGATCGGGCGCAGGACGGCGATGTCGGGCAGGTGGCCGCCGCCGCGGTACGGGTCGTTGACCACGATCACGTCGCCGTCGGCCAGGTCGTCGTGGCCGAGCTCCATCAGCGCGTACTCGGCCGTCACCGCCATTGCCGCCAGGTGGCTCGGGTCGTAGTTCGCCGTCGCGACGAGCTCGGCGCGAGGGTCGAGCAGGGCGCACGAGAAGTCGCGGCCCTCCACGAACACCGCCGACGTCGCGGTCTGGATCATCGTGCTGCCCATCTCGGCGCACACGCCCTCGAAGGCGCGGCCGAGGATGCGTTCGAGGACCGGATCAGCCACCGCGCACCTCGAGCACGCCGGACGGCGTCACGGTCAGCGACTGGCCCGGCCCGAGCACGAGCGTCGTATCGGGCTCCTCGACCACCAGCGGCCCGTCGATCGTGCTGCCCGTGCCCAGCGTCGCGCGGTCGTAGACCGGCACGTCGAGGGTGCCGGCGTCGTACAGCTCGATGGTGCGGCCGGTGCGGGGGCCGGCGGGCGGCACGGACGGCATCTGGCGCGGGGCCGGCTTCGGCGTTGCGGCGATCGCTCGCACGCGCAGCGCGACGAGCTCGACGTCCGACTCGGGCCGGCTGTGCCCGAACCGCCGCTCGTGCTCGGCCTCGAACCGCGTCACGACCGCCGCGAACGGCTCGTCGGGTGCCAGCGCGATCTCGAGCTCGTGCCACTGGCCGGCGTAGCGCACGTCGACCGACGTGTGGATGGCGGGCTCCGGCAGCCCCTCGGCGGCGATCGCCCGCCGCGCACGGTCGATCAGCGCTGCGAGGCCCGCGGCGATGCGGCCGGGGTCGGACTCGGTGCGCACCTCGTCGACCACCACGTCGGCGACGGCGCCGCCGGCGGCCGAGAGCGTGGCCGCGCCGACCGGCACGAATCCGCGCGGCAGCTCCAGGTCGGTCAGCAGCGGCCCGAGGAACAGCGGGCCGGCGCCGCCGAACGCGACGAGCGCGAACGACCGCGGGTCGTGGCCGCGCTCGACGGTCAGCTCGCGGACGAGGGTCGCCATCCCCGCCGTCGCGAACTGGAGCGCAGCAGCCGCCGCCCGGGCGAGGGGCTGGCCCAACGCGTCGGCGACGGGCTGGAGCGCGCGGGCGGCCGCGGCCCCGTCGAGCGGCATCGTCCCGTCGAGGAACCGCGACGGATCGAGCCAGCCGGCGACGATCGCGGCGTCGGTGATCGTCGGGAGCGTGCCGCCGCGACCGTACGCCGCGGGGCCGGGATCGGCACCGGCGGAGTCGGGTCCGACGAAGAGCGTGCCGGCAGCGTCGATGCCGATCAGCGAGCCACCGCCGGCGCCGATCGAGCGGATCTCCACGACCGGTACGCGGATCGGGATGTCCCACTCGACGCTGTCGTGGTCGGCGCGGGTGGCGTGGCCGTCGGCGAGCACGCTGACGTCAGCAGTCGTGCCGCCGATGTCGAGCAGGATCAGGTTCGGCTCGTCGAGCGCCTGCGACAGGTGCAGGCCCGACGAGACGCCGCCGGCCGGGCCCGACTTGACCAGCTCGACGGGGCGCTCCCGCGCCGCTTGCACGCCCATCACGCCGCCGTTCGACTTCATGACGCGGAAGGCGCGCCGCAGACCGGCGTCGCGCAGCGTGTCCTCGATGGTGCCGAGCGCACGGTCGATCACGGGCGCCAGGCCGGCGGCGATGACGGTCGTCGAGGTGCGCTCGTACTCCTTGCGCTCCGGGTTGACGTCGGACGAGAGCAGCACCCGGACGCCCGGCAGCGCGGCGGCGATCAGCTCGCCGGCGCGGCGCTCGTGCGCATCGCCGGCGTACGCGTGCAGGAAGGCGATCGCGACGGCCTCGACCCCGGCTGCCGCGAAGGCGTCGGCGGCCGCTGCCACGTCGCGCTCGTCGAGCGGCTCGACCTCCGCGCCGGTGTGGTCGAGACGGCCGCGCACCTCGAGCCGCAGGGCGCGCGGGACGAGCGCCGCCGGGCGGTCCCAGTCGTGCCCGAACAGCCGCGGCCGCCACAGGCGCCGGATGTCGAGCAGGTCGCGGAAGCCCGCGGTGGCGAGCAGCCCGACCTTCGCCAGCCGGCGCTGTGCGAGGGCGTTGGTGGCGACGGTCGATCCGAACACCAGCGACTCGACGTCGGCCGGCTCGGCCACCTTGCGCAACGCGGCCAGCACGCCGCCGACGCCGTCGGCGGTGGTCGGCGCCTTCGCGGTGCGGACGGCACCGGTCGCATCGTACGCGACGACGTCGGTGAACGTCCCGCCCATGTCGACTCCCACGATCACGCCGCCAGTGTGTCTGATCGGGCCGGGCTACCGTCCGCGGGTTGCGAGGCAACCCACCGTGCCCGTCCGCGTTGCGACTCGACTAGCCGGTGGCCGCGTTCCAGCCGCTCCAGCGCGCGATGGCGATGTCGATCACCGGGCCCTCGGGCCGCGCCGCGCGGTACTGCGGATAGCGCTCGACGAGCGCGTCGATCGCTTCGGCCGATGCGGGGTCCTCCGCCTCCACCACGTGCGCCGCGCCGTCGGCGCGGGCCCACCAGAGCGCCGACCAGTCAGCCGGGTCATATGCATCCACGAGCAGGCAGACGGCCGGGTTGGCGGCGATGTTCGCCAGCCGCCGCAGCCGGCTCGTGCGCTTCGGCTTGTGGTCGACGGCCGTGACGATTCGGTCGCGGAGGAGCGCGAAGCAGACCGGCACGAGGTGGGGGAGGCCGTCGGCGCCAACGGTGGCCAGGCGGGCGACAGGCGATGCGGCGAACCGGGCACGGGCCTCGTCGGGCTGCATCGGCCAAGGGTACGCGCCCAGGTACCGCGGGAGCACGCGGATTCAAGGATTCGCGCCGTGTGTCGATGGCAGTCCTGTCACTCCTCGCAGCAGTTGGGCCGGAAAACCGGCATCTGCGATACCTGAGGAGCGACCGTGCCAAGCACCACCGACGCGCTCATCGACGCTGCGGCCACCCGTCCTGACGGCGGCCGCCCGGGGCGGGGGCACCGAATCATCGAGGCCAGAGGGCCCGCCTTGCTGCTGGCCGGCATGTGGGTGCTCGGGCTCCTCGCGCTGGCCGCCGTCGTGCAGTTCGAGCGGCGGCTGGACGAGACGCGCCGCGCTCAGGTCGTCATCGCGCAGATGCACAACCAGCAGGGTGCGCTGCTCGCGATCGCGTTCGATCCAGCCGTCGCCGGGACGGCGAGCGCCCCGGCCCAGACGAAGCAGCGCCTGACCGACGCGAAGCGCACCTTCAGCGGCTCGATCGCGACTCTCGCCGCGCTCGGCAACAGCGACGCCCCGGCGCGCATCGGCGCGCTGAGCCGGAGCTACTTCACCTTCATCGACCGCCTGTCGGCGCTGGTCGACGACGGTGCCCCCGTGCAGGCCGCGCTCGAGCTGGGCGCCAGCCAACAGGCCGGCGGCGTCGAGTCGCGCCTCGCGTTCGAGTTCGCGCGGGCGAACGCCAACTACGGAGCCGACGCCGCCCGGTCGAGGACCGTCGCGTCGATCGGCACCGTGGTCGCCATCGTGTTCCTGCTGATCGCGTTCTCGGTCGCCTTCGCCTACTCGCTGCGCGCCCGGCGCCGCAGCCATCGCGACGCGACCACCGACGCGCTGACCGGGCTCGGCAACCGCCGCAAGCTGTTCGCCGACATGGAGCGCATGGTCGGCTCGCTCGGCCGCGACGAGACCATCACCGTCGGCATCTTCGATCTCGATGGGTTCAAGGGCTACAACGACACCTTCGGCCATCCCGCCGGCGACGCGCTCCTGACCCGGCTGGCCCGGCGGCTGCAGTTCGCGGTCGGCAACCGCGGCGGCGCGTACCGCATCGGCGGCGACGAGTTCGTCGTGCTCACGTCGGTCGCGAGTGGCGAGCACCTGCTCGCCGTCGCCGGACTGGCGCTGAGCGAGAAGGGGCAGGGATTCTCGATCGGCTGCTCGCGCGGCTCGACGCGCATCCTCGCCGGCGTCACGCTGGAGCAGGCGCTCCACGAGGCCGACCAGCGGCTGTATGCCAACAAGCGGTCGCACCACGCAGCGACGGGTTCCGAAGTCAGGGACGCGCTCCTGCAGGTGCTCGCCGAGCAGGACGAGGCGCTCGTCGCCCATCTCGAGCACGTCGCGAGCCTCGCGGCGCGTACCGCCTCGGAGCTCGGGCTCCCCCCCGACCAGGTCGAGCTGACGCGCCGGGCGGCTGAGCTGCACGACGTCGGCAAGGTCGCCATCCCGTCCGAGATCCTGGACAAGCCCGGCCGGCTCGACCCGGCCGAGCTGATGTTCATGAAGCGGCACAGCGTCATCGGCGAGCGCATCATCGCGGCTGCGCCCACCCTCGCGAACATTGCGCCGATCGTCCGCGCTGCGCACGAGCGCGCCGACGGCACCGGGTATCCCGACGGCCTCGTCCTCGACGACATCCCGGTCTGCTCGCGCATCATCGCGGTCGTTGACGCCTACGACGCCATGACGAGCGACCGTCCGTACCGGAAGGCGATGACGCCGTCCGGGGCGCTGGCGGAGCTGCACCGGCACGCGGGGTCGCAGTTCGACCCGCACGTGGTCGACGCGTTCACCTCGGTGCTGGTCGGCCGCCCGGTGCTATCGCTCGCCGTGTGACGGCCGGCGGGCGACGACGTCGACGAGAGCCGACATGCCGGAGTGGCCCGGGCCCTCCTCGACGGGCGCATGGTACGCGTGAAGTCGCTCGATCTCGAACGCGGCGAGCTCGGCCCGCAGCTGCTCCTCCGTGTACAGGTGGTCGGGTGACCGCGGCCCGCCGGTGCCGTACTGCAGCTGGTCGAGCGTGTAGCCCTCGAGCAGCAGCAGGCCGCCCGGCTCGAGCGCGCGGGCGATCCGGTCGTAGATACGTCGCCGCAGGGCGGGATCGGCGAACTGGATGAAGATCGCGGCGACAGCGGTGTAGGCGTTCTCGGGCCACGGCCACGTGTCGGCGTCCGCGACCGCGTGGTTGACCGACACGCCGCGCTCCTCGGCCAGCAGGCGGGCCTTGGCGACGGCGACGGATGACGGGTCGAAGGCGTCGACCTGGCAGCCCTGGCTCGCGAGCCAGACGCTGTTGCGGCCCTCGCCGTCGGCGACGCACAGGACGCGCGTCCGGGTTAGGTCGGCGCCGCCGAGCAGGTCGCGGCAGGTGACGAGGAACTGGTTGGCCTCGGTGCCGAACAGGTAATCGTCGCCGGCGTAGCGGTCGTCCCACGAGGCGGGGGTGAACGGGCGTCCGGGGTCGTCTGCGGTCACGCGCGGCAGCCTACCTGCTTGATTCCGGCGTGTCATTGGGCGGTGCTCGCGCCGCGTCGGCTCCTCTCGGATGGAGGATCGGCATGCTGCCCCAGCATCGGGCGAGGGCAAGCGTCGGACCAGTCCGTGGTCGCGATCGGCGCCGGCATCCGCAGCCGGCGGGAGAGGATTGTCTGACTTTGGTCAGACAATCAACCGCGCGCCAGTCGCCTACGACCTGGCACATCGCCCGCGCGCATCCGCACCGGTCGCGCGATCCGCGCGTCGTCCGCGCGTCTCCCGTGCGCCAGGCCTGTCCCCCGATTCCGCCTTTTCGGGGTCAGACCCCAAAAACGGCCTCGCCGGGGTCTGACCCTCGTATCAGATATCACGCAGTGGGGGCCGCCCGTCCCGCGCATCAGCAGCATCAGCTCCGGGGCCGCCACGCTCCCGAGGCTCTACTCCGCGGCCTGGCGGAGCCGGCCGAGCTCCGGGTCCTGCTCCGCGCGCACCCGTACGCTCCGGCCTGACGCTGCCGTTCGGTGTCGCCGCCAACCGTGCCGCTGCCGCCCTCGGGCTCGTCCGGGTGGAGGCGGGTGGCGGCCTCGTGGTGCTCGTCGTCCTGCTGGGGGTAGACGGTCATGATCCCGCGTGATTCCCGAAGGCGCCCGCGTCAAAACGCTATCGTCAGCCGCTTGGCCAGCCGTGCGAAACGCCTTCCCCCGCGACTCGACAGGCTGCCGCCGGCCGGCCTGCCCGCGGCTTCGGAGCCCGAGGTCGCGGGCGGCACCGCCAGCTGGGAGCACGTCCGCGTCACGGGTGTCGTCGCGGACGTTCCGAGCGTGCGGCGGTACCGGTTCGAGCAGTGCGAGCTGCGCGGCGTCACGCTGCCGGAGGGTTGCCGAGAGCTCCAGGTCGTCGACTGCGTGGTCGCGACGCTCGATCTCGCGAACGCGTCGCTGCAGTCGTTCGAGGCGATCGGCACCTCGTTCACCGGTTGCCGATTCCTCGGCGCCACCATCGCCGGCGCGATCGACCGATCCGTGTTCACCGACTGCCAGCTCGAGATGGCCGCGCTGCGGATGTGCCGGCTGGCCGACATCGACTTCCACCAGTGCGCGATGCGTGAGATCGACCTCTACAGCGCGATGCTGCGCTCGGTGCTGTTCCAGTCGTGCGACCTCACGGCCGCGACGCTGTCACACGCGTCGTTCGCCGGCTGCGCGATGCGCGACTGCCGGCTCGACGACCTGCGGGGCGTCGAGGCACTGAGCGGCGTCGGCATCCCGTACGCCGACCTGATCAGCCTGCTGCCGCAGCTGGCGCGGGCGGCAGGGATCGAGATCGAGGTCGACCACGGGACATGACGGAGCGGTCAGTCCGTCCACCAGTCGTGGACGAGATCGCCGTCGCCGCGGTGCTGCGGGCCGAACGCGATGTAGTCGAGCTGCTGCTCGCCGGCCTCGAACTGGCGCGTGACGCCGGGTGCGATGCGGATCGCGTCGAGCTCGCCGACATCGATGATCTCGTCATCGAGCTTCAGCCGGCCGCTGCCGGCGAGCACGACGTAGACCTCCTCGGCCTGGTCGTGCTTGTGGGCGAAGGCCTGGCGCTTGCCCGCCTTCACGCTGTGGTAGCTGAGGCCGGTCTCGTGCGTGTTCAGCTCCTCGTTGGCGAACCGCGCCACCTGGATGTCCTCGAAGCCGAACTTCGGTGCCGAGTCGGTGACGTCGGCGAGATTCTTGCGGGTGTAGCTCGAAGTGGTCGTTCCGGTCACCTGCAGCCTCCTCTGGCTCTGAGCAGGTCGTCCCCGGCGGTCGCGGCCTGCAAACGCCGGCCTCAGGGTTCGAGGCGGCGGAGCAGGTCACCGAAGCCGCCCGGAGCGCGGGCCTCGCGGCGGGCGCTCGTGCGCACGCGGACGTCGCCGGAGCGCAGGATGCGCGCCCCGGACGCGATCAGGCCGTCGACCAGGGCGTGGTCCTCGGCCAGCGCGAGGCTGGGCATGCCGCCGGCCGCCGCCAGCGCCGACGCGCGGACGCCGAGGTTGGCGCCGTGCACGTGGCGGTGCCCGTGGCCCGTGCCGAGGGTCGCGTAGTGCGCGACGAACCGGTCGCGGACGGCCGCGGGTTGCTGGCTCCAGTCATCGACCTCGACGATGCCGGCGACCGCGTCGGCGCCGGCCTGCGCGGCCGTCAGCTGCAGCGCCAGCCAGTCGCGCGTGACGCGCGTGTCGGCGTCGGTGGTCGCGATCCAGATCGACGCCGGGTCACGGCCGTCGTCCGCAGCCAGCAGTCGGCGCGTGCCGACGGCGCGCGCCGCACCGGCCGAGCGCACGCACGTCTCGATGATGGTCGCGTCGTCAACGCCGCGCAGCGCGTGCTCCGCGACGTCTCCGCTGCGGTCGCGGCACGCGTCGAGCACCACGGCGATGCGCACCGTCACACCGGCGAGCGCGGGGTGGGCGGCCGCCTCGCGCAGTGCGGCGATCGAGCGGGGCAGGTCGTGCTCCTCGTCGTGCGCCGGGACGACGACATCGATCACGTCGATCAACGCCGGAAGACCTCGAGCAGGAACTCCTGCTCCTCGTGGTGCACCACGCGATCGAGGCCTCGCCCGGCGATCCGCTCGTGCACGTCGCGGCCGTCCAGCGGATAGCCGTCGATCGGGCCGAGCCAGTGCACGGCGATCAGGTCGCCGCCGGGTTCGAGCGAGGCGATGGCGTGGTCGAGGAGCGAGTCGAGCTCGGCCGCGGCGAGGAAGTAGCCCAGCTCGGACACCACGATCAGGTCGAAGGCACCCTCGGGCCACTCCAGCGGGACCTCGAGCCGGTCGACATGGACGTGTGGCCGGTCGGTGAGCCGCTCGCGCGTGCGGGCGACGGCGAGCGCGGAGACATCGGCGGCCAGCAGCGCGTCGCAGCGATCGGCGAGCCGCGCCGTCAGGGTGCCGATCGAGCAGCCCGGCTCGAAGCCGCGGCGGTACCGCTCGCGCGTCAGCGAGGCGAGCGTGATCGCCCGCTTGCGCGCCTCGTACGCGCTCGTGTCGAAGCTCCACGGGTCGGCCGCGTCGCGGTACAGCTCGTCGAATACCGACCGGTCGATGGCACTAGGCACCGGCCACCATCCGTCCCAGCGACTCGAGGTCGGCCTCCGCATGGCTCTGCCTCAAGTACACGGTTAGATCTGCCACACGCCGGGCGTGCGCCCGGTCGTGGCAGAGCGGCCCGGCGCCGAGTGCGCGGCCGACCCGATCCAGGACCTCGGTGGCGGAGCGCTCGATGACCGCGCGCACGATTCGTGCGCGGCGCTGCCCGTCGCCCGCCAGGTCGAGCGGGTCGTCGTCGATCGCCCGCGCACCGTCGCGCAGCACGCTCTCGGCCGCGGCCACCGCCACCTCGACGCCGCCCAGGTGCGCGGCGGCGTGCGGGGACAGCGGGCGCGTCTCAGCGGCCTGGCGCAGCGCCGCGGCGACGCCGACCGCGCCACCGTGCCAGACGGCTGCCACGCCGAGGCCGCCGTGCCAGAAGCCGGGTCGCGCGAGGTAGGAGCCGGGCGCGCCGACCAGGGCGTCGTCGTCCACCGTGGCGGCCACATCGATCGTCGGGCTGTCGCTGCCCGCCATGCCGACGGCCTGCCAGGTGCCGGGGCGGCTCGTCCAGCCGCTGGACGGCACCAGGAACAGCAGCCGGTCGTCGCCGGCGCGGGAGCTGATCAGCGCGTGCGTGAGCTCGTTGGCACCCGAGGCGTAGGGCTTGACGCCCTCCAGGTGCCAGCCTGCGGGCGTGCGGTGCGCCGCGACGAACTGCCCGGGTTCGGCAGCCCAGACGCCGAGCCTCGCCTCGGCCGGCGCTGCGGTTCCGAGCTCGGCGAGGATTGCGGCCGCGTCGAGGTGGCCCTCGACGAGACGCCCGAGCGCGGGGCTCGTCTCGGCGATGCGGGCGAGGAAGGCGAACCGCTCCCAGGTACCGCCCGAACCGGGCAGCGGGACGTCATCCGAACGGTTCGTGACCACGCCGAAGGCGGTCGCGACGTCGGCGATAGCTCCGGGGTCTCGGAGCGCCGCGATGGCCTCCTCGACAGGGTCCAGCAGTGTCGTGGAGGCCATGGCGCGTTCTGCCCACCGGCGGCACGCCGCAAACGTCTGGTGTCAGCAAGCCCGTCAGCGTCGCGGAGGCGTCAGGCTGCGAGCCGCAGCGGCAGCCCGAACAGCGGGAAGACGTGCGGCGTGTCGAGGAAGAAGCTCAGCTCGACGATGCGGCCGTCCTGCGCCTCGATCAGCTGCAGCGCCCACGCCTCGTGGCCGCCGTCCGGGCTGGACCGGTACTGGCCGAACGCCGGCAGGCCGTTCGCCGCGGTCGCCACGAGCCGCGATCCACGGCAGCCATGGCCGGGGCCGGTCCACCACCGCAGGATCTCCTCGCGGCCGCTCAGCCACAGTTCGTACGGCGGCATCGACTGGGTCGCATCCTCGTGCAGCAGCGCCGTCAGCGAGTCCATGTCGTAGCGCTCGAACGCCTCGACGTAGCGGGCCAGCAGCTCGCGGTCGGCGATGCCGAGCGGCGTCCGCGGCTGGTCGCCGGCCGAGAGGTCCTTCGCCGCCAGGGTGGCCCGGGCGCGCTGCAGTGCGCTGTTGACCGACGCCACCGTGGTGTCGAGCAGCTCGGCCACCTCGGTCGCCTCCCACCGCAGCACCTCGCGCAGGATCAGCACGGCGCGCTGGCGCGGTGGCAGGTGCTGCAGCGCGGCGATGAACGCCAGCCGGATCGACTCGCGCGCGACGGCCAGCTCGGCCGGGTCGCGGACGGCCACCACCCGGCCGTCGGGCACGGGCAGCACCCAGCGGGTCTCCTCGATGCGCGGGCCGAGCGGACTGTCGGCGCTGCTCGGGCCGGCCAGGTCCATCGGCTGGGCGCGGCGCTGGCTGGCCTTCAGCAGGTCGAAGCAGACGTTCGACGCGATGCGGTACAGCCACGTGCGCACGCTGGCGCGGCCCTCGAACCGGTCGAAGTTGCGCCACGCCCGCGTCAGCGTCTCCTGCACCGCGTCCTCGGCCTCGGAGCCGGAGCCGAGCATGCGGTAGCAGTACGCCGTCAGCTCGACACGATGGTGCTCGAGCTCCGGCTCGATGGCGCCGGAGGTCGCCGCCGGCACTACAGCTCCACCTGTCCTTCGATGCACGTGACGGTTCCGCCGCCGATCCAGATCGCGCCGTCGTCGTCGCGGGCGACGTGGATGCGTCCGGCGCGCCCGAGCGCCGTGCCCTGGCGGGCCACGTACGGCGCCGTCGCACGGCCCGTGCCGAGCAGCCACATGGCCACCGACGCGTTGAGGCTGCCGGTGACGGGGTCCTCGACGCTGACGCCGTCCTTGGGGAAGAACGCGCGCAGCTCCCACGCCTCGGCCGTGCCCGCGGGGTGGGGGCCGACGAGGCCGACGTCCTGGTCGATGAAGGTCGGCCGCACGTCCAGCACCTCCGCGGCGCTCGCCAGCAGCAGCGCGATCCAGCCCGGGCCGTTGTCGGCCCACGCGGCGTCGACGACCGCCGACCGCGCGATGCCCATGGCGGTGCAGACGGCGGCGACCAGCGCCTCGTCGACGTCACCGGATCGCACCAGCGGCGGCGCCTGGAACGCGAGCCCGTCGCCCGACCGGCGCAGCGGCACCAGTCCGGCGCCGCACTCCTGCACGATCACGTCGTCCCGCTTCGGCGTTCTCTCGGCCTCCAGCCACGCGTGGCAGGTACCGAGCGTCGGGTGGCCGGCGAACGGCAGCTCGAGCGTCGGCGTGAAGATGCGCACCAGGTAGTCGGCGGCGGGGTCGGCGGGCGGCAGCACGAACGTCGTCTCGGAGAGGTTCGTCCAGTTCGCGAAGCGCTGCATCTCACCGGTCGTCAGGCCGTCGCCGTCCAGCACGACGGCCACGGGGTTGCCCGCGTACGGCGTCGTCGTGAAGACGTCGACCTGGGTGAACGGCCGGAGCACGTGGGCAGTCTGCCATGCCCGGCGGGGTCCGCCCCGGGTGGCCTTGTCCCTGGCTGCGGGTGCGTTAGTTTTCGCAGGAACGACGATCGGAGGCGAATGTCCCGGCGCACCTCTCTGCCGCAGACCGAAGGAGGCGTGTTCCTGACCGACGCCGGCCTGGAGACCGTCCTGATCTTCCGCGACGGCATCGACCTGCCGGCGTTCGCCTCGTTTCCGCTGGTCGAGGACGAGGCGGGACGCGAGGCGCTCGACGCCTACTTCAAGCCGTTCCTGCAGCTCGCGCGCGAGCGCGGGACAGGCTTCGTCCTCACCTCGCCGACCTGGCGTGCGAGCCAGGACTGGGCCGACCAGCTGGGCTACGACGCCGCGTCCCTGGCGAAGATCAACCGGCACTCGATCGAGATGATGGAGCGCCTCCGCGACGACGCCGGCTCCGGCCAGCCGATCTTGATCGAGGGTGTCCTCGGACCGCGTGGCGACGGCTACGCGCCCAGCTCGACGATGACGGTGTGGGAGGCGGAGCGCTACCACGCCGTGCAGCTGCGGGTGTTCGCCGACACGGCCGCCGACATGGCCTCGGCGATCACGATGACGTACGCCGAGGAGGCGATCGGCGTCGTTCGGGCGGCCGCGAAGCTCGGGCTGCCGTCGGCGATCGGGTTCACCGTGGAGACCGACGGCCGGCTGCCGAGCGGGCAGACGCTGCGCGCCGCGATCGACCAGGTCGATGCCGAGACGGACGGTGCCTGCGGGTATTTCCTGATCAACTGCGCGCACCCGACGCACTTCGCGGAGATGCTCGCCGACGGTCCGCCGATCCCGCGGATCTGCGGGCTGCGGGCCAACGCGTCGACCCGCAGCCACGCAGAACTGGACGAGGCCGAGGAGTTCGACGACGGCGATCCCACTGACCTCGGCGCACGCTACGTCGCGCTGCGCGAGTCGCTGCCGAATCTGACGGTGCTGGGCGGCTGCTGCGGCACCGATTTCCGGCACGTGGAGGCGATCGCCGACGCCTGGCTGGCCGCCTGAAACTTCCGCAAACCTGCGTTGGATCGGCGTCGAATGCGTTGTTCCGTGGATCCATCGGGCATGATGTGAGGGTCGGGTGTCCCGCCGGGACACCGAGGTCGTACGCAAGCGCGCTTCGAGCGCGTCGCTCCCGTCCAGTACGTCGGGAGAGCGGAGGCGGCCAGCCCGTACGATCAGAAAGACCATTTGAGCTCGACAAGTACGACTACACCCCTGCGTCATGCAGGGACCACCAGCGACGCCGGCACGACGTTCGAAGCCCTCGGAGCACCCACCGCACTGATCGCGGTGCTCGCCGCGCGCGGCATCACCGAGCCGTTCCCGATCCAGGTCGCAACCCTTCCCGACGCGCTCGCCGGCCGTGACATCCTCGGCCGCGGCCGGACGGGCAGCGGCAAGACGATCGCCTTCGGCCTGCCGATGGTGGCCCGCCTCGCGGCGACCGCCCAGACGGCTCCCCGCAAGGCGAGCCGTCCCCGGGCCCTCGTGCTGGTGCCGACGCGCGAGCTCGCCAACCAGGTGAGCGAGAGCATCGCGCCCCTGGCCACCGCCATGGGTATGCGCGTCACGACCGTCTTCGGCGGCGTCTCGCAGGGCCGCCAGGTCGCCGCGCTCCGCGGCGGCGTCGACATCCTCGTCGCCTGCCCCGGCCGGCTCGAGGATCTCGCCAGCCAGCGCGAGGTGTTCCTCGACCGCGTCGAGGTGACGGTGCTCGACGAGGCCGATCACATGGCCGACATCGGGTTCCTGCCCGCCGTCAAGCGGCTGCTCGACAAGACGCCGGCCGGCACGCAGCGGCTGCTCTTCTCGGCCACGCTCGACAACGGCGTCGACATCATCGCGAAGCGCTACCTCTCGAAGCCGGTCACCCACTCGGTCGACTCGGTCGAGGCCCCGGTCGCGGTGATGGTGCATCACGTGTTCGCCGTCGGCAACACCGACAAGCCCGCGGTCGTCCGCGAGCTCGCCTCGGGCGCCGGCCGCAGCCTGCTCTTCACGCGTACCAAGCACTCGGCCAAGAAGCTCGCCCGGCAGCTCACCGCCGCCGGCGTGCCCGCGGTCGAGCTGCACGGCAACCTCTCGCAGAACGCGCGCGAACGCAACCTCGAGGCGTTCACGTCGGGCGGCGTCCAGGTGCTCGTCGCCACCGACATCGCGGCCCGCGGCATCCACGTCGACGACATCGAACTCGTCGTCCACGTCGATCCGCCGTCCGAGCACAAGGCGTACCTGCACCGCTCCGGCCGCACCGCGCGCGCCGGGGCCGGCGGCACCGTCGTCACCCTGATGCTGCCCGAGCAGCGCGGCGACGTCCGCACGCTCGCGCGGCTGGCCGGCATCTCGCCCACCACCACCACGGTGACGCCGGGCTCGGAGCACATCCTGGCCCTCACCGGCCCGCCGGCGCCCTACGTGACGCCGGCACCGGAGGCGCCCGCCGCCGCGCGCGGCTCGTCCCGCAGCTCGTCGCGTGGGTCTCGCACCGGCGGATCCTCCTCTGCCGCCCGCCCGGCCGCGTGGAGCGGCTCGCGCGGTCGCGGACGTCGCGCCTAGCCCGTACCGATAGCCAGCTGTCCGTTCCGGCGTACGCGCGCCGGAACGGATGGCACGGCTAGTCCTGCGCCGCGGCGCAGGCGTCGCAGAGGCCGGTCATCTGCAGCTCGCTGTGCTCGACCGTGAAGCCCGCCGCGGCCGCCGCTGCGTGCGCGTCGGCGGTCGTGACCGGCGCCTCGAGGTCGATGATCGCGTCGCACGACCGGCACAGCAGGTGGTGGTGCAGGCACATTCGCGTGTCGAACAGCGCGACGCCGTGCGGTGTGCTCATGCGGCGGATCAGCCCGAGCTCGGCCAGCAGGTCGAGCGTGGCGTAGACCGTCGCCGGCGACAGGCTCGGTGCCCGCGCGACCAGGTCGCTGTGCACCTGCTCGGCGGTCAGGTGCCCGTCCTGCTTGCGCAGGTGGCGGTAGACGGTCAGCCGCGGCCCGGTCACGCGATGACCGTGGTCGCGCAACGCGGTGATCAGCTCGGCATCGACGGTGGCGTCGTCACGCACGCTCGCAGTGTACCGCGTAGGCACGCCTAATTGTAGGTTCACCTAACTTGAAACTAGTACAAATAACCCGTAGGCTGTCGTTCATGAAGCCTCCGACGCTCGCCAGCCCGGCGTTCAAGATCGGTGGCCGCGTCCGCGCGGCCGACTCCGCCGACCTGCAGTTGCGCGTCGTGCAGCCGGCCCTGATCGGCCTCATCGACGGCACCATCTCCACGCTCGCGCCCATGTTCGCGGCCGCGTACGTGTCCGGCTCGCGCGCGGCGCTGCTGGTCGGGCTGGCCGCGGCGCTGGGCGCTGCGATCTCGATGGGTCTGTCGGAAGGGCTGTCGGACGACGGCGAGCTGACCGGGCGCGGCGGGTCGATCCAGCGCGGGCTGATCACCGGCTCGGCGACGTTCATCGGCGGCGCCGCGCACGCGCTGCCGTTCCTGATCGCCGACCTCGGCACCGCACTGATGATCGCGTACCCGCTGGTCGCCGCCGAGCTGATCGTGATCGCTTGGGTGCGGAAGCGCTTCCAGCGGGTGTCGCTGTGGAAGTCGCTGATCCAGGTGACGCTGGGCGGCGCTGTCGTGCTCGCCATCGGCGTCGCGCTCGGCACCGCCTGAGCCGCCGCCGGGAAGATCCGCAAAGTGAGAGGCGTTCTCATAGAGGCGGCAGCCGTTTGCCGCCTTCAGGAGGAACACCATGCGAGCCGACATCCATCCGCGCTATGACCAGACCACCATCACGTGCGCCGGCTGCGGCGCGCAGCACCACGTGCGCTCCACGCGTAGCGCCGGCTCGGTCGACGTCTGCGGCGAGTGCCATCCGTTCTACACCGGCGTCGAGCGCCAGGTCGATCGCGGTGGCCGCGTCGCGCGCTTCGAGGCCCGGCGCGCCCGCGCCTCGGCCCCGGTTCTCGGACCCCGCGGGTGACAATCCGGTCGTCGTGACGACCTGCATCGCACTCCTCCGCGGCATCAACGTCGGCGGGAACCGGAAGATCCACATGGCCGATCTGCGGGAGCTGTTCGCCGCGGCGGGGTGCGACGACGTCACGTCCTACATCCAGAGCGGCAACATCGTGTTCTCGCATCCGTCGGGCGTGAGCGACCCGCTCGCCGTCGACTTGCAGCAGCGCATCGAGGCGGGAACCGGGTTCGACGTGCCGGTGGTCCTGCGCACGGCCGAGGCGTGGGAGGGCGTCGTCGACAGGAACCCGTACCCCGCCGCCGAGCCGCTGGCGCTGCACGTCGTCTTCCTCTCGACGGCGCCGGCGCCCGATGACGTGGCGGCGTTCGACGCGGGCCGGTTCGCGCCCGAGGAGTTCGCCGTCGTCGGGCGCGAGGTCTACCTGCATCTGCCCGACGGCATCGGCCGGGCGAAGCTGCCGCCGGCGCTGCCGCTGATCCGCGGCGTCGGGACGGCGCGCAACTGGCGCACGGTACTGAAGCTGGCCGAGCTCAGCTCCAACCTGGCAGCGCGTTCCTAGCGCTGCGCCACCCCACCCGATCGGTCAGTTCCACCCGCCACGACGGGCGCCGCACATTGGCCATGGCGGTGCGAGGTCGCCGCAGAGGGGCATCGGGAGCATCTCGATCTGCTCTCGATCGTCGCTCTCGCCGGCATCGTCTGACGCATACTTCGGGCGGGCGCGGCACCACGCGCGCCCCGACGACGGAGGGACAGATGGAAGGGAGCGTTCGCGAGCGGCCGGTCGAGGCGCCGCCGAAGACGACGCGGCTGTCGCAGTACTGGCATCCGATCGCCGAGTCCAGCGAGCTCACCGACCAGCCGCGCCCGTACACGCTGCTGAACGAGAAGCTGGTCGCGTTCCGCACCGACGCGGGCGTCTCGGTGTTCAAGGACCTGTGCGTCCACCGCGGGGCCGCCCTGTCGCTCGGCTGGGTGCGCAACGGCTGCATCGTGTGCCCGTACCACGGCTGGGAGTACGACTCGACCGGCGCGTGCGTGCGCATCCCGGCGCTCGCCGAGGGCAGCTCGATCCCGACCCGCGCCCGCGCGGTCGCTTACCACACCGAGGAGCGCTACGGCCTCGTCTGGGTGGCGCTCGACGACCCCGTCGCGCCGATTCCCGGCTTCCCGCAGAACGAGCACGAGGACCCGTCGTACCAGGGCGAGGTCTTCTCGGTGCTGACGTGGGACACGTCGGCCGGCCGGTCGACCGAGAACTCGATGGACGTCTCGCACTTCCCGTTCGTCCACGCCAACATCCTCGCCGACCCGGCCTTCCCGCAACAGGAGCCGTACGTGCTGCACGAGGCCGAGTGGGGGCAGCACTACCGGGTCAACGACCAGTTCTACCGCAGCGTCGACGGGACGTTCGAGACCCGCGTCGACTACGAGTACTACCACTGGTATCCGTTTTGTATGCACATCCGCATCCTCGAGGACTCCGACCGCGTCACGGTCGTCACCGTCGCCGCCTCGCCCACCGAATCGCGCAAGACGAACGTCTTCCGGATCGTGCACCGCAACTACGAGAGCGAGGATCCCGAGTTCGTCGCGAACTACCTCTACGTGCTGGAGCAGGACCGGCGCGTGGTCGAGAGCATCCGGCCGGAGGAGATCCCGGTCAGCCTCAAGGAGGAGCTGCACCTCCGCGTGCCCGATCTGGCCTCGATCGCCTACCGGCGGTGGCTCGGCACGGTCGACGCGCAGGGCGTGCTCGACCCCTAGATCGTTTGCCGCGAATTGCGGTGCGGGTGAATGGTCCGTGGGGAGGGCGTCGAAGTCTGGTGTTGCTAACGCAACGCCGCCAGGAGGCGATCATGCCACCAGACCTCGACG
>JBKJIG010000134.1:0-94098 GCA_046598415.1 Gaiellales bacterium
TCGGAGGCGTGCAGCTCCTACGCAGAAGCTACCTATCGCAAGCGCCGAAACGACTCATCTTCTACCCCCACCTATGGCCGATGATCCCATCCACAACCGGGACTTGGCGGATCGGCGACGTCCGAGGCGTGGCGCATTTCGTGCCAGGCACGGAAACGCCACACGTTGTCGTATCCGTGCCAGGCACGGAAGCGCCGCCGCGGTGGATTATCGGCGCCAGGCACGAACACGCCGGCGCGGAGAACGTCGAACGAGAGGCGCGCGCCGCATCCGAGCGCCGCTGTGCCGCCGTTCCGGGTTGTCCCGATCACGCTCTCGGTAGACGTCACCGGAGGCGCGAACCCGTCCGCCGCGGCCGCTACGTCGTCAGCTCGGCCGCCCGCTTGGCGAACGCGTGCCAGCGCTCGTAGTCCTCCGTCGCATCCGCGACTGGCTCGACCACGCGGCCGCCGCCTGCGGCCCGCGCGACGTCGTCCAGCGAGAGCAGGCCGGCGCCGACGCCCGCCATCGCGGCGGCGCCCATCGCCGTCGTCTCGGTGACGCGCGATACGACGACCGGGATGCCGAGCACGTCCGCCTGGCGCTGCAGCAGGTAGCCGTTCGCGGTCAGGCCGCCGTCGACGCGCAGCGCGGTGGGCCGGCCTGCGGTCGCTGACATCGCCTCGACCACGTCGCGGACGCGGAAGCAGAGCGCGTCCAGCGCCGCGCGCACGAGATGAGCCCGCGTGGCTCCCGCCGTCAGGCCGGCGAACACGCCACGTGCGTCGGAGCGCCACCAGGGCGCGCCGAGGCCGGCGAGCGCGGGGAGGAAGGCGACGCCGGCCGTGTCGGCGACCGAGTTCGCGAGCACCTCTGTCTCGGCTGGATCGGCGAACAGGCCGAGCCCGTCCTCGCCCAGCCACTCGATCACCGTGCCGGCCGAGAACACGCCGCCGTCGAGCGCGTACGTGGTCGCGCCGGCGTGCTCCCACGCCACGACCGGGAGCACCCCCGCGAGATCGCGCGGCGGTGACGTGCCAGCGTTCTGCAGCACGAAGATGCCGGTGCCGTACGTGGCCTTGACCGTCCCCGGCTGGAGGCAGCCGTGGCCCGCCAGCGCTGCCGTCTGGTCGACCAGCGCTGCGCGCAGCGGTAGGCCGCAGAGCGTGCCGAGATCGCCGGTCGACGGGCCGATCACCGGCAGCGACGCCGGCTCGACGCCGAAGATGCCGCACAGCTCCGCGTCCCACGTGCCGGGCGCGGCCACGGCCTGCAGCTGCGTGCGCGCGGCCGTCGACGGGTCGGTGCGCGCGCCGTCGCCGAGGCGCAGCGTGACGTACGCGTCGAGCGTGCCGAACCGCGTGTCGCCGTCGACCCCGGGCGCGTTCTCGATCAGCCAGCGGATCTTCGTCGACGTGAAGTACGGATCGAGCGGCAGGCCGCTGCGGCGCTCCACCAGCTCGCCGTGCGCGGCCAGGCGCTCGACGATCGGCTGCGACCGCCGACAGCCCCATACCACCGCGTCGGCCAGCGGCTCGCCGGTGGCAGGATCCCACGCCACGACCGTCTCGCCCTCGTTGTCGAGCCCGATCGCGTCGACCCGCCCGGCGCCGCCGACCGCGGCTACGACCTCGGCCACCGTCTCCTCCACCGAGCGGATCACGTCGCGCGCGTCCTTCGAGATCCAGCCCGGTTGCGGGTGCGTGACCGCGACCCGGCGGTAGGCCTCGGCGACCGGCTCGAGGCGCTCGTCGAAGGCAACCGTGCGCGTGCCGGTCGTGCCCTGGTCGACGCCGATCAGGATCATCGCGTTACCGGCGCCGGCGGTTTCGCGCGCCGGCGAACACGAGCCGCGCGATTTCCCTGACATCTCCGGGGCCGACGCGCACCTCGCTGCGCCAGGCGCCCAGCTCGCCCTGGATGATCAGCTCGCGGCCGTCGCGGCGGATGCCCGTGACGCGGAACGGCAGGTCGCCGATGGGGGAGCGCACCCTCATGCGCCCGCCATCATCTCAAGTGCGGCCCGGGCCGCGCGACGGCCGGCCTCCTCGGCGCCGGCGATCGACCCGCGGTCGTCGCACGGCTGTGCGTAGATGGTGCGCACGCCGTCCGCCACCGCGCCGTCGACGTTGCGCAGCGGCACGAGCCCGTCGGCGAGCACGACGGCGTCGCAGGCGATGGTCCCGTCGGCGCAGACCAGCTCGGCGACTCGGCCGCCGCCGCGGATCTCGAGCGCGCGCCCGGTTGCCCGCACCGGCTCGGCACCGGCGTGGCGCAGCTCGTGCTCCGCCCGCTCCGCCCAGTCGCCGGCGCCGACGATGGCCGGCCGGCGGCCGACCAGGACACCCGTCTCGGCCAGGTGGCAGGCGACCGTCGCCGAGACGACGCCGTGCGTGCGATCGCCGTCGATGCGCAGCTCGGCGCGGTTGCGCGGCCGCGCGCCCGAGGCGATCACCAGCGAGCCGGCCCGGATGCGCCGGACGCCGTCCTGCCCGAGCGCCACGAGCTCGGACCCGTCCCACGTGATGGCGGTCTCGCCCAGGTGGAGTACCGCGCCGGCGTCACGCGCGGCTGCCTCCAGCCGGCGTGTGTGGCCGTGGTCGAAGCCGAGGATGCCACCGCAGACCGGGATGCGGTCGACGACGACCGCCGACCGGCCGATGACGGCGGCGCACGCCAGGCCGGTCACGCCGGCACCGACGATGGCGACCGTCACGGCCACACCTCTGCCGGCTGCAGGCCGCCGTACGCGGAGCAGAGGAACGACACGCCCGCCATGCAGTACGCACCCTGGCACCGGCCACCGGTCGCGCGCGTCCGCTTGCGCACCGCATCGACGGTGCGCGGTGCGACGCGCATCGCGAACGCCGCGGCGATCTCCGCCGCCGTCACCTGCTCGCAGGCGCAGATGACCTGGCCGTAGCGCGGGTCGAGCGCCGTCAGCTCCTCCGGCCGCGTGTGGCCGAGCAGGCGCGGGACGGGCTCGATCGCGCGGATGGCATCGCGGCGGTCCGCGCTCACCGGTGCGCCGGCAGCGGCCAGCAGATCGCGCACGAGCTCTGCCACGGCCGGCGACGACGACACGCCCGTGGAGCGGATCGCTGCGGCCTGCACGAGATTCGCGACGCGTTCGTCACGTTCCACGCGATACACCGGATCGCCCGCCGGCCGGTTGGCCGCGAACACCTTGATCGCGGTCGCGGGCGAGATCGACGGCACGAGCCGCTGGCCGCGGTCCATGATCCAATCCAGGGTCTCGGCGTCGGTGCGCCGGTTGTCGCGGTCGTCGTGGTTGACGGCGGTGGGTCCGACGAGCACGGAGCGGTTCGTCGTCGGCGTCACGTACACGCCACGCGTCACCTCGTCGGGGATGCCGCCGACGATCTTCGCGAACTGACGGCCCAGCTCGCGGTCGAGCAGCCAGGCCTGACCGAGTCGCGGCCAGCCGTTCAGCGGCTCGCCGCCGGCGCGCTCGGAGACCGCCTCCGCGTCGACCCCCGCGGCGTTGACGACGAACCGAGCGCCGAGCGCCTCGCCCGTCGTCTCGACGACCGTCAGCCGATCGCCCTCGCGGCGGAACCCGGTCACGCGCGTCCCGCGCAGGATCGTCGCGCCGTTGCGGGCGGCCAGCTCGGCGTAGCCGATCGTGAGGCGGATCGGATCGATGATGCCGTCGCCGGGCACGTGCAGCGCGGCGCGCGTGGCGGGCGTGATGAGGGGCTCGAGCCGCCGTGCGACCGCGCCGGAGACGATCTCGCCCGCGACGCCGTTCGCCCGCGTCTCGGCAAGCATGTGCGGCAGCCGCTCCTCCTCCTCGGGCGTGAGCGCCAGGCTGAGGGTGCCGATCCGCTCGAACGGCGTGTCGAGCGACGCGCAGAGGGCCTCCCAGGCATCGGCCGACGCCCTGATCAGCTCGGACTCGCGAGTGCCCGGAGTGGTCTCGGCGCCGCAGGTGGCGATGCCCGAGTTGCCCTTCGACGCACCCTCGCCGACATCGCTCGCGGCCTCGACGAGGGCGACCGTCGCGCGGGTCAGCGACAGCCGCCGGGCGACCGCGCAGCCCACCACGCCACCGCCCACGACGACCACGTCGAACGTTCGCATGCTGGGAGCCTAGCGCCGACCTCGAATACGAACATATGTTCGTGTATAGTCCTCCTCATGGCAACCCGGACACCCATCCGCTGGCGGCTCGCAGACGACGACGGCGGACAGCCTGCGCTGTTCGGCGAGACCGTCCCCGGGCGTCGTGATCTTCCTGCCGTCGAGTACCTCCACGTGCGCGCGCAGCGCATCATCAGCCGTGTCCCCGACGGTGCCCGCGTGCCGTTCCGGTTCACCATCAACCCGTACCGCGGCTGCAGCCACGCATGCACGTACTGCTTCGCGCGCCCCACCCACGAGTACCTCGGCCTCGACGGCGCCAGGGATTTCGAGGAGCGCATCGTCGTCAAGATCAACGCGGTCGAACGGCTGCGGGCCGAGCTCGCCGACCCGAAATGGGCCGGCGAGACGATCGCTCTCGGCACCAACACCGATCCGTACCAGCCGTGCGAGGGTCGCTACCGGCTGACGCGCGGTATCGCCGAGACGCTGACCGCGGCCGGCAACCCGTTCTCCATCCTCACCAAGTCCACCATGATCGTGCGTGATCGAGACGTCCTCGCGGAGGCGGCCGGTCGCGGCCTGTTCCGCGCGGCGTTCTCGGTCGGCACGCTCGACGAGGACGTGTGGCGCATGTCCGAGCCCGGCACGCCGGCGCCGGCACGACGCCTCGAGGCGCTCGCCAGGCTGGTCGACGTGGGCATCCCGTGCAGCGTGCTGGTCGCACCGATCCTGCCGGGCATCTCCGATGACCTCGACCAGCTCGACGCCGTCGTCAAGGCCGCGTTCGAAGCCGGTGCGTCGTCGGTCACGCCGATCGTGCTGCACCTGCGGCCCGGGGTCCGCGAGCTGTTCATGCCCTGGCTCGAGGGCGTGCGTCCCGATCTGGTCGAGCGCTACGAGCGCCTCTACCACCGCCGCGCGGGTTACGCGCACGAGCACCACGCGCGCATCGCCGCCCACGTGCAGCTGCTCGCCGACCGGTACGGCGGCGCGATGGCCTCGTCGGCCTCGGCCCGGGGCGCCCTGACGCTCTTGCCCGACGCGCCGGCGCGGCCCTCGCGCTGGCAGGTCGACCAGCTCGCGATCGACCTCGGGGCGGCCTAGTCCCCGGCCGTCAACGCAGGTCGCGGAACCACCGGACCGCGTGGTCACCCACGACCACGAAACGCACCGACTCGCCCGTGCGCAGCTGGCCGGCCAGGCCCAGGTCCGCGGGGTGGATCACCGCCGGTTTGTCGTACCCGGCGCTGCGCTGGCGGTCGGCGAGCAGCAGGATCGGAGCGCCACCACTCGTGACCTGGACGGCGCCGGGCGGGGGAGACTCGCTCAGCAGCTCGCCGCCGGGCACCTGCGGCCCGTCCAGCCGCACGCCCATGCGGTCGCCGGTGACGACGGTGAACGGCGCCGAGACGAGTGCCTGCTCGGCCGCGGCCGTCCACTGCGGGCCGCGGTGCAGGCGGATCACCACCGGCGAGGAGACGACGCGATGTGTCGCCTCGAGCCGGCGCGTCGGCGTCGTCTCCCGGTCGAGTCCCAGGACATCGCCTGCGCGCAGTGGTCGTCCCAGCAGGCCGCGCAGGTCGACGCTGGCCGAGCCGAGGAACGGCTCCGCCTCGAATCCGCCCGCGACCGCGAGGTAGGCGCGCACTCCGCGTCCGGTCGGCCGGAACCGCAGCCGCTGGCCGGCCGCGACCGCGGTGGTGGCCTGGCCGACGGGCTCGCCGTCGACCTCGAGCGTCAGACCGTTGCCGGCCGCGCCGACCACGAGCGGCCGGAGCGCGACCAGCAGCGGGCCGGTCAGCGTGCACTCGAGCAACGCCGCGCCGGGCGTGTTGCCGCACATGGCGTTCGCGAGCCGCGCCGCCGGAGCGTCGAGCGGTCCCGACTGCGCCATCCCCCGGTGCGCCTGGTTGAGCCGGCCGCCGTCGACGACGACGTCGAACGCCCCCGGTTGCTCGACGCGCAGCGCCGGTAGCCGCGGCTCCGCCGGCAGGAGCTCGCGCACGTCCGGCAGCGGTGGCGGGTCGCCCACCGCGGCCCGAAACGTCACGCGGTCGCCGAGCCGGAACAGGAACGGGTCGTCGCGGTGCGGGTCGTAGACAGTCTCGAGCGCGGTGCCGATCAACGCCCAGCCGCCGGGCAGCGCGACGGGCGGATAGATCGTCGCCTGGCCGCCGGCGATCGCAACCGACAGTGGCGGCACCTCGAATCGCGGCGCATCGCGGCGGCGTACGTGCAGCCGCGGGTCGGTGCCGCCGAGCATCGGCTGCCCCGACGTCCCGCGCGCGCAGACGCGGTAGGTGCCGGCTGCGTGGAACTCGGCGATCCGCGCGGGATCGAGCCCCGTTTCAGCCGCCACGTCGGCCGTGTCCGGCCCGCCGTACCGGACCGGGATCTCGAGCCGCCGCGGCGCGACCGCCGGCAGCGGCGGAGCCGCCAGCGCGGCGTCGATCCACCGCGTCGCGTCGCTGCTGGACAGCACCGCGTCGTCCCACTCCACGTAGGCCGAGCCGTAGCCCGGGTAGATCTCGCGCACGCCCACCGGCCGGCTGGCGTCGAGCTGTGCGGCGAGCGCGAGCACGCGCACGTTGGCCGCCTCGTCGAATTGCGTCGCGAACCGCAGGTACTGGCCGACCGGCGCCAAGCTCAGAACGCGGTGATCGCGACGTCCGCCTGCAGCAGCGCCGCGCGCACCGCGCGCGCCGTCGCGACGCTGCCCGGATTGTCGCCGTGGATGCAGAGCGTGCCGACGTCGACCTCGATCTCGGTGCCGTCGATCGTGACGGCCGAGCGGTGCAGCGCCATGCGGACGGCTCGCTCGGCCGCCAGGTCGGGATCGTGGATCAGCGCGCCCGGCGTGCCGCGTCGCACCAGCGAGCCGTCGGCTGCGTACGCGCGGTCCGGGAACCCCTCCGCCACGACGGGATGCCCGAGCTGCAGGCACGCCCGGTGCAGGCGCGAGCCCGCCACCGCGACGACCGGGATCGTCGCGTCGAACTCCGCCACTGCCTCGACGATCGCCGCCGCGTGCGCGTCGGACGTCTCGGCGACGGCCGTATTGAGCGCGCCGTGCGGCTTCACGTGGTGCAGCGTGGTGCCCGCCGCACGCACGAACGCCGCCAGCGCGCCCACCTGGTAGAGCGTGTCGTCGCGCACCTCCTGCGGGCTCAGCGCCATGCCGCGCCGGCCGAACCCGGGCAGGTCGGCGAGACCCGGATGGGCGCCGATCGCAACGCCGGCCGCCAGCGCTGCAGCGAGGCTGCGCCGGATCGTGGCGGGATCGCCCGCGTGGAAGCCGCAGGCCAGGTTCGCGCTCGACACCTCGGCGAACAGCGCCGCGTCGTCGCCCATCGTCCACGCGCCGTACGACTCGCCGGCGTCGACGTTGATGTCGATCGTGGCGGCGCTCATCTGCTCGCGCAGTCGCTCAGCAGGATGCTGTAGGCCGGGTCGGACCAGGTCGCCCGGTAGGCGTCGGTGAGCGCCGTCGTGTACGGCCCCGGCGCTGTCAGCAGCGGCCGTCCGTCGAACGCTGCGACCGGCACGATGCCCGCGCCGGTGCCCGTCAGGAAGGCTTCGTCGGCGGTGTACAGGTCGCCCGGTTCGAGCGGCTCGACCGACGTCTCGATGCCCGCCGCCGCAGCCAGCTCGAGCATCGTCCCGCGCGTGATGCCGGCCAGCGACGCGGTCGTCGGTGGCGTCCGCAGCAGCTTGCCGGTGACGATGAAGACGTTCGCGCCCGTGGCCTCGGCGACGAGGCCGCCGCCGTCGAGCATCAGCGCGTCGCCCGCGCCGGCGTTGTTGGCCTGCACCTTCGCGAGCACGCTGTCGAGGTAGCTGAGCGACTTCACGCGCGCCGGCACCGAGCGCGGCGCCTTGCGGGCGATGCTCGACGTGATGAGCGTGACGGGGTCGGAGCCGAGCAGCGGTGGAAACGGGTAGACCAGCACCAGCGTGGTCGCGACCGGGCAGCGGGCCGGGTCGATGCCCGGCAGGCCGACGCCGCGCGAGACCACGATGCGCACGTGCGCCTCGTCGATGTCGTTGACCGCGGCCGTGTCGGCGACGGCGCGCAGCAGCGCGTCGTCGTCGTACGGGATCTCGAGCGCCACCGCGCGGGCCGATCCGTGCAGGCGGTTCAGGTGGTCGTACGGCCGGTACAGCCGGCCGCTGCGCAGGCGGATGCCCTCGAACACGCCATCGCCGTACAGCAATCCGTGATCCCAGACCGAGACGACGGCGCCGGCCGGATCGACGACCTCGCCGTCCTTCCAGATCTTGAGGGTCAGCAGGTAGTCGAGGGTCAACGGGGTCATCGGACATGCAATCGTACTTGCATGCCGACCGGCGCGATCACCTTCGCAGACACCCTTCCGGCCACCGCCGAGCTCGTCATCATCGGCGGCGGCGTGATCGGTGCTGCGACCGCCGATGCGGCCCGGCGCGCGGGCCTCGAGCCGCTCGTGCTCGAGGCGCGGCCCATGCTCGCCAGCGCGACGACGTCCGTCGCCACCGGCGCCTACAGGCTCCAGCACGACGACCCGGACGAGCTCGTGCTGGCGCGCGAGACCCTCGCGGCGATGCGCGACTTCGCCAGCTTCACGGGCCAGACCCGCTACGACCCGGCCTGCGTCGCCAACGGTCGCGTGGTCACGACGACGACGGAGGAGGGGGCGGCCGCGCAGCACGACACGGCGGCCCACCACCGGTCGCTCGGCATCGACGGCGTCGAGCTGCTGGACGGGGACGAGGCGCGCCGCCGCTTCCCCTGGCTCACGCCCGCCGTGCGACAGGTGCGCTATCGGGCGGACGACGGGGTGATGAACCCGAAGCTCCTCGCGCTCGGGCTGCTCGCGGGCTCGCGCGCGCCGGTCGTCAACCGCTGCCGCGTGCTCGGCTTCGATCTCGCCGGCGGCGACCTGGTCGGCGTGCAGACCAGTCGGGGAACGGTCGCGACGCGCAGCTGCGTGATCGCCGCCGGGCCGATGTCGGGAGTCGTCGCCGCGACGGCCGGGATCGACCTCCCGGTGCGCACGCTGCGTCGTCATCGCCTCGTGCTGCCCGACGTGCCGCAGGTGCCCCAGGATGGGCCGCTGGTGTACGACGAGGACACCGGCGCGCACTGGCGCCCGGCGTTCCGCGGCGCCTACGCGCTGCTGTCGGAGCCCGACAGCAGCGACGTCGGCGCCACCGACGACCCGCTTGTCGATCCCGCCTTCCCGTACCGGCTGCTCGATCCCGCGAGCCCGACGTCGCTGGCCCGCACGACCTCGTTCTGGCGCGACGTGTGGGACGACGGCCGCGTCGCGTGGGCCTCGCAGTGCGGGCTCTACACCGTCACACCCGACTTCCGGCCGCTGCTCGACGAGTCGCCCGTCACCGGCATCTTCGTCAACACCGGCTACAGCGGCCACGGCGTCATGTGCAGCGTCGGCGGCGCGCGCCACCTGCTCGAGGTCGTCACCGGCTCGCGCAGCGACAACCCGTTCGCGCTCGACCGCCGGTTCGTCGAGCCGCGCTCCGCGCTGCACTGAGGCGCCGCCGCTGAACGGTCGGAACGGGCCGCCGGGCGACCCGCCGGCCAGATTCGGCGTGCGCCGGCCACACTCGGTGCATGCGAACCGTCGTGCGGCCCGCGGCCTTCGCCCTGCTGTCGATCGCCCCGGCGATCGCGCTGCTCAACCCGGCCAGCTGGCATTTCCGGCTCGATACCGGGCGTCTGGAGCTGGCATTGGTGCTCGCTGCAGTCGGCGCCGGCGTCTCGATGGCGATCACGCCTGCGGGCCGACGGGTCGTCGAGGTGAACATGCTGCTGGCGATGATGATCGCCGTGCCGGCTGCCGCCGCGTTCACCATGCACGCGGTGTGCAACGGCCGCCTGACGGCGGTGGCGTCGCTCGCTGCGACGTGGCTCCTCGGATCGGGTGCGGCGTACCTCGGCGGCTCGACGCTGATCATCGCCGCACGGCGGCTGGGATTCCCGTGGTGGCCGGCCGCGCTGGTCGTGGCGCTCGCCGTCGCGTACGGGCTGGTCGACGCCCAGGGCCCGTGCTTCTTCGACGAGTGACACCGGCGGGGCGACCCGCGTAGGATCCCTGCCGATGCTGCTCGAGGCACTCGACCTGGCGCCACGGCTGCGGTTCGCGCAGCTGCCGACGCCGCTGCACCCGCTGTCCCGGCTGACGCAGCACCTCGGCGGCCCGCAGCTGTGGATCAAGCGCGACGACCTGACCGGGTTGCCGGGCGGCGGCAACAAGACCCGCAAGCTCGAGTTCGTCGTCGCCGCGGCGCAGCGCGAGGGAGCCGACACGCTCGTCACGGTCGGGGCGGTGCAGTCGAACCACACGCGGCAGACGGCGGCTGCCGCCGTGCAGGCCGGCATGCGCTGCGTGCTGCTCCACAACGGCTGGGCGCCCGAGCCCGGCCCGAGCTACCGCAGCGTCGGCAACGTGCTGCTGAGCGACATGCTCGGCGCCGAGCTGTACGCCGACGATACGCCGCGGCACATCGACGACCCCGGCCGCATCGACGAGCTGGTCGACTGGTTGCGCAGCCGGGGCCGCAGGCCGTACCTGATTCCGGGCGGTGCGTCCGAGCACCCGCTGGGCGGGCACGGGTACGCGGCGGGCGCGGCCGAGATCGAGACGCAGGCGGCGGCCCTCGGCGTCCGGTTCGACGCGATCGTCCACTGCACCGGCAGCAGCAGTACACAGTCGGGGCTGGTCGCCGGCCTGGCCGCGCTGGGCAGCCCGACGCGCGTCATCGGCGTCGCCGACGACGACGAGCGCGAGGACAAGTGCCGGCGGGTGCTGCGGCTGGCGAACGCCACGCTCGAGACCCTTGCGCTGCCCGAGCGCGTCACGGCCGACCAGGTCGAGGTCGTGATCGCCGACGATCGGCCGTACGGCGCCGTGAGCGAGCCGACGTTCGACGCGATCCGCCTGCTCTCCCGCACGGAGGGGCTGATCGCCGATCCGGTGTACGAGGGACGCGCGGTGCGCGGCCTGATCGACCTGATCCGCGGCGGGCGGTTTACGCCCGATCAGCACGTGTTGCTGATGCACCTCGGGGGTTCGCCGGCCGTGCACGCCTGGGCCGGCCGCCTGGCCGGCGACGGCCTGCAGCCGCTGCCGTTCGCGTAGCTACGCCGGCAGCGAGAAGCCGCCGTCGACGATCAGCGTCTGGCCGATCACCATCGACGACTCCGGGCTCGCCAGCCACGCGACCGCGTTGGCGAGGTCCTGCGGCTCCAGCATGCGGCCCGCCGGCGTGCGGTCGCGGCCGCTGCTCAGCATCTCGTCGCGGTTCGGGAAATGCTCGAGCGCACCGGTGTCGACCACCGCGCCCGACACGCCGTTGACGCGGATGCCGAGCGGCGCCAGTTCGACCGCGAGGTAGCGGATCGCCGCCTCGAGTGCCGCCTTCGAGACGCCGACGAGCGTGTAGTTCTCGATCACGCGGAACGAGCCGAGCGATGACATGCCGATGATCGCACCGCCGCCGCGCGTCTGCATGTGCGGCACGGCCGCCTGCGCCAGGAACACGATTGCGCGGGCGTTGGTGTTGAGCGTCCAGTCCCAGTGCTTCTCGGTCACGTCCATGGCCGGTCGGATCACGCCCGACGCGGCGTTCGAGACCAGCAAGTCGAGCCCGCCCAGCGCCGCTGCGGCCTCGTCGACGAGCGCCGCGCAGTGCGCGGCGCTGTCGATGCGCGAGCGGATGGCGTGCGCACTGCGCCCCACGGCCTCGACCAGCGCGACCGTCTCCTTCGCGGCGTCCTCGTTGCGCAGGTACGTGAACGCGACGTCGGCGCCGCGCCGCGCGAGGTCGACCGCGATCGTGCGTCCGATGCCGCGCGACCCGCCGGTGATCAGGGCGAGACGGCCGTCGAGCGTCACGCGCCGACTCCGGCCGAGGCGCCGAGCGCGTCGTGGACGGCCACCGACCGCATGTCGAACGCGGTGTCGGTGAGCGCCGGGATGAGATCTGCTGCGAGCGGCTCCTCGAGCAGTTCGACCCACGACTTGCAACCGCCGTAGGCCTCGTCCGGCTGCAGGGGGAAGGGCTCGATCAGCGACGCGGCACGCAGCAGCAGCACGGTCAGCGGCTTCGTCGGCCGCCACTTCAGGCGCGACTCGGCGTAGGCCGGCGTCCACAGGTGCCAGCCGTCGAGCGCCGCCAGCCGGTCGGCGTCGGCGAGCTCCCAGGCGGCCTCGACCGTGCATCGGCACCGGATCGGGATGGTGCCGTCGGCGGGTCGCTCGCGGTTCGATCGCGCCAGCTCGCCGTGCCACTGGCGCTTCACCTCGCCGGGCTGCTGATGCTCCCAGTTGGGGTACAGCCAGAACGCGGAGCCGGCGACGGCGAAGGCCTTCTCGCCGATGCCGCCCTTGCGGATGGTAAGCACCTGGTCACCGCGGGCGATCGCCTCGACCACGACGTGCCACTCCTTGAGCGCCAGCGTCACCGCGGACTCGATGGGTCGCCCCACTCGCCTTTCGACGTCGTCCAGCCCAGGCCGTCGAGGAGCGCCAGGCGTTCCCGCGCATGGAGACGCACCGGGTGCGACTCATCCAGGTCGGCCACGAGATTCGTGACGCGCTGGCGGATCTGGTACGCGAAGTGCGGCGTCGCAGGGCCGATCAGGGCATCGACGTCGCGGATCGTCGGCTCGGTCATCGCCACGATTCTGGCATACGATGCCCGTCGTGAACGCACCGGAAGTCACACGGCCGCCCGTCACGACCGCTCCGGTCTCGCCGACTCTGCTCGACACGCTGATGCCGCGGTACGACCACCGGACGATGCAGGGGCGCCCCGTGCAGGCGTCGCTCGACACCGTGGTCGCGGCCATCCGCGAGACGCCGCTCGACGACGCCAAGCTTGCGCGCACGCTGATGGCGGTGCGCACGCTCGGCCGTTCGTGGCGTCGCGAGCGGACCGCGATCGCCGACATGGGCGATGGCGCGACGGGCTTCGTCCCCGTCGGCGCGTCGGCGCAGGAGATCGTGGTCGGGTTCGCGGGCCGTCCCTGGCCGGGGGGCGACGCGATGCAACTGGACGCCACCGAGTGGCGCGCGCTCGAGCCGGACGACTGCGTGAAGGTCGCGATGTCGGTGCGGGCGACCATCGCCGCCTACGGCACGCTCCTCATCACCGAGACGCGGATCCAGTGCGGGCCGGGCGCGCGCAAGCCGTTCGACCGGTACTGGCTGATCGTGCGACCGGGCTCCGACATCGTTCGCGGGTCGTTGCTGCGCGCCATCGCGCGGCACGCCGAGCACGCGGCGTGACGATCGCCGAGGCGATCGCCGGGTTCGAGCGGGGGTGGGTGGCCGGACAGGCGGTGACGCCGCGGTTCGCGTACGAGCGCACGCTGCGGATGCTCGCGTTCTGGCTGGAGCGCACGGGCCGGTCGGCGTCGGACGACCTCGCGACGCTGGTTCCCGGCGACCTCGAGGCGTTCGTCGCCTGGCATGCGGCGAGCGGCCTGGCCGACGACCCGGAGGGCTCGCGCAAGATCGCGCTGCACACGGCGCGCCTCGGCGCGTATCTGGCCGAGGTGTGCGAGCGGACCGACCTCGACGTCGGCCGAGACCGCCTGCGCGCCCAGGTCTAGGCCGGTCCGACAGGTCGAGGACCGTCGCGGCCGGGCGGCACGCTGCGATGCTCCTGCTACGTTCGGTCCGATGCTGCTGCTCCTCGACTTCGACGGCACCCTCACCGACACCGACACGCTCGACCTGCTGGTGGCCGAGCACGCACCCGCGATCTGGGCCGAGGCCGAGCACGCGCTGACGTCGGGAACGATGACGCTCTACGAGGTGATCGCGTTCGAGTTCGAGCACGTCCACTCGACGCTCGACGGCGCGCTCGCGACGCTGCGATCGCGCATCGCACTGCGGCCGGGACTGCCGGAGCTGATCACGTTCTGCCGCGAGCGGTTCGTCGACCCGGTCGTGATCTCGTCGGGCTTCCACGAGCTGATCGAGCCGGTGCTGGCGTGGGGTGGCGTCCGCCTGCCGGTTGTCGCGCACTCGGCCACGTTCTCGACGGCCGGCACCACCGTCGCGTTCCTCGAGCGGCCGATCTGCCCCGTCTGCGGCGAGCAGTGCAAGCGCACGGAGCTCGAGCGTCTGGCGGGCGGCCGGCAGATCGCCTACGTGGGCGACGGCTGGTCCGATCGCTGTGCCGCCAAGGCCGCCGACCTCGTGTTCGCCCGCTCCTCGCTGGCGCAGCACCTGGCCGACGTAGGCGTCGCCTACGTGCCGTTCGAAGACATGACCGACGTGCGCGAGGGGCTGCGGAGCTACCTGGCGCCGGCGTAGCGGCCCACGACCGCGACGAATCGCAGTGCAATGCGGTGGCAGAGCTCGACCTGCGTCGGCCCGTACTGCGCTGTGGTGGCGCGCAGGTTCTCGATGTCGACGCCGTGCGTGATCGCCTCGTCGCGGGCCGTGTCGATCCACTCGTCGACGGTCGCCGGGTCGGCCTCGAAGTGGAACTGCGTGCCCCACGCGTTGCGGCCGAAGCGGAACGCCTGGTTGAAGCGGCGCGAGTTGTAGATCAGCGTCGCGTCTTCAGGCGGCGTGAAGCAGAAGTGGTGCCACTCGAACGCGTAGAACGACTCGGGCAGGTCGCCGAACAGCTCGTCCCCGGCCTGATCCTCCGTCGCCTGCACCGGAAACCAGCCGATCCCCGGGCCGTCGGGCGCCCGGAACGCCTCGCCACCGGTGGCCTGCGCGAGCAGCTGTCCGCCGAGGCAGATGCCGAGCACCGGCACCTCGCGGCGCAGCGCGTCGGAGATCATCGAGCGCTCGAGCGTGAGCCACGGATGCTGCGCGTCCTCGTCCGGATTCGCGATGCCGCCGAGCACGATCAGGCCGTCGTACGCCTCGATCGGCAGCTCGGGTGCGGCGGTCTCGTCCGAGAACCAGATCTCGATGTCGGCGCCCGCGGCGCGCAGCGGCGCCTCGAGCGCGTCGAGGCCGGAGTCGTGCTCGTGCTGCATGACGAGGATACGCATCGCGGAAATCCTACGATTACTGGACGCACGGCGTGTCGGATGGAAGCACCGTCACGTTCGAGCGGGTCGGCAGACCGGCCAGGACGGACCCGTGCGGCACCAGGATCTCGATCGTGTTCGCGGCATGGCGCAGCACCCGGTCGACGAACAGGCAGCCGGTCGAGACGAGACCGTTCACGGCGATGCGGGCACCGCGCGGCGCCAGCGCGGCGGGCGCCGAGACGGCCTGCCAGGGCACGCGCTCGTCGTCGCGGGCGAGGCGGAAGCGGTCGCGATCCGCGCGCAGCTTCACGCCCTTGCCGTTCGACCACGTGCCGTTCGGCCGCCGGTACGTCGGCGCGCCCCTGCGGTTGCGCCAGCCACCGTCGCGCCACACCGGGTTGCCGTGCGTCCACGTCCCGTTCGCGCGCCTGTCGGTGCGCTTGCCCTTGCTGCTGACCCAGTACCCGCTGCGGTCGACCAGCACGATGCGCACGCCGCGCGGCAGCAGGCCGCCGCCGCGCATGGCCACGCCCCTCGAGCCGAACAGGAAGTCGGCGCGGGCGCGCTTCCTCATGCCGGGGATGACGACCGTCGAGCCGCGGAAGTCGCGCTCCCGCGCCTCCGCCACGTAGCGCAGCGCGATGCTGCCGGCGGGCTTCGGTGCGGTCAGCGGCGGGCACGCCTCGCCTGGCCCGAGCGTCAGCACCTCGCCTCGCACCGGTAGGCCGCCGAGCGTGGTCTGCGGGATGAACACGTCGATGTGCGTGCCGATGATGGCGCCGCCGGTGTCGTCGGCGCGGAAGCAGCCATGGGCGGGCGAACCCGCGAGCTGCGGCACGTAGACGTTCGTGCCGCGCGGGATGACGCCGAGATCGGTGGCGATCGACTTCCACTCCGTCACGTTCGTCCCGACCCCCGTGTCGAACAGGTCGTGGTACGGCAGCGGCGGCCCGACGCCCGGTCCGTTCGCCCAGGTGCCGTCGGCGCGCTTGAACGTGACCGCGCCCGCGGCGGTGCGATAGCCGCCCTCGCGCCAGTACGGGGCGCCGCCCGACCAGCCGCGGACGCTCGGCACGGTCTTCGCGCCGGCCTTCGTCACCCAGTAGCCGCCGCGGGTTCCGGCGTAGTGCACGTGCGCGGTGCTGTCGGCCGTGCCGGTGCCCTCCATCGGCACGCCGCGGGCGGAGTAGAGGAAGTCCTCGCGGTAGGTGCCGGCGAGGCCGGGCGCTGACACCTTCCCGCCGACGAAGCCCTGCTCGGCCGCGAACCAGTAGTACGTCAGCTGGAAATCGCCCAGGCTGGTAGCGGCCGACGCGGACGGAACCGCGACCGCAAGCACGAGCGCGAGGGTGGTCGCGAACCGCCGTAGCACCGACTCACCCTACCATTCGCCCCATGTCCGGTTACTCCGGGACGCCCCTGCCGAAGAAGCTCGGCATCAAGGAAGCGCACCGCGTCGTACTCGTCTCGGCGCCCGATCACCTCGAGGCCTTGCTCGGCGATCTGCCGCCGGGCGTGACGCTCCTGCGCCAGGCGCGAGCGCCGTACGACGTCGTGCTGCTGTTCGTCACGGAACGTCGCGTCCTCGCACGACGGTTACCGGAGCTGGCCGCGAAGATGGATCGCGCCGGCGGCCTCTGGGTGTGCTGGCCGAAGCGCGCGTCGGGCGTCGCAACCGATGTCACGGAGAACACGGTCCGCGACGTCGCGCTGCCGCTCGGCCTGGTTGACAACAAGGTCTGCGCGATCGACGAGACGTGGTCGGGGCTGCGGATCGTCTACCGGCTCAAGAACCGGTAGAGCGGCCACAGGTCGATCCCCGCCGTCGACCGCAGCTCGACGCTGCCCGGCCCCGGGGCGAGCGCGCCGGCACCGGCCAGCAGCGTGCGCGCCCGCTGCGCGATCGCGGCGCCCGGGTCGATCAGCTCGACGTCCGGGCCGACGACCTCGGCGATCAGGTCGCGCACCAGCGGGTAGTGCGTGCAGCCGAGCACGAGCACGTCGGCGCCGGCCGCGATCAGCGGGCCGGTGCAGCGCTCGATCAGCGCTCGCGTCTCGGGCCCGTCCAGGTCGCCCGACTCGATTCGGTCGACCAGGCCGGGGCACGGCTGCGTCAGCACCTCGGCGTCGCCGCGGTGCTCGGCCACCAGCCCGCGGAACTTCTCGCCGCCGAGCGAGCCCTCCGTGGCCAGCACGCCGACGATGTGCGACCGCGACCGCGCCACCGCGGGCTTGACGGCCGGCTCGATGCCCACGACGGGGATCGCGTGGCGCGCGCGCAGCGGCGCGATGGCGGCGATCGTGGCCGTGTTGCAGGCGACGACGAGCATCGTCGCGCCCTCGGCGACCAGCCCGTCGGCGATCGCGAACGTGCGCCCCACGATCTCTTCGGCCGGCCGTCCGCCGTACGGGCAGTGCGCCTGGTCGGCGACGTAGACGAGCCGCTCGTCGGGGAGCTCAGCGACGAGGTCGACGAGCACGGTGAGACCGCCGATCCCCGAGTCGAACACGCCGATCACCTAGAACAGGCTAGCCTGGGCGGGACCCGGAGGCTCGGTGACCGGCACCTGCGCGGCGCGCAGCAGGTCGCGCAGGAGGTCGGCGTTGACAGGCCCCTGGTCGGCGTTGTTGGTGTTGAACATCGCGTAGATGTGGTCGACGGCGCCCGCCAGGTCGGCTAGCGGCGCGACCCAGCCGGTGAGCTCCTGGACGGTGTAGAAGTGGTCGAAGCGGTCCGACGCGACACCGCCACTGACGTTCCAGGTGGCCGAGTTACGGCCGTGATACCGCACGTAGGCGGTGTCGGTCGTGGCGGCGATGACGGTCTGGGCGACGTTCGGCGTCGACACGTGCGGCGCGTCGACGATCACGTGCGAGAGGTTGCGGGCGCGCAGGAAGTCGAGCGTCGACTCGACGTTCTGCTCCGACAGCCAGTCGCGTTGCCGGAACTCCACCAGCACCGGGTAGGGCGCGAGCAGCTCGGCACCCATCTCGATGAACGCGCGCGACTCGTCCGACGGTGTCACGCCCGGCCCGTACTGCAGCAGCACGCCGCCCAGCCGGTCGGCCGCGGCGAGCGGGTCGAGCGCCTGCCGGAAGCGCCGGAACACGCGCTCGAGCAGCGCCTGCGACGGGTCGACGTGTCCGCGCGACGTCATCTGCGAGACCAGCGGCCGCAGGTCGGCGGGCAGCTGCTCGGGTGTCACGCGGTGGCCCGTCATCATCCCGAACGCCTTCACGTGGAACACGAACCCGTCGGGCGTGCGGTCGGCCCAGTTCGTCGCGGTCCGTGCCTCGGGGATCGCGTAGTACGACGCGTTCACCTCGACCGTGTCGTAGCGCTCCGCGTAGTACCGCAGGCGCGCCTCGGAGCTGCGGGCGGTGGTCGGGTACCACGTCTCGATCAGGCCCTGGTCGGCCCAGGAGCAGGTACCGAGACGGATCGGCGCGGGCATGGGTGGAGGGTAGGCCACGCTCCGGCCCGGCGCCGCTAGAGTGCGTCTGGGTCGACCCCGATCGTGGTCCATACACTGCGGTTGGGCCGTATCACTCCTATGGGACTCCGGCAGTTCTGCCCCCAGCCTCGAGAAGAGGTGCAGGGTGGACAGGAGGCCCACCTGCTATGCAGGTTCAACGGGGTACGGAACACGACGGGGTGGATCCACCTTTTGCCGGAGGGAGCGCGGTGATCTATCTCGACCATGCCGCCACCACGCCGCTGTCGCCCGCTGCCTGGCGGGCGATGGAGCCGTACCTGAAGGAGCACTTCGGCAACCCGTCCGAGCTGCACGCGGCCGGCCGGGCGGCGCGCGCCGGGCTCGACGAGGCCCGCGAGTCGGTGGCTGCGACGCTCGGCTGCGCGCCCGGCGAGGTCGTCTTCACGGGCGGCGGCTCCGAGGCCGACAACCTGGCCGTGCTGGGCCGTCTGGCGTCGGGCGGGCGCGTGGTCGCGAGCGCGATCGAGCACCCCGCGGTGCGCGAGCCCCTGCTGGCCTACGGCGGCGAGGTGGCATGGGCGCCCGTCACGGCCGACGGCGTGGTGGACATGGACGCGCTGTCGGCGCTGGTGCGTCCCGGCGACGCGCTCTGCTGCGTGATGGCCGCCAACAACGTGACCGGCGCGTTGCAGCCCCACGAGGAGATCGCCGCGCTCTGCGCCGAGCGCGGCGTGCCGTTGCACGTCGACGCCGTGCAGGCCGCCGCAGGCGCCGACCTCCGCGCGCTGCCGGGCGCCTCGACACTCGCCATCGCCGCGCACAAGCTCGGCGGGCCGAAGGGCGTCGGCGTGCTGGCCGGGCCCGGCATCGCGACGCTGCCGGTCGTCGTCCGCGGCGGCGGCCAGGAGCGCGGTCTGCGGCCCGGAACCGAGAACGTCGCCGGCGCCGCAGCCCTCGCCGCCGCGCTGGCCGAGCGACAGGGGCCCGGTGCGCGCGACGAGCGGATGGAGCGCGCCGCGCTGCGCGACCGGCTCGAGCGCGAGCTGCAGCTGCCCGTCGCCGCTGCCGGCGCGCCACGGCTTCCCGGTCATGCGCTGCTGCTCGCGGGCGTGCGCGGCGACCTCGTCGTGCACCAGCTGGACGGCGATGGCATCTGCGTCGCGGCCGGCTCCGCGTGCGCCGCGGGCAGCGCCGAGCCGTCCTACGTGCTGGCCGCGATGGGCATCGATCCGGCCACCGCGCGCGGCGCCGTGCGCGTGACGCTCGGCCCGGACAGCGTGGCGAGCGAGATCGACGCGTTCATCGCCGCGTTCACGGCGGCCCGTACTGACCTGCTGCGCGCCGTTGCGAGCATCGCGTGATCGACCTCTCCCGCGCCGGCGTGATCGAGCGCGCCGACGGCGAGGGCCGGGCCGGCGGCGGCACCTGCGACGACCGCGTCCGGTTCACCATCGCGCTCGAGCGCGGCCACCTGGCGGCCGTGCGGTTCGGCGCCGATGCGTGCCCGACCACGACCGCCGCGGCCGCCTGGCTGGCGGCGTCGGGAGAAGGATCGAGCCTGCTCGACGCCGCGCGGCTCGGAGCCGTCGCGGCGTACCGCGCCTGCGGTGTGGCCGGTGCCCGCCGGTCGTGCGTCGAGGTCGCGGTCGACGCGTTTCACGCGGCGCTCGGCGACGCCGTCGTGCGCGGCGCGACCGTACCGGGCGGCGGCCGGATCGCCGTTGCGATGTCGGGCGGCGTCGACTCCGCCATCGCGCTGGCCGAAGCGCCGGAGGGAGCGTTCGGCATCACGCTGCAGCTCTGGATCGACCCGCACGCGCCGGATACCGACCGCGCCTGCTGCGCGCCGGGCAGTGTGCGCCGGGCGCGCGATCTCTGCCACCAGCGCGGGCTTCCGCACCTCTCGCTCGACCTTCGTGCCGCCTTCCGCGACTCGATCGTCGCCGGCTTCATCGCCGGCTACGAGGCGGGGGAGACCCCCAACCCGTGCACGGCCTGCAACGGCGACTTCAGACTCCGCGAGCTCGTCGATGCCGCCGCGCAGCTGGGCGCCGGCCGGGTGCGTACGGGCCACTACGCGCGCATCGTCGAGCGCGACGGCGTGCCGCTGGTCGCCCGCGGCGTCGACTCCGCAAAGGACCAGAGCTACATGCTCGCCCGCGTACCCACCGACGTGCTGGCGCGCCTCGACTTTCCGCTCGGCGAGCGCACCAAGCCCGAGGTGCGCGAGCGCGCGGCCGACCTGGGCCTCGCGGCGGCGCGCGCGAAGGAGAGCCAGGAGGTGTGCTTCCTCGGCGGCGGCGATTACCGCACCTTCCTCGACCGCTACGGCGCCCCGGCGATTGACGGTCCGATCGAGGACGAGGCCGGACACGAGCTGGGCCGTCATGCGGGCGTCGGCGGCTTCACGCCCGGCCAGCGCCGTGGGATCGGCGTCTCGGCGCCCGAGCCGCTGTTCGTGCTGCGCACCGAGCCGGCCCGGAGCGCCGTGGTCGTCGCGCCGCTGCGCCGCCTGGGAACGCGCACGGTGCGGCTCCGCGACGTCGTGATGCACGTCGAGCGCCACCGCGTCGACGCGAAGCTCCGCTACCGCTCGCCGGCCGTAGCCGCATCGCTCGACGGCGACGGCAGCGATCGCACGCTGGCACTGGACCGCGACCTGTTCGCGATCGCCCCGGGGCAGACGGCCGCGCTGTACGACGGCGACGCGGTCGTCGGCTGCGGCACGATCGCCTGACGTCCCGGTCGGGAGCGGCTCGTTCCACTAGGCTTTCTCGCATGGACCTCGGCGACCTGGCATACGTGGCGCTCGCCTTCTTCCTGATCGTCGCCGCGCTGGTGATCGCGTGGCTCGGCACCCGCGCCGTCGCGTGGCTCCAGGCCGCCACCGACCTGCTGCGCAACGTCGACCGCGAGGCGCTGCCGGCGATCGCGAAGCTCAACACGCTGCTCGACCAGGCGTCGGGCTCGCTCGGCAAGGTCGACACGATCCTCGACTCGGCCGTCACCGGCGCGCAGGCGACCGAGGACGTCGTCCGCAAGACCGCGGGCGTCGTCTCGAAGCCGCTCGGCGCGGTCGCGGAGGCCGGCGCGTTCGTCAGCGGCGCCGCATCGTCGTTTCGCACGCGGCGCTCCGAGCGCCACACCGACGAGCCGTGAGGGGCTTCCTGCGCCTGCTCGGGTTCGCTGCCGGCGCGGCCACGCTCGCAGGCGTCGTGTACGCCCGCAAGCGCGGCATCACGTTCGGCGAGCTGGTGCGGCTCGAGTTGGGGACGGTGCGTGAGGACGCCCGCCTGGCGATCGGCGACGGCAAGGTCGCGGCGCAGGAACGCCGCCGCATGCTCGACACCGAGCTCGACGAGCTCCGCTAGGACCGGTACGCGCCTCTCACGCCGTTCTTCGGCGGGCCGCAGATCCCTGACGGCCGCCGTCACGGCGACGATCGGCGAGCATCGCCCGCAGCGCGGTGCTACCCGTCGACGACCCGGATGCCCGGGCGGAAGGTCGCGACCGCGAACCAGAACGGGGTATCGAAGGCGATCGGAGCTCCCGTCGCCGCGTCGACGACGCGGGCTCCGCCGCCGACGTCGCCGCGGCCGATGATCTTCGCGCCGAGTGCGTAGCAGGGCCGGGCAGGCGTGCGGTCCCGGCACATTGCGTGACGGTCCTATGATCGGGGTCAGACCCCGTTTCGAGCGTTTTTGGGGTCTGACCCCAGAACGTTTCTCACACGGAAGGCGCGCGGATCGCGCGATCTGGCACGTTCTGGTGGAAGACGGCACGCAGCGCGCGCTGCGCGACACGGGCGGGCCGTCATTCCGGGCGGACCTCGCCGGACGGCGATTCGCCGGATTGGTAGAGTCGCCGCTCGCAGTCGATCCGAGGAGGAGAGCGGCAGGATGGGCATCGGGACGCTGGAGGAGACGCTCGCAGACGCCGGCCGCGAGGTGCTGATCCGAGAGATCGAGGCTCGCATCACCGAGCGAGACATCAAGCACGTGTACCTGCAGTACACATCCGTACCGGGGCGCGTGATGGGCAAGGTCGTCCCCGCGCGTCACTTCCACCGGTTCGCGCGGAAGGGCATCCCGTTCGCCACCGTCTCGGCCGGGGGGTTCACCGTCGCGCTCGACGGCAGCATCATCGGGCCGGACGCGGTCGCCTGCTCCGAGGGCCTGCTGATCCCCGACCTCACGACGTTCCAGGCGCTGCCGTGGGATACCGACATGGGCCGCGTGATCTGCGACCACTACAACAAGCCGGACGCCCACACGCGGCCCAGCGAGACCGCGACGGGCGACGGGCGCGCGAACCTCACGCGGCTCCACGAGGACTTCAAGGCCGAGTTCGGCCTCGAGTTGCGGACCGGCTGCGAGCCGGAGATGAGCTGGTTCCCGAGCCGCGACCAGATCTCAACCGCGGTCTCGATGCTGCCCGGCAACGTGGGCACGCCGTACCACATCGGACACCTCGAGAGCGTGCGCGAGATCTTGAAGCGCGTCACGAGCTACGGGCAGGACATGGATCTCGACATGATCCAGGCCGACTACGAGGACCCGGGCCAGATCGAGATGAACTTCCAGTTCGACACGTGCGTGCGCACCGCCGACCGGCTCGTCACCTATCGCCAGATCTGCATGCAGGTCGCGAGCGAGCTGGGGCTGTTCGCCACGTTCATGCCGAAGCCGATCGCGGGCATCATGGGCAACGGCTGCCACCACCACGTCAGCCTCTGGCGCGGCGATGAGCCGGCCTTCGGTGACGGCGCGTCGGCGGGCCTGAACGAACTCGGGCTCTGGGCCGTCGGCGGGATGCTCAAGCACGCCCGCGCGATGAGCGCGATCTGCTCGCCGACCGTCAACTCCTACTGCAGATACTGGGATCCAGGGCAGTACGCGCCCACCGTGCCCGTCTGGGGCGTCGACAACCGCCAGTGCATCGTCCGCGTGCTCGGCAACCGCGCCGAGTACCGCGCCCCCGACTCGGCCTGCAACCCGTATCTCACGCACGCCGTCCTGCTGGCGTCGATCCGCGACGGGATCGCGAACAGGATCGACCCCGGGCCGCAGTACACGAACGAGGATGCGCCGCCGGAGCCGTCCGATACGCCGTTCGCGGCGCTGCCGCGGACGCTCGGCGACGCGCTCGAGGCGCTGGCGGCGGACGACGTGCTCCGGGAAGCCATGCCGGGCGATCTCTACGACACGTTCGTCCGGCTCAAGCAGGACGAGTGGCAACGCTCGTGCGGCGCCGTCACCGACTGGCAGATGGACACCTACCTGAACGTGCTCCCGTGATGCCATGACAGCCGAGCTCCGCGTCATCTGCGTCGACGCCGCCGCGCCGCCGCTGTTCGCGAAGTCAGAGAGCGGCGAGCGGCCCGGCTACGAGCCCGATGCCGCGGCGCTGGTCGCGGCGCGGCTCGGGCGCGAGCTGCGCTGGGTGATCCGGCCGTGGCCGGAGATGATCCCGGCACTCGTCGCCGGCGACGGCGACGCCATCCTCTGCGGCCAGGCGATCACCGCGGAGCGGCGCAAGGTCGTCGACTTCACGGACCCCTACGCCGTCTTCGACGAGTCGGTGCTCGTCCGCGCCGGCAGCGCGATCACCGGGCCGGGCGACCTGCGCGGCCGCCGCGTCGGAGCGCTCGCCAACTCCACCAACATGGCGCTGGCAGAGACGTTCGACGGGGCGATCACCGTCGCCTTCGACGGGACCTCGGACGACGTGCTCGGCGTGATGATCGAGGCCGTGCGCTCCGGCGAGGTCGACGCGCTCGTCGACGACGACGTGGCGCTCCTGCGGGCCGCGGACGAACCCGGGCTGGAGATCGCCTTCACGGTGCCGACCCGCAACGCGTGGGGCATGGCGGTCGCGAAGGATCGGCCCGACCTGCGGCGCGACCTCGACGCCGCGCTGGCGGCGGCGATCGGCGACGGCGCGCTGGCCGCAGCCTGGCAGCGGTGGTTGCGACCGCTCGAGTTCCCGTTCCGGGCCGACCGATGACCGCGCTGCCCTTCCTGGACGTCGCCGATCCCGACTTCAGCGTGCGTTCCGGCGCGGTGCGCGCGGCGCGCGACCAGGGCGCCTACGCCCGCACGTCGTACGGCCTCGCAGTCCTCCGCTACGACGAGGTCAACCGCATCATCAAGGACCGCCGGCTCAGCCAGGGCAGCGCCGCCTGGCCGGAGCACGTCGGTGTCGGCGGGCCGTGGGCGGAGTGGTGGAAGCGCGGCATCCTCAACCGCGAGGGCGACGACCACGCACGGCTGCGGCGGCTGATGAATCCCGCCTTCTCGAACAAGCTGGTGATCGCGCTCGTGCCGCGCTTCCAGGCGCTCGCGAACGAGCTCATCGATGGGTTCGCCGACCGCGGCCGCTGCGAGTTCATGCGCGAGTTCGCCGAGCCGTACGCCACCCGGGTCGCCGCGTGGCTGCTCGGCATCCCCGAGGAGGAGTGGCGCACGCTCGCCGGCTGGTCGGAGCAGCTCGGCCTCGGCCTGGCCGTCACCGCCCGCCAGCACGTCGCCGAGATGGAGGAGGGCCTCGCCGGCATGTTCGGGTACGCCGACGCGGTGATCGCCGACCGGCGGGCGCGGCCGCAGGACGACTTCGTCACGACCCTGGTGCAGGCCAGCGAGGATAACGACCGGCTGTCCGATCAGGAGTTGCGCGACAACATCGTCCTGCTCATCTTCGGCGGGATCGACACGACCAGGAACCAGCTCGGGCTGGCGATCGACCTGTTCATCCGCCACCCGGAGCAGTGGCGGCTGCTGGCCGAGCAGCCGGAGCTCGCGTCGCAGGCCGTCGAGGAGATCATGCGGACCCGTCCGACGGTGACGTGGACGACGCGCGAGGCGATCGAGGACTTCGAGTTCGACGGCATCCCGATCGCGAAGGGCACGACGATCCACCTGTTCTCGGAGTCCTCCGGCACGGACCCGCTGGTGGTCACCGGCAACCCCGGCTTCGACATCGCCGCGGAGGGCCGGCCGCGCCACTTCGGGTTCGGCGGCGGCCGCCACTTCTGCATCGGCCACTTCATCGCGCGCGGCGACATGGGGGAGGCGCTCGCCCTGCTCGCGCGGCGGATGCCGAACGTCCGGTCCGACGGCGAGCCGACGTTCCTGCCGGACTCGGGCAACACCGGCCCGATCACGCTGCCGGTCGCCTTCGACGCGGGACACTGAGCCGCAGCCGAGCACAAGGTCGTCGGGCGCCGCCGCGGCGGCTGGCGAGCGCGGCGCTGCCGCCGTCGGCAATCACCTGGTGCTGCTGGTGCGACTCGATCGCGTCTACCTCGCCGACCTCGGGCTGGGCGACCAGATCGCGGTCGGATCCTGCCCAACTCTCACCGTCAACTGAACATCGAGATTATCGTACGGAACCGCCAGCGCCTGGTGCCGGTGGATCGCCGTCAGGCACGCGAGCGTCGGTTCCACCTGTCCGGCGTACCCGATTCGCTCGAGGTAGCCGTCGCGGCTACTCGCCGACGCGGGCGACGATGTCGCGGCGGCGCACGATCAGCACGGGCTCGCCGCCGAGGCGCACTTCCATGGCGGCAGCACGAGGGAACAGCACCTTGTCGCCCGGCGCCACGCCCTGCACCTCGTCGCCGATCGCGAGCACGATGCCGCTCTTCACGGGCACCTCGCCGGCGGACGGGATGATCAGGCCGGTCCGCGTCTCGTGCTCGTCGGAGGCGGGCGAGACCGTCAGCCAGTCGTCGAGCGGTTCGATCTGCACGTCGGGTGCCGATGCGCGTTCCATGCGTCGCAGGGTGTCGTCGTCGCCGTACACCCGTCGAACTGTACCGCCCCGTGCTCGCGCCGACCTGCTCGGCGTCGCGCCGGCGCCGCCTATCCTTCGCCTCGATGCGCTCGCATGAGATCCGCACCTCGTTTCGCGACTACTTCGCCGCGCGCGACCACGTTGTCGTGCCGTCGGCGTCGCTCGTCCCGCCCTCACTCGACGCCACCGTCCTGCTCACCACCGCCGGCATGCAGCCCTTCAAGCCGTACTTCCTCGGCCTGGAGACGCCGCCGGGGCCGCGCGTCACGTCGATCCAGAAGTGCTTCCGCACGACCGACATCGAGGTCGTCGGCCAGACCGCCCGGCACCTCACGTTCTTCGAGATGATGGGCAACTTCTCGTTCGGCGACTACTTCAAGGAAGGCGCCATTGCGCAGGCCTGGGAGCTGTCGATCGACGGCTGGAAGATGGATCCCGAGCGACTCTGGGTGACCGTCTACGAGGGCGGCGACGGCGTGCCGCGCGACGACGAGGCGATCGATCTGTGGCGCGCCATCGGGCAGCCGGGGGAGCGCATCGTGGCGCTCGGCGAGGACAACTTCTGGAAGGCCGGCCCGACCGGTCCGTGCGGCCCCTGCTCGGAGTTGTTCTACGACCGCGGGCCCGAGCACGGCTGCGGCCGGCAGCTCGGCGGCGGGCCCGACCAGTGCGGCCCGCAGTGCGACTGCGACCGCGTGCTCGAGTACTGGAACCTCGTCTTCATGCAGTTCGACCGCCAGGCGAGCGGACTGACGCCGCTGCCGAAGCCGTCGATCGACACCGGCGCCGGCGTCGAGCGCATCTCGGCGCTGCTGCAGGGAGTGCACTCCGTCTACGAGACCGACGGCTTCCAGGAGGTGATCGCGGCCTGCGAGTCGTGGTCGGGCGCCTCCTACACCGACGGCGGCGCCGCCATGCGCGCGCTGCGCGTCCTCGCCGACCACGGCCGCGGCATGGCGTTCCTCGCCACCGACGGCGTCATCCCGTCGAACGAGCAGCGCGGCTACATCCTGCGCCGCATCATCCGCCGCGCCGTCTCGCACGGACATCGCATCGGGCTGCCGTCGCCGTTCCTGCAGAAGCTGCACGGCGTCATCGTCGACCAGTTCGGCGAGGCGTACCCCGACCTCGTCCAGCACCGCGGCGACGTCGCGGACATCCTGGCCGGCGAGGAGGAGCGCTTCGCACGCACCCTCGAGACCGGCACGACGATCCTCGACGACGTGATCGCGCGCACGAAGGCGGCGGGCGGCATCGAGATCCCCGCCACCGACGCCTTCCAGCTGCACGACACCTACGGCTTCCCGATCGAGGTCACGGCCGAGATCGCCGCCGAGCACGGACTGGCGATCGACGAGGCCGGCTTCGCCGCGCAGATGGACGCCCAGCGCCGCCGCGCCCGCGAGGCCGCGAAGGGCGGCAAGGAGCGTGAGGTCGCCGCGGCGTTCGCCCGCGAGGCCGGGTTCCGCACCGAGTTCACCGGCTACGACGATCTGGACGTCGTCACCACCGCCGAGGCCGTGCAGGAGCTCGGCGACGGGCGCCTGCTCGTGAAGCTGCGCCGCTCGCCGTTCTATGCCGAGGGCGGCGGGCAGGTGTCGGATCGCGGCGTCCTCGAAGGTCCGTCCGGCCGTGCGGCGGTGGTCGAGGCGTACCGCTTCGATGGCGACCAGACGCTCGCCGTCGTGCTCGAGCAGGGCTCGATCAGCGCGGGCGAGACCGTCCGCGCCGAGGTCGACCGCAACCACCGGCGGCCGACGGTGGCGAACCACACCGGCACCCACCTGCTGCACCGCGCGCTGCGCGAGGTGCTCGGCGATCACGCGCACCAGCGCGGCTCGGCCGTGCGCGCCGACAAGCTGCGCTTCGACTTCTCGCACACCGGGCCGATGACGCCCGAGCAGGTGGCCGAGGTCGAGGACCGCGTCAACGACGCCGTCGTCCACAACTACCCGCTGCACATCTTCGAGACGTCGCAGGACGAGGCGCGCAAGCTCGGCGCGACGATGCTGTTCGGCGAGAAGTACGGCGACGTCGTGCGCGTGGTCGACATCGTCGGGTTCTCGACCGAGCTCTGCGGCGGCACGCACGTACGCTCGACCGCCGAGGTGGGGCCGTTCAAGATCCTGTCGGAGTCGTCGGTCGGCCAGGGCGTGCGCCGCATCGAGGCCGTCACCAGCGGCGCCGCGCTCGCTTTGCTGCGCGAGCGCGAGCGAGCGGCCGTCGAGCTGGCGCGCGATCTGAAGACCGAGCCCGAGCGCGTGGGAGAGGCCGTCTCCCGGCTGCGCGAGCGCGTGCGCGAGCTGGAGAAGTCGAAGGGCGCGGGCGCCGCCACCGGTGGCGGTGTCGACCTCGCAGCGCTGGCGAGCCAGGCCTCCACGCACGGCGGCATCGCCGTGCTGGCGCTCTCGCAGGGCGACACGCCGCCCGACGACCTGCTCGAGCTCGCCGATCGCCTGCGCGGCGCGCTCGGCTCATCGGTGGTCGTGCTCGCCTCGAACGCCGGCGGCCGCGCGCACCTGGTCGCCTCGGCCACGCCGGACGCCGTCGACAAGGGCGGTGACGCCGCTGCGGTGATCCGCGAGATCTCGCCGCTCGTCGGCGGTGGCGGAGGCGGTCGCCCGACCATGGCGCGCGCCGGCGGCAAGGACCCGTCGCACATCGACGAGGCGCTCGCTGCGGCGCGCTCGTTCCTCGCCTCCCGTCTCGGGTGAAGGTCCTCGCGCTCGACTACGGATCGGCGCGCACCGGGGTCGCGGTCTCGGACGCGACGGGCACGCTCGCGACGCCGCTTGCGACCATCGAGCGGATCGGCAGCGCGGCGGGTATGGAAGCCCTGCTCGCTATCGTGGAGGCCGAGCGACCCGGGCTGATCGTGGTCGGTCTGCCGCGCACGCCGTCCGGCGAGCGGGGGAGCCAGGCCGGTGCCTCGGTCGCCTTCGCGGGCCGCCTGCGGGCCCGCGTCGAGGTTCCCGTCGAGCTGGAGGACGAGCGATACACGACGACGATCGCACAGCGCACGAGCCGCTCGGCGGCGAGCGGCCTGGACGCGCGGGCGGCGGCGGTGCTGCTCCAAGGCGTGCTGGACCGCCGCGCGGGCCGATGCTGATCCGCCGCGCGCTCGGCGTCGTGGTGCTGCTGGGGCTGCTCGGGCTGATCGTCTACGGCCTGAAGGAGGCGGAGTCGCGCGTGTTCGGCGGCAGCTCGCCCGGCGCCGAGGTGACGGTGACGATCCCGAAGGGCTCGGGCGCGGCCGCGATCGGCAGCATCCTGGAGAAGGCCGGGGTCGTCGAATCGGCCTCGCGGTTCGAGCTCGAGGCGTTCAGCGAGACGGGCCTGCAGGCCGGCACCTACGTGCTGCGCAAGAACGATGGCTACAACCGTGCGATCGAGACGCTGAAGGCGGGCCCGCCGGTCAGGCCCACCAAACAGCTGCTGATCCCCGAGGGCCTCGCCGCGCGCGACGTGGCCGAGCTGACGCCGAAGATCGGGCTGGCGAGCGCCGACTACGAGGCCGCTGTCAAGGCCGCCAAACCGCCGGCCGGCTTCCTCGCCAAGGACGAGAAGGCCGAGACCCTCGAGGGCTTCCTGTTCCCCGCCACGTACGACGTCGCGCAGCCGCCGTCCGGCACCGAGCTGGTCGACCAGCAGCTGACGGCGTTCGTCGCGAACTTCGCCAAGGTCGACATGGCGAAGGCGAAGAAGAAGAACCTCACGCAGTACGACGTGCTCAAGATCGCGTCGCTGATCGAGCGCGAGGCGGCCTTCGCGGGCGACCGCCGCAAGATCTCGGCCGTCATCTACAACCGGCTGAAGGCGAAGATGACGCTCGGCATCGACGCCACCATCCAGTACGCCGTCGGCTCGTGGAAGCCGCTCACGGCCAAGGATCTCGAGATCGACTCGCCGTTCAACTCGCGCAAGGTGCGGGGCCTGCCGCCGACGCCGATCGCCGCTCCGGGCCTGGCCGCGATGAAGGCCGCCGCGAACCCGGCGAACGTCGACTACCTGTACTACGTCGCCATCCCGGGCGATCCCGAGCGCAAGCACTTCTTCACGAAGTCGTTCGACGAGTTCCTCCAGTACCAGAAGGATCATCCCGCGTGATCTCGGCGGCGACGACGCTCGTCGGCGTGATTGGCGATCCCGTCGCGCACTCGCTGTCGCCCCGCATGCAGAACGCGGCGTTTGCGGCCGCCGGCCTGGACTGGGCGTACGTGCCGCTGCGCGTGGCGCCCGACCGGCTGGGCGAGGCGCTGCGCGGGCTCGCGGGCCTGTCGTTTGCCGGCGCCAACGTCACGATCCCGCACAAGGAGGGCGTCGCGGCGCTGGTCGACGAGACGACCGACGTGGCGCGCGCGGCCGGCAGCGTCAACACCGTCGTGGTGCGCCGCGACGGCTCGCTGCTGGGCGACTCCACCGACGGGGGCGCCGTCACGGGCGGCCTCGCCGCCGTGGCCGGCGACGGCGTGCTGCAGCGCCGCGTGCTCGTACTGGGCGCCGGCGGCTCGGCCCGCGCGGTGGTCGCGGCCCTGTCCACGGCGGGCGCCGACGTCGGCGTCTGGTCGCGCCGGCCGGAGGCCGGGCAGGCGCTCGCGGCCGCGCTCGGCGTCACCGCCCACGACCGCCTCCCGTCGCCGCTGCCGCCCGTGATCGTCAACTGCACGCCGCTCGGCGGCGCGAAGGCGCTCACGGAGTCGCCGCTCGAAGCCGATTCTCTTTCCGATGTCCAAGCCGTCTGCGACCTCGCCTACCGTCCCGACGCGGCGCCGACCGTCCTCTGCAGCGACGCCGCCGCGCGCGGCATCGCCGTCGTCGACGGCCTCGAGGTGCTCGTCCGGCAGGGCGCCCGCTCGTTCGCGATCTGGACCGGCGTGGAGCCCGATCTGGACGTCATGCGCCGCGCTGCCGCGGGACGCTAGCCGGTGAGCGCCGCGGCGATTGCCGTCGGCGCCGTCGCGGGAGTGGTCGCGGGCCTGGCCGCCGAGCCGCTCGTGCGACGCCTGCCCGCCGGCATCGAGGACGCCGTCGAGCAGCCTGCCTGGACGCGCGCGCTGCGTCGTCCGCCGACCATGGAGATCGTCGGCGCCGTGCTGGGAGCCGCCGCCGGCTGGCGCCTCGGCCTGGTCGGGCCACTCGTGCCCGCGCTGCTGCTGATCGCCCTGCTGGTGCCGATCACGTTCATCGACATCGAGCACCGCGTGATCCCCGACCGCCTCGTCTTCCCCGGCACGGCCGCCGCGCTCGTGGTGTGGGCGCTGATCGATCCGGGCAGCCTCTCCGAGCACGGTCTCGCGGCCGTCATCGCCTGCGTCGTGTTCCTCGTGATGGCGATCGTCTACCCGGCCGGTATGGGGCTCGGCGACGTGAAACTCGCGTTGCTGCTGGGCGCGTTCCTCGGTTCTGCGGTCGCGCCCGGCCTGTTCATCGGCTTCGTCATCTCGGCCGTGCCGTCGCTGGTGATCCTGCTCAAGTACGGCCGCGAGGGTGGCAAGATGGGCATCCCGTTCGGGCCGTTCATGGCGGCAGGGGCGTTCGTCGGCCTGCTGTGGGGCGACCAGCTGATCCGCTGGTACCTGCACACCCACTGACGCCGGCGGCTACTCGCTCTCGCGGCCGGAGACCAGCTTCGCCAGGTCGTACAGCCGCGCCTTGGCGCCGGTGCGCTCCTCGCGGCGATCGGCCTGGTCGATCAGCCAGTAGACGCCGTGGGTGCCGATGAAGCGCAGCGGCTCCGGCTCCCAGCGGCGTGGATCGGGCCGGTTCACCCACGGCAGCGCCGTCAGATCGGTCTGCTCGCCGCGGATCAGGTCGGTGAGGATGCGCCCGCCGAGGTTGGCCGCGGCGACGCCTTCGCCGACCCAGCCGCCCGCCCACGCGAGGCCCGTCGCCGGATCGGCTGCCACGCTCGGCATCCAGTCGCGCTGCGCGCCGAACACGCCCGACCAGGCGTGCACGATCGCGACGCCGTGGGTGGCCGGCCAGAGGGCGTGCAGCTTCTCGGTCAGGCGCCGGACGGCCCAGTTCTCGACCTCGCCGTAGCGGTCGAAGCCCGAACGCCAGTAGTAGGGGCGCCCGCGCCCGCCGACCGCGATGCGGCCGTCGGCCGTGCGCTGGATGTACGCGTAGGACAGGGCGGCGTCGGCGATCGTCTCGGCGTTCTGCCAGCCGATCTCATCCCAGATCGCCTGCGGCAGCGGCTCGGTGACCACCATCGTCGACCGCAGGGGAATGATCTGGCGCGCCAGGCCGGGCAGGCTCGGCGTGTAGCCCTCGGTCGCGCGCACGACCCATGTGGTGCGCACGTCGCCCTGCGCCGTTCGGGCCCGTCGCGGCTCGATCGCGGTCACGGCCGTGCCTTCGTAGATGGGCACGCCGAGCCGCTCGACCGCGTCGGCGAGCCCGCGCACCAGGGCGGCGGGCTGCACGCGGGCCACGTTCGGGTCGAACACGGCGCCGAGGGCGCCCGCGATGCGCACGCGCTCGGCCAGTTCCGCCGGATCGAGCCACACGCCATGGGCGAGCGGATGGTCACGCAGACGCTCGAGCTGCGTCGGCCCGGTCGCAACGGCCAGCGCGCCGCCCTTGTGGAACGCGCACTCGATACCCTCGGCGGCCGCCGCCCGGCCGACCTCGTCGACGGTGGCGGTGATGGCCGCGACCGTCGCGTCGTCGTGGACGCCGGAGATGGCGCCGGCGACCCAGCCGCCGTTGCGCCCGGACGCGCCGTAGCCGGCGAACTCGCGCTCCAGCACCACCACCCGCAGGCCCGGATCGGCGCGCTTCAGGTAGTACGCCGTCCACAGCCCGGTGTAGCCGGCGCCCACGATCGCGACGTCGCAGTCGAGCGGGCCGGGCAGCGACGGTCGCCGCGCGGGCGTTCCGCCGAGCTCGCCGAACCAGAAGGAGGGGCCGCCGATCAGCACGATCGGTCACGGTAGCGAAGGCGGAAGCGGCGCGGTGGGCCGAGTTTTTTGTGACCGAATCGTGATGAGGAGTTCAACGGATCGAGACGGCGCCCGGATACGGTTTGCGCACACCCGAAAAGCGGCGGACTCCCTCCTCCTCCACCCTCACCCCGCCGTGATTCCGAGGCGGGCCCTTCTCCTCCGAGGGGCCCGCCTCAAACTTTTGTCGGGACCTCGTGCGACGACGCTTCCTCCCCCGCCCGGGGAGGGCCGCGCGACGCATTTGGAGCAAGTTTGCAGAATTTTCCTCATGATCTCCTGGAAAGAGCCCGATACCCAACATGAGCTACCTGCAAGACCTTCGTCATGTTGGATCTGGATCCCGCCTCTCCCCCCGAGCAGGAGCCGCTTTCCGGAGCGGAGCTCGTGCACGTCTACGCCCGGCCCGGGGCGACGTGCACGGTCGCCGATGACCGCGGTGTCTGCATCGAGCTGCACGTCAAGGTCGCCTCGGGCGACGCCTTCGTCGCGTCGGCCATCCACGACCGTCTGCGACGTGGTTCCCGCGTCTCAGGGCGTCTGGACGACGGCGGCGTCGTCCAGACCCTGGTGTTCGCCGTCGAGGACATCGAGTCCACGGGCGGTGGCCGTGCCGATGGCCTGCTGCGGCTGATCGAGACGTCGGAGCGCGGCGACGAGCGCCGCGAAGCGCGTCACGACTTCGACGCGGCGGCACGGCTGACCGCCGCCGAGACGTTCGCTCCGGCCGTCGACGGGCGGGCGGCGACGGCGCGGATCGCCGACGTCTCGCGCTCCGGCGTGGCCTTCGTGTCCGATCGGCGCTTCGCGCCCGGCGAGAACCTCGACCTGCACTTCGAGGACGAGGCCGGCGCCGCGATCCGCTGCCGCATCCAGGTGCTGCGCGTCGAGCGCGCCGTGTACGGCCGGACGCGCTACGCGGGCCGGGTGATGGCGATCGGCGAGATCGACCAGCTGCGGCTCGACCGCCTCTGCAACCGCTGCCGGCTGCGCGAGGAGGCCGCGGCGGAGGATGCGGCCGACGAGCTACCGCTCCGTCAGATGCTCGCCGAGGGGCGCCGGCAGGGCGGCGTCCGCCGCCTCTTCGGCCGCGCCTGACGCCGCCGCGGCGGCCTCGTCTGCCTCCACCCACTTGCGGTGGTGCCGCCGGGCCCAATCGCGATCGACCGATCCGTTGGTCATGCCCGACAGCGCCGCGTTCGTGGCCGGATGCAGCAGCGCGAGATACAGGTGCCCGCAGATCAGGAACGTGATCGCGAGCGTGGCCAGATCGTGCACGTGCACGCTGCCGGCGTACCGGTAGGTCGTGTCGCGCTCGCCCAGCCACAGCAGCACGCCCGAGGCGCCGAGCACGACCAGCAGCCCGAGCGTGACGGCGAGGTTGAGCTTCTGGCCGGCGTTGAAGCGCCCCTGCTCCGGCTCGCCCTCCCGGTTGAACAGCCGCCGGGGTCCGCCCTTGAGCCAGCGGATGTCGTCGTCGTCGAACCGGTCGGCCTGCTCGAGCATGCGGCCCAGCGCGCGGTGGTCGCCGAGGATGGTCAGCGCCAGCCAGCCCACGGGCAGGGCGATCGCGGCCCACAGGTGGAACATCTTCGCGGTCGGCCGGTCGAGGTACAGCGCGAGCGCGGGGAAGTAGAGGAAGGCGCCCGTCACCGTCATGGCGCCGGTGGTACCGGCCAGCCACCAGTGCGCCGCCCGCTCCGTCCAGCCGAAGCGGTGGATCGTGCCGGGCGCCTGGATCCGTTGTGGGGCGTCACGCATCGCGCCCGCCAGAGCCGTGAGGGCGGTGCGCGGGTGCCGAGCGGAAGGGCAGCGCCCTTTCCGAGGTGCCGGCGTACCGAAGCGCACCGGCAGGGTGGAGGCCGCCGGAGCGAAGCGACACGGCCGGAGCCCTGCCGGGGAGCGGCCCCATGGCTCCTGGCGGGATGCGATGCACACGTCCCACAGCGGATTCAGGCCTAACCGAGTCCATTGCTGTGACCGATCCAGGCGTCGACGTCATAGCCTCGCTCTTCCCAGTAGCCGGTCGACTCGGTGGCGTCGAAGCGGATGTCGGACAGCCACTTGACGCCCTTGTAGCCGTACATCGGCGGGATCACGACGCGCACCGGCGCTCCGTGCGCGCGGGTCAGCGGCAGGTCGTCCATGTGGGTCGCGATCAGGGTGTCGGGCAGCGTGAACTGGTCGGGCGCGAGGCCGTCGACGTACGGATCCTCCAGGGAGGAGAACGTCACCTGTCGCAGGCCGGCCTTGGGCCGCACGAGGTCGATCAGCGTCTGCGGCCGCACGCCGCGCCACTTCACCTTCAGCACCGACCAGCCGGTCACGCAGTGGAAGTCGGACACCTGCTCGACGGTCGGCAGGGCCAGCAGCTCGGCATACGTCAGCTCGACCGGCTTCTCCACCTGGCCGCCGATCTTGAGGCGGTAGCCGACCGGGTCGAACACCGGCATCGGCGGGTTGACCGCGTAGATGCGCCAGCCCGACGTGGGCGCGATCTCGTTGACGACGGGGATCGCCCCGGCCACGCCCGACATGGCGTTCGAGACGGCGTTCGAGAAGCGCGACGTGAGCGCGATGCCGCCGATGCCCGCGACGACGGTGCCGAGGAAGGCCGCACGGCCAAGCGGAATGCCGCGGTCGGAGTTCACGAGCTCAAGGTATCGCGCGCGATCGCATTGTCACGGATCGTTCGCCGGTGTTCACCCTTTGGTTCGCTGCATCGCGCCTGCGGCGCCTTGGGATACCGTGGGAGCAGGATGGATCTGCAGCTCGTCACCAGTGGCCAGTCGCACGGCCCGGGCATCGTCGCGATCGTCTCGGGCTTCCCCGCCGGGCTGGTCGTCGACCGCGACCGCATGCAGCGCGACCTTGCGCGGCGGCAGGCGGGCTACGGGCGCTCGCCGCGCCAGAAGATCGAGCAGGACACCGCCGAGATCCTCGGCGGCATGCGCCACGCAAAGACGCTGGGTGGCCCGATCTCGCTGATGGTCGCCAACCGCGACCACGCCAACTGGGGCGCGGCGATGAGCGCCTGGGAGGTCACGCAGGAGGAGCTCGACGCCGTCGCCACGCGTCGCTGGCGCAAGGTGAACGTGCCGCGGCCCGGCCACGCCGACCTGTCGGGCGTCATGAAGTACGAGCTCGACGACGTGCGCAACGTGCTGGAGCGCGCGTCGGCGCGTGAGACGTGTGCGCGCGTGGCCGTGGGTGCCATCGCGAAGGACCTGCTGACGCTGCTCGGCATCGAGGTGCTCGGCCACGTGGTGCAGGTGGGCGACGTGAAGGCCGACCGGCAGCCCGACCTGACCGCAGCCGATTTCGCGCGTCGTGCCGACTCGCAGCTGGAGTGCCTCGACGCGGCGGCCGAGCAGAAGATGCTGGCCGCGATCGACGACGCCAAGCGCGACCAGGATACGCTCGGCGGCATCGTCGAGGTGCGCATCTTCGGCTGCCCGCCAGGCCTCGGCTCGCACACCGAGCCGCGGCTGCGGCTCGACGCGCGCCTCGGTTCCGCGGCGCTTGCGATCCAGGCGATGAAGGGCGTCGAGATCGGCGACGCGTTCGCGAACGCCGCCCTGCGCGGCTCGGCGGTGCACGACGAGCTGGAGTTCGACGACTCGTCGTTTCGCCGCCGCACCAACCGCGCCGGTGGTCTCGAGGGCGGCATGTCGAACGGCGAGCCGATCGTCGTGCGCATCGCGATGAAGCCGCTGCCGACGTTGATGAAGCCGCTCCGGACGGCCACCATCGACACGTTCGAGGATGCGATGGCGCTGGTCGAGCGCTCCGACACCACCGCGATCGCGGCCGCCGCCGTCGTGGCCGAGGCGGTGCTGGCCTTCGAGGTCGCCCGCTGCGTGCGCGAGAAGTTCGGCGGCGACTCCGTCGGCGACCTGCTCGCCGCGCACCGCGCGTACCTGGCGCGCATTCCCTGGATGCCGTGACCAGGCTCGTCCTCGTCGGGTTCATGGGCTCCGGCAAGTCGACGGTCGGCCGGCTGCTGGCCGAGCGCCGCGGCGTGCCGTTCGCCGACGCCGACGACGAGATCGAGCGCACGGCCGGGCGCACGATCCCCGACATCTTCGAGCGTGACGGCGAGGCGGCGTTCCGCGAGATCGAGGCTGCCGCCATCGCGCGGCTGCTGGACGGCGACGCGGGCGTGCTCGCCCTCGGCGGCGGCGCGCTGCGCGGTCGGACAGCGGCCCTCGTGCGCGGGCGCTGCACGCTGGTGTGGCTCGACGTGTCGGCCGACACCGCCTGGCAGCGGGTCGAGCCGGAGAGCGCCCACCGGCCGCTGGCCCGCGACGAGGGCTCCTTCCGGACGCTGCACGCCGAGCGCCGGTCGGGGTATGCGGAGGCCTGCGACGTGCAGGTCGACGGCTCGCCGGCACCCGCGGTCGTGGCGGCGTCGATCGTCGTCGCCGCGCGCTGCCGGCCGGGCGCCATCGCGACGCTCGACGACGTGATCGGCGATCGCCGGGCCGCGGTGATCGTCGACGACGCCGTCGCGACGCTGGCCCCGGCGACGGCCGCCGACACGATCGTGGTGCCCGGCGGCGAGCGCGCCAAGTCGATCCGCCAGCTGGACGACCTGTGGCGCGGCCTCGCCGCTGCCGAGCTGGAGCGCTGCGACGTCGTGGTCGCCATCGGCGGCGGCGCCGTCACCGACGTCGCCGGGTTCGCGGCGGCCACCTTCCGCCGCGGCCTGGCGTGGATCGCGGTGCCGACGACGCTGGTCGGCCAGGTCGATGCGGCGATCGGCGGCAAGACCGCCATCGATGTCGCCGCGAAGAACGACGTCGGCGCGTTCCACCTGCCCGAGGCCGTGATCGCCGATCCCGTGGTGCTCGAGACGCTGCCCGGGCGCGAGTGGGCGGCCGGGTTCGCCGAGGTCGTCAAGACGGCGCTGCTGGCCGGCGGCCGACTGTGGGAGATCGTGCGCGCCTGGCAGCCGGGCTTGGGGGAGGTCGGGCAGCGCACCGAGCTGGTGCGCCTCACCGCCGCCTACAAGGCGCGCGTGGTGGGCGAGGATCCCACCGAGCAGGGCCTGCGCGCGGTGCTGAACCTGGGCCACACGATCGGCCACGGCGTCGAGGCGGCGGCCGGCTACGGCGAGCTGCTCCACGGCGAGGCGGTTGCGATCGGGCTGCTCGCAGCGCTGCGCCTGTCGGTCGAGCTGCGCGGCCTGGACGACGCCGTCCTGGGCGAGACGCAGCAGATCCTGGAGCGCGCGGGACTGCCCACGCGGGCCACCGGACTGACCGCCGCCGACGTGCAGGCGGCCATGCGCGGCGACAAGAAGCGGACCGGCGGTCGTCCCCGGCTGGTGCTGCTCGATGCGGTCGGATCGCCCGTGTTCGGCATCGACCCTGGGGACGACCCGCTGATGCGGGCTGTAGCATCAGCCCTGTGATCGCCGTCCTGAACGGCGTCAATCTGAACCTTCTGGGGCGACGCGACCCCGAGCTTTACGGTTCGCTGACGCTCTCCAACCTCGAATCGAAGATCTACAAGTGGTCGCGGGAGAGCGGTACCACCGCGCGCTGCTTCCAGACGAATCACGAGGGCGCGTTCGTCGACAACCTCCACGAGGCGGTCGGCTGGGCAACGCACGGCATGGCCGTCAACCCGGGCGCCTGGACGCACTACTCCTACGCCATCCGCGACGCGATCGAGTACGTCGTCGAGCAGGGCGTCGAGGTCGTCGAGGTGCACCTGTCCGACATCGAGGCGCGCGAGGACTTCCGGCGCCACTCGGTGCTCGAGGGCATCGTCTCGCACCGCATCAAGGGCGAGGGCCCCGATGGCTACCGGCAGGCGATCGAATGGCTCACCCGCGAAGGCTCCACGATAGGCTGAGTGACCGAATGGCCGAGATGGTGTCCACCAACCAGTTCAAGAACGGCATGCACGTCGACGTGGAGGGAACCGTCTACCGCATCGTCGAGTTCCAGCACGTGAAGCCGGGCAAGGGCGGCGCGTTCGTGCGCACCAAGCTGAAGGCGTTCACGTCGGGCGCCGTCATCGAGCGCACGTTCCGGGCCGGCGAGAAGTTCCAGCGCATCATCACCAGCTACGAGGACGTGCAGTACCTGTACGAGGACGGCGACGACGTCGTGCTGATGGACGTCGCCACCTACGACCAGGTGCATCTCGCCAAGGTGAAGGTGGCCGAGGAGCTGCCCTGGATGAAGGTCGGCGACACCGTGCAGCTGGTGTCGGTCGACGGCACGCCGGCCACGGTGCAGCTGCCCGCGTCGGTCGAGCTCGCGGTCACCGACACCGAGCCCGGCGTCAAGGGCGACACGGTCTCGAACGTCACCAAGGCGGCCACGCTGGAGACCGGCGCGAACGTGCAGGTGCCGCTGTTCGTGAACGTCGGCGATCGCGTGAAGGTCGATACGCGCGAAGGCCGCTACATCTCGCGCGCCTGACGTGACGCCGTGACCCGACTCATCGACACGACGCTCCGCCTGCTGGGGCAGGAGCCGCTCGCCGGGCGCATCCCGACCGGGCGCCTGCTCGACCTGTGCTCCGAGCTGGACGAGGTCGGCTACCACGCGCTCGAGGTGTCGGGCGGCGGGTGCTTCCGCGAGGCCATCGTGCGCGGCGTCGAGAGCCCCTGGGAGCGCATCCGCCTGTACCGCCAGCGCGCCACGCGCACGCCGCTCGTGATGGCGCTGCGCGGCACGTTCCTGGTCGGCGCGCGACCCGCCAAGGACGACCTGGTGCGGCGCTTCATCCTCTGCGCCGCCGAGTCGGGCATCGACATCTTCCGGCTGCACGACCCGCTCAACGACGCCAACGACCTGGCCGTGCCGGCCGAGGCCATCCGCGAGGCCGGGGGGCGGCTGTACGCCGGCCTCGTCTACGCCGACGCGCCGGGCGGCGACGACGACTTCCTGGTCGAGCGCGCCCGCCGCCTGCGCGAGCTGGGCGCCGACCGGATCATGCTCCACGACCCCGCCGGCCGGCTCGAGCCCGCCGCCGCGGCGACGCTCGTGAAGCGTTTGCACGAGGCCGCCGGCGTGCCCGTCGGCCTCTACTGCCAGGGGCCCGGCGGCACCGCGCTCGCCGTCTCGCTGGAGGCCGCCCGCGCGGGCGCCGACCCGGTCGCGACGGCCGCCTACCCGGTGGCGATCGGCGCGTATCGCGCCAGCGCCGAGCTGTTCTCGCAGGCGCTCGCGGGCGTCGGCGGCGACCCCGGCCTCGACCTCGACCGGGCGTGGGAGATCGCGACTTCGATCGACGAGCTGCTCGGCGCCGGCTCGGCCGTGCCCCGCGTGTCGCCGCACGTGTCGCTGCTGGCGGCGCTGAACCGGGTCAACTCGGGCCTGATCGCCAACCTCGAGCGCCGGCTCACGCACCTCGACGCGTCCGACCGGCTGAACGAGGTGCTGGAGGAGTTCCACGTCGTCCGGGCCGAGATCGGCTTCCCGCCGACCGCATCGCCCGTCGGCACGCTGATCGTGCGCCAGGCCGTCGACCACGTGCTGTCCGGCCAGCGCTGGACGTCGATGACCGAGGAGATGCGCCAACTGGTGCTCGGCGAGTGGGGGCAGACGCCCGGCACCATCTCCGAGGAGGCCATCGCCGCCGCCCGCGCGCAGGATCCGGCCCGCGACCAGATCGAGGTGCCCGGGCTGGACGTCGCCCGTGCCCAGGCCGACGGCATCGCCAGCTCCGAAGAGGAGCTGTGCCTGGTCGCGCTGTTCGGCGACGACGCCCGCGCGCTGATCGAACGCGTCCGCGGCCGCGACTTCCCCAACGCCGCCATCGCCCGCACCGCCGACGCCGGCGAGGCCGAGCGCGTGCGCCGGCTGGTCGAGATCCTCGAGGACTCGGGCGCTGGCGAGCTGACCGTCGAGGACGGGGGCACGCGCATCACCGTGCGCAAGCAGGAGGACCAGGCGCTTCTGCCCGTTGCCGTCGCCGCGGCACCCGCCAACTCGGTCGTGCCGCCGCCCGCTGCACCCGCCGGCGTGGTCATCGAGAGTCCGATCGTCGGTAACTTCTACCGCGCGCCCGCTCCCGGCGAGGCGGCATTCGTGGCCGTCGGCGACCACATCGAGGTCGGCCAGCCGCTCTGCCTGCTCGAGGCGATGAAGCTGTTCAACGAGCTGAAGTCGGAACACGCCGGCGTGATCTCCAAGGTCCTGGTCGAAGATGGGACGGCGGTCGAGTTCGGCCAGCCGCTGTTCGAGCTGGAGCCGTGATCCGGCGGGTCCTCGTCGCGAACAGGGGCGAGATCGCCGTCCGGGTGATCCGCGCTTGCCACGAGCTCGGCATCGAGGCCGTCGCGGTCTACTCCACGGCCGACCGCGACTCGCTCGCCGTGCGGCTCGCCGACCGGGCCATCTGCATCGGCCCGCCGCCGGCGGCGCAGAGCTACCTCGTCATCCCGAACGTGATCGCCGCTGCCACCACCACCGGCTGCGACGCGATCCACCCGGGCTACGGCTTCCTGTCGGAGAACACCGAGTTCGTCGCGGCCTGCGCGGACAACGACCTGATCTTCGTCGGGCCGTCCTCGCACGTCATGGAGATCATGGGCGACAAGGCGTCGGCCAAGCAGGCGATGCGCGAGGCCGGGCTGCCGCTGGTGCCGGGCTCGCCCGGCCGGCTCGCCTCGCCCGAGGAGGCCGAGCCGATCGCCGCGGCCGCCGGCTATCCGGTGTTGCTCAAGGCGGCTGCCGGCGGCGGCGGGCGCGGCATGCGCCTGGTCGACCGGCCGGAGGATCTCGGCGACCTGTTCCGCGCCGCATCGCAGGAGGCGCAGGCCGCGTTCGGCGACGGCGGCATGTACCTCGAGAAGGCGGTCATCGCGGCGCACCACGTCGAGATCCAGGTGATCTGCGACGCGTTCGGCGGCGTGCTCATCTGCGGCGAGCGCGAGTGCTCGATCCAGCGCCGCCACCAGAAGCTGCTCGAGGAGGCGCCCTCGCCCTTTCTCGACGACGCCACCCGTACGGCGATGGCCGAGGCCGCGGAGAAGGCGTGCCGTCATATCGAGTACCTGAACGCGGGGACGATCGAGTTCCTGGTCGGCGCCGACCGCCAGTTCTACTTCATGGAGATGAACACGCGCCTGCAGGTCGAGCATCCCGTGACCGAGGCCGTCACCGGCATCGATCTGGTGCGCGAGCAGTTGCGCGTGGCGTCGGGCGAGCGCCTGGCGCGCACGGGCCGGGCCGAGATGCGCGGCCACGCGATCGAGTTCCGCCTCAACGCGGAAGATCCGTCGAAGGGCTTCCTGCCCAGCGCCGGCCTCGTGACGCGGTTCGATCCGCCGCTCGGCCCTGGCGTGCGCGTCGACACGCACGCGTTCTCGGGCTACCGGATGCCGCCCACCTACGACTCGCTGCTCGCGAAGGTGATCGTGCACGCCGAGGACCGCGAGGCCTGCATCATGCGGTCGATCCGGGCGCTCTCGGAGACCGTCGTCGAGGGCATCAAGACGACGCGCGATCTGCACCTCGACGTGTTGCAGGAGGCGCGGTTCCGCAGCGGCCTGTACACGACCTCGTACATCGAAGAGGCTGCGGCCGACCTGCCGCACCTGGGCTCGGCATGAGCGAGCACCCGGATCGCCGCGCCGAGGGCCGCGTTGCGGTGCTGCGATGAGCGCCTCCCGCCGGCAGGCGCGCCGCGTCGCGCTGGTGCTGCTGTACCAGCACGACGTGACCGGCCACGACCTGCCCGAGCTGTACGCGGCGTACGAGGCCGACGCCCGCTCGCCGGTGCCGCCCTACGCGCAGGAGCTGGTCGAGTCGGTGCTGGAGGATCCGGGCCGGCTCGACATGCTGATCGCCGAGCACGCCACCGGCTGGACGGTCGACCGCATCGCGGCCATCGAGCGAGCCGCGCTGCGCATCGCCGTGCTGGAGCTGGCCGAGAAGCCCGACATCCCCGCGTCCGTCGCCATCGACGAGGCCGTCCGCCTCACCAAACGGTATGCGTCGCCTGAGGCCGCGATCTTCGTGAACGGCATTCTCGGAGGCGTAGCGCGAGCGCTCGGCGTGGGCCGGTAGCCTGTAGGCGTGGACGACCGCATCGACCACCTGAAGTCGCTGCTCGATCGCCTCGAGGAGGCCCGGGCGCGGCTCGAGGCGGCACCCGATGCAGCCACGGCGGCCGACGTGCTGGGTGAGCTGAACGATGTCGCACAGGAGGTCTCGGCCGAGGTCGAGCGCCAGCGCCGGGCCGTCGCCGACGACGAGGGCGACGACGCCCAGCTCGGGCTGCTGTGATGGTCGCCACGTTCCCGAGCCAGCTGGCGACGGTCTTCGACGACTACCTCGGCCTGCTCGCCCGCGAGCGCCGCGCCTCGCTCGAGCTCGACCTCGAGCCGTTCGAGGACGCCGTCTGGTACCCGCTCGTCGCCGGCGGCAAGCGGCTGCGGCCCTTGCTGTGCCTGGCCACGGTCGAGGCGCTCGGCGGCGATACCCGGGCGGCGCTGCCGGTGGCCGCTGCGCTGGAGTGGATGCACACCTTCTCGCTCGTGCACGACGACCTGCCGGCGATCGACGATGACGACCTGCGCCGCGGCCGCCCGACCACCCACATCCGCTACGGCGAGGACGCCGCGGTGCTGGTAGGCGATGCGCTGCTGAACGGCGCCTACGGCCTGGTGCTGGAGCGGCTGCGCTGCCCGGCCTCGCGGCGCGCGGCGGTGCTGGCCGCGCTGTTCGCCGGCATCGACGGCATGATCGCCGGCCAGTATCTCGACGTCCGCCCGCCGACCGCGCCCGACGAGGCGTGGCTGCGCCGCATGTCGGGCCTCAAGACGGGGCGACTGATCAGCGCCTCGGTCGCCTCCGGGTTGGCGCTGGTGGCGCCGCCGGCCGCGACCGAACAGGCGTACCTGGCCTTCGCGGAGGAGCTCGGCGCCGGCTTCCAGGTGGTCGACGACGTGCTCGACGCGACGGGCACCGACGAGCAGCTCGGCAAGCCCGCCGGTTCCGACGTGGCGCACGACAAGCGCACGTTCGTGACGGTGCTCGGCATCGAGCGGGCGCGCGCGCTGGCCGACGCCTCCGAGCGCCGCTGTGCGGAGCTGCTCGACGCGTTGCCGGGCCGGCCGGAATCCCTCGCGGGCCTGGCCGAGCGCGTGTACGCGCGCGATCGCTGACCGGGCGACCGCGGCGGCACAATCCGCGTGGATCTCGTCACCCACGCACGGCGTACCCTGTAGCCGCCATGCGAACGCCGCGCCCGAGGGTCGAGAGCTGAGCGAGCGACTCGACGTCGTGCTCGTCGCCCGCGGGCTCGTCGAGACGCGCGGCCGGGCGCAGGGCCTGGTCATGGGCGGCCACGTCCGCGTCGACGGCGTGGTGGTGACGAAGGCGGGCACGCGCGTCGCCGACGACGCCACGGTCGCGGTGGCCGAACAGGCGCCGTATGTATCGCGCGCGGGGGCGAAGCTGGCGACGGGGCTCGACGCCTTCGGCTGGGACGTGGCGGGCGCACACGCGCTCGACGTCGGAGCCTCGACCGGCGGCTTCACCGACTGCCTGCTGCAGCGCGGCGCGGCCGCGGTGATCGCCCTCGACGTGGGCTACGGGCAGCTGCACGAGCGGGTGCGCACCGATCCGCGCGTGACCGTGCTGGAGCGCACCAACGCACGCGACCTCGACCCGGTCGCGCTGCCCTTCCGGCCGGACCTCGTCGTGGCCGACGTGTCGTTCATCTCGCTGACGCTCGTGCTCGGCCCGGCGCTGGCCGCCGCGGACGCGCCATGGCGGGCGCTGGTGCTGGTCAAGCCGCAGTTCGAAGCGGGTCGCGACCACGTGCCGAAGGGAGGCGTGGTGCGGGATCCCGTCGTGCGCGCGGCCGCCGTCGAGCGGGTCGCCCGCTACGCTTGCGAACTTGGCGGGATGCCACTCGGCGCCGTCGACTCCGGCCATCCGGGTCCCGCCGGCAACCACGAGTACCTGCTCGCAATCGTCTCATCCGACCATGTCGACGCCTTCCAGCGACCCGCTCCCGACCCCGCCGCCCTCGCCCGTGACGCCGCCGGAGCCTGAGGCGCGGCCGATCCGGCGCTGCGCCGTCATCACGCACGGCGACTCCGACCGGACGCGCCACGCGCTCGGCACGGTGCTCGAGCTGGTGCGCGCCTCGGGCGGGACGCTGCTGATGCCGGCCGACGAGCGCAACAAGCATCCCGGCATCGCCGCGAACGCCGATCCGTGGGACGAGTCGGGCGCCGCCGACCTCGTGCTGGTGCTGGGCGGCGACGGCACGATGCTGCGCGCCCTGCAGCGGTTCCTCGACACGCGGGTGCCGGTGATGGGCATCAACTTCGGGCGCGTCGGGTTCCTCACGTCGCTCACGGCGGACGAGCTCGTAGGACGGCTGCCCGAGGTGCTCGAGGGCCGGTACGAGACCGTCAGCCTGCCGACCATCGAGCTCGTCCACCAGGGGCGGCGGCACACCGCCATCAACGACGTGCTGGTGTCGAGCTCGACCCACGGGCGCATGGCGACGCTCGGCTGGCAGATCAACGGTGTCGACATGGGCGAGCGCGGCTGCGACGGCGTCGTGATCGCCACCGCGGTCGGCTCGACCGGCTACAACCTCTCGGCCGGCGGCCCGATCATGGGCTGGGGCGTCGATGCGATGGTGCTCACCTTCGTCGCTCCGCACGCGCTCGATGCGCGGCCGCTGGTGCTCTCGCACAACCACAAGATCCGCATCACGTCGCACTCGATCGGGTTCTCGTCGCGCGTCGTGGTGGACGGACACGTGGTCGGCTCGCTGGAGGAGGGTGGCGTGGCCGAGATCCGGCTCGGGCTGTCGACGGCGACGCTCGCGATGCTGCACGACCGCCCGTTCCTGGCCCGCTATCGCGCCACCTTCGCCCGCTGATGCTCGAGCGCCTCGTCGTCTCCAACCTCGTCGTGATCCGCGACGCCGACCTGCAGCTCGGCCCCGGGCTGACGGTGCTGACGGGCGAGACCGGCGCCGGCAAGACCATCGTCACCGGTGCTCTCGACCTCGCCCTGGGCGGCCGCACCGACAGCTCGCTGGTCGGCCCGAACGGGCCGGAGGCGTACGTGGAGGCTGCGTTCGCGCTGCCGCCCGGGATGCTCGCCCGCGAAGCGTTCGACGGCGTTCGCGAGCTGGCCGGAGACGAGGACGAGCCGCTGATCCTGGCCCGCCGCGTCACCGCCGACGGCCGCGGCCGTGCGCTCGCCTGCGGCCGTGCCACGACCCGCGCCGCGCTGGCCGCCGCCGGCGAGGAGCTGGTATCGGTCGTCTCGCAGCACGAGGCCCGCGCCCTGACGCGCCCCGCCGTGCAGCGCACGCTGCTCGACGGCTTCGCCGGGCCGAAGCAGGTCGACCGCCTGCACGCCATGTCCGACGCCTGGCACGGCCTCGCGGAGACGCGCCGTGCGCTGGCGGCGGCCGAGTCGGACGCCGCCGGCGCCGGCCGGCTGATCGACGATCTGGGCGACCTCGTGCGCCGCGTCGACGCCGTGGCGCCGGAGGTGGGCGAGAGTGAGCGGCTGCGGGCCGAGCGCGAGCGTCTGCGCCACGCCGACGCGCTGCTGCAGGCTGCCGGCGGCGCCGCGCACCTGCTCGAGCCCACCGATGGCGACGGCGCCGTCACCACCGTCGGCCTGGCCGAGCGCGCACTGGCCGCCGCCGAGGGCTTCGATCCCGATCTCGCCACCATCGGCGCCGAGCTGCGCGACGCGCTCGTGCGGCTGGAGGAGGTGGCGCGCTCGCTGCACGGCTATGCGGCGGGCGTCGAGTCCGATCCCGCCCGGCTGGAGCAGCTCGAGGGCCGGCTGGAGCTGCTCGACGACCTGGCACGTCGTCACGGCTCGGTCGAGGGCGCGCTGCAGGCCGCCGACGAGGCGCGCGACCGCCTCGACCGGCTCGGCCGCCGCGACACCGAGCTGGCGCGGCTGCGCGAGGCCGAGACGGCCGCCGCGGGGGTCGTGCGCAGCGCGGCCGACACGCTGTCGACGGCCCGGCGCACGGCCGGCGCGAAGTTCGCGCGGGCGATCGAGCGCCAGCTGGCCGACCTCGGGATGGCCGAGGCCCGGGTCGACGTGCGCGTCGAGGCGCGCGAGCCCGGCCTGAACGGCGCCGACGAGGTGCGCCTGCTGGTCGCGCCCAACCCGGGTGGCACGTGGGGGAGCGTCGCCGAGACGGCGTCGGGCGGCGAGCTGTCGCGCATCTCGCTCGCCATCCGCGTCGCCGCGCAGGAGCGCAGCGGCATACCGATGCTCGTGTTCGACGAGGTCGACGCCGGCGTCGGTGGCCGCACCGCTCGCGCCGTGGGCGAGAAGCTGGCGGCGCTCGCGCAGACCGCGCAGGTCATCTGCATCACGCATCTGGCGCAGGTGGCGGCGCTCGCCGACCACCACTTCCGGGTTGTGAAGGAGCCGGGCGACCCGACCGTCACCCGCGTGGAGAAGCTCGAGGGCGACGCCGTCGACGTCGAACTGGCCCGCATGCTGGGCGGTGAGGAGGACTCCGCGGAGGCCCTCCAGCTGGCCCGTGCGCTCCGCACCTGACGCCTCCGCCGACGACGATCTGCGACAGAGCCCGCAGCCGGTCGAGCCGACTCGAGGCTCGTGCCGATAGTCGCGAGGGCCAGACCCCGAATGGAGGTTTTCGGGGGTCAGACCCCGCTCATGGAACACGCGCGGAAGGCACGCGGATCGCGCGACCGGTGCGGGACCGCGCGTGGTCGGGCGCGGGTTGCGCGCGTTTGGTCGCACGCAGATTGTCTGACTGAAGTCAGACAAATCTCCTCCGACCCGGCCTCCGGCGCCCTCGCCTATCCTGCGCCGATGCTGACGGGCGTCCGGATCGTCGATCTCACCCAGCCGGCCGGACCGGCGACACCGCCATGGCCGGGAGGCCGACCGCTCGAGGCCGAGGTCGCCGAGTCGTTCGAGACCGGCGGTACGGCCTACCACCGCCGCCTCTCGCTCGACGAGCATCTCGGCACGCACATCGACGCGCCGGCGCACTTCGCGCGCGACGGCATCCGCGTCGACGCCATCCCGGTCGACCAGCTGGTGCGGCCGGCCGTCGTGGTCGACGTGCGCGGGGCGAGCGCCGCCGATGCCGACCTGCACATCCCGGCGGCGACGTTCGAGGCGTTCGAGGCCGAGCACGGCACCATCCAGCCCGGCACGGCGGTGCTGGTGCTGACCGGCTGGGACAAGCTCCGCGGCGACGACGCCCGCTACCTGACCGACCTGCGGTTCCCCGGCCTGGCCACCGACGCCGCACAGCTGCTGGTCGACCGCCAGGTGGCCGGGATCGGCATCGACACGCTCGGCATCGACCCCGGAACCGAGGACACCTTTCCGGTCCACCACATCACGCTGCCGGCCGGGATGTGGCACCTCGAAGGGCTCGTCTCGCTGGACGAACTGCCGCCCACCGGGGCCTGGATCGTGGTCGGCGCGGCCCGGATCGAGGCCGCTTCGGGGGCTCCGGCGAGGGTGATCGCCCTCGTCCCGTAGCCCGGACCGATACCATCCTGGACCCGTGACAGCCCACGCGGGAGGTAGCGTCTGATGGAGTCGCGGACCCGGTACGTGTTCATAACCGGTGGTGTGGTGTCGTCCCTGGGGAAGGGCGTCACTGCTGCGTCGTTAGGAAGGCTCCTGAAGTGCCGGGGCATGAAGGTGGCGGTCGTGAAACTCGACCCCTACATCAACGTCGACCCGGGCACCATGAGCCCGTTCCAGCACGGCGAGGTGTTCGTGACGGAGGACGGGGCCGAGACCGATCTCGACCTCGGCCACTACGAGCGCTTCATCGACGAGAACACGTCGCGGCTGTCGAACGCGACCGCCGGCGCGATCTACGATCACGTGATCCGCAAGGAGCGCCGCGGCGACTACCTCGGGTCGACGGTGCAGGTCATCCCGCACATCACCGACGAGATCAAGCGCCGCATCCTGCGCGTCTCCGAGGCGTCCGACGTCGACATCGTGCTGGTCGAGATCGGCGGCACGGTCGGCGACATCGAGTCGCTCCCGTTCCTCGAGGCCATCCGCCAGCTGCGCAACCAGGTCGGCCGCGACAACGTCGTCTACGTGCACGTGACGCTCGTGCCGATGATCGAGGCCGCCGGCGAGCTGAAGACGAAGCCGACGCAGCACTCGGTCAACGAGCTGCGGCGCATCGGTATCACGCCCGACGTGGTGGTCTGCAGGTCGGCCCAGCCGCTGTCGCGCGAGTTGCGCTCCAAGATCGCCCTGTTCGCCGACCTCGACACCGAGGCCGTGGTCGCCGCGCAGGACGCCTCCAACATCTACCGCGTGCCGCTCGCGCTGCACGCCCAGGGCTTCGACGACTTCGTCCTGCGGCGGTTCGGCATCGAGTCGCACCCGCCCGACCTCGAGGAGTGGATGGCGCTCGCGGATCGCGTCGACGGCCTCGAGGGGCCGGTCCGCATCGCGGTCGTCGGCAAGTACGTGCAGCTGCAGGACGCGTACAAGTCGGTCGTCGAGGCGCTGCGTCACGGCGGCATCCATCACGGCCACAACATCGACCTCGACTTCGTCGACGCCGAGGCGCTGTCCCGAGCCGAGGTGCGCGATCGCCTCATCCAGGCGCACGGCATCCTCATCCCCGGCGGCTTCGGCGTCCGCGGCATCGAGGGCAAGATCATGGCGGCGCAGTTCGCCCGCGAGCAGGGCGTGCCGTTCCTCGGCGTCTGTCTCGGCATGCAGGTGGCGGTGATCGAGTACGCGCGCCACGTCTGCGGCATGGACGGCGCCAACTCGGCCGAGTTCGACCTCGAGACGCCGTACGCGATCGTCGACCTGCTGCCCGAGCAGAAGGAGCTCGTCGACAAGGGCGGCACGATGCGTCTCGGCGCCGAGCCCGTGCAGCTGCGGCCCGACACGAAGGCCCGCGCCGCCTACGGTGCCGAGCTGATCCACGAGCGCCACCGCCACCGCTACGAGGTCTCGAACGCGCTGCGTCCGAAGCTCGAAGCGGCCGGCCTCGTGATCTCCGGCGTGTTCGCACGGCGGGATCTGGTCGAGGTGATCGAGCTGCCGGACCATCCGTTCTACGTGGCCAGCCAGTTCCACCCCGAGTTCAAGTCGCGTCCGACGCGGCCCGCCCCGCTGTTCCGCGACTTCGTGGGCGCCGCGGTCGAGCGGCTCCACACCCGTGCCGGCAGCACCGCCGCCACGGCAGCCAACGGATGACGACCACCACCGCGCCCGCCGCGCTCGCGTTCTTCCTCGAGCTCGCCGCACTCGTCACGCCCTCGGGTCGTGAACGGGCGACGGCCGACCGCTGCGCCGCCTACCTGCGCGATCTCGGCCTCGAGGTGACGGAGGACGACGCCGGGTCACGTCTCAACGGCGACACGGGCAACCTGTACGCGCACCTGCCGGCCACCGTCGCGGGCACGCCGATCTTCCTCTGCGCGCACACCGACACGGTGCCGGCCTCGACGTCGATCGACCCGCGCATCGAGGGCGACTACGTCGTGAACGCGAATGACACCATCCTCGGCGCCGACAACAAGGCCACCATCGCCGGCATGCTCGACGGCGTCCGCCGGGTGATCGTCGACGGCCTGTCGCACGCCGGCATCGAGATCGTGCTGACGCCGCAGGAGGAGGTCGGACTGCAGGGCGCCAAGCAGTTCGACCACACGCTGCTGAAGTCGCGCGTCGGCTTCGTCTACGACCACGCCGGCTCGCTCGGCGGCATCGTCATGGCGGCACCGGGGCAGAACACCATCTCGCTCGAGTTCCGCGGCCAGGCTGCGCATGCCGGGATCGCTCCGGAAGAGGGCCGCAGCGCGATCATCGCGGCCGCGAACGCGATCTCGATGTTCCGCCTGGGCCGCATCGACGACGAGACGACCGCCAACGTCGGCACCGTCCACGGCGGCGTCGCGCGCAACGTCGTCCCGGCCGGTTGCAGCATCGAGGCCGAGGTGCGCAGCCGCGACATGGGTCGCCTGGCCGAGGAGACCGCGTACCTGTTGGAGGTGGCAGCCACGGCCGCCGCCGACGAGGGGTGCAGCCTCGAGACGTCGGTGCGTGAGGAGTACGTCGCCTACCGGTTCCGCCGCGGCGACCTGGCCGTGCGGCTGGCGCGCCGGGCGCTCGAAGCCGCCGGCATCCCGGCGCGCGACGAAGAGGTCGGCGGAGGCGCCGACGCGCACATCTTCAACGGCCACGGACTCGAGTGCGTGGTGCTGACGAGCGGCATGGAGCGGATCCACGGGCCGGGCGAGCGCATTCTCGCCGCGGACGTCGATCGGCTGTCCGATATCACGGTCGAGCTCGTCGCTGCGGCGCGGGCCTCCTAACACGGAAGCAGGAGATCGATGAAGGTCGGGGTCGTCACCGAGATCAAGACCGACGAGTACCGCGTCGCGCTGACGCCGGCCGGTGCGCGCGAGCTGGCGCTGCACGGCCACGAGGTGCTGGTCGAGCGCGGCGCGGGGCTGGGCAGCGCGTTCGCCGACGCCGACTACGAGGCCGCCGGCGCTCGTCTCGGGTCGTGCGAGGAGGTCTGGGCCGAGGCCGAGCTGCTGCTCAAGGTGAAGGAGCCGCTGGCCGCCGAGTTCCCGCGCATCCGCGCCGGCCAGACGCTGTTCACGTACCTGCATCTGGCTCCCGCAGCCGAGCTGACCCGGGCGCTGATGGAGTCGGGCGCGACGTGCATCGCCTACGAGACGGTCGAGACCGACGACCACAAGCTGCCGCTGCTGGCGCCGATGAGCGAGGTCGCGGGGCGGCTGGCACCGCAGATGGGCGCCATGAGCCTCGAGAAGCCCAGGGGCGGCCGCGGCATCCTGCTCGGCGGCGTGCCCGGCGTGCCGCCGGCGAAGGTGGTCGTGCTGGGCGGCGGCATCGTCGGCTACAACGCGGCGCTGATCGCGGTCGGCATGCAGGCCGACGTGTGGGTGCTCGAGCGCTCGGTCGACCGCATGCGCGAGCTCGACACGATGCTCGGCGGCCGCATCACGCTCTCCATCTCCAACCGCCATGCGGTGGAGGAGGCGATCGTCGACGCCGACCTCGTCATCGGCGCGGTGCTGGTGCACGGCGCGAAGGCGCCGCACCTCGTCACGCGCGACATGCTCGGCCTGATGAAGCGCGGCGCCGTGCTGGTCGACGTCGCCATCGACCAGGGCGGCTGCTTCGAGACGTCACGTCCGACGACGCACTCCGACCCGGTCTACGAGATCGACGGTGTCGTCCACTACTGCGTGGCCAACATGCCGGGCGCCGTGCCGATCACGTCCACGAAGGGCCTCACGAACGTGACGCTGCCGTTCGTCGAGCTGATCGCCCGTTACGGCCCGCTCGACGCGATGCGTCGCTCGCGGCCCCTCGCCCGCGGCCTGAACGTGATGGCCGGCAAGGTCGTCAGCGAGGCGGTCGCCGAGGGCGTCGGCGAGCCCTACACGCCGATCGGCGAGGTCGCGGAGGGCGTCACCGTCTAGGGCAGCCAGACGAGCGCCTGGTAGGTGCCCGGCAGCAGGGCCTTCGGAGCGAGGCCGGGGACGACTGCGAGGAGAATGCCCACCTGAGTGGCGGCTGCGAACTCGTCACCGGCGGCCGAGAAGGCGACGTCCGTGATCGGCGCGCCGCCGGGCGCATTGATGTTCAGCCCGGTCTTCGTGTTCGTGACCTGCCAGCCGCGCGACGTCAGCATCGCGATCGCGCCGCCGCCGCGGGCGAGCAGCAGCTTGCGGAAGCGCGTGCTGGTGCCGAGGGGCTGTCGCGGCACCAGCACGTCGCCGTCGGGCCCGTAGACGACGCCGCTCGGCGTGCCGTCGTGGATGTCGATCGCCATCACGAGGCCGTCGGACGAGGAGACCAGGCCGGCCAGCGGCCGGTTCACCGGCTCGGCCAGACGGCGCACGACCTTGCGTGTCAGCAGATCGACCAGCGACCGCCGGTCGCCTCGGAGCTGGATGACGCTCGCACCCAGTGCGCCGGTGATGCAGCGCTCGTCGAACTGGCCGTCCGACGTGAACGTGCGCAGTGTCTGGACGCGGCCGTCGTGCGAGACGCGCACGCTCTCGCCGTCGCAGACCGCGACGGTACCGTCGTCCGTCACCGTCAGCGCGCCGTTGCGCGTGCCCGGCGCGAAGGAGACGTGGGCGTCGATCCCGACCTCCTCGGGCGCGGCGCCGACCTGCACCTCCTCGAGGTTCGGCGGCCCGACGTGCGCGAACGCCGTGCCGCCGGGCGACGACCAGACGACGCAGCTCGCCGGCGCCGTGCTCGGGCTGATCGCGAGGGTCGCGAGGTCGATCTGGAGCGGGTTGCAGGTGAGCGCGTCGAACACGACGAGGTCGCCGTCGTGGGTGCCCGGCGCCGGCGCGGGCAGCCGGCGCAGGTCGCCAACCGGGAACTCGGCGGCGGTCGGCGACGGGGCGGTCGCCGTCGTGGTGGCGACGGTGGTGGCCGGGCGCGCGGCGGATGAGTCGCCGCCGCCGCCGCGAACGCCGGATACGACGGCCGCGATGGCGACGACGCCGGCAACGCCCACGGCGAGCAGCGTCGCGGCGCGCATCAGCCCGCCGCCGGCACCCGGTCGAGCCACGACACGCCGCGCACCTGCGTGGCGATGGCGAGCTGCGGTGCGAGCGTCTCGACGTCGACGAACACAATCGCCTGCAGGGTCGCGACGGCGAACCGGGTGCCGTCCGGCGAGACGGTGGCGGACGTGATCGGGAAGCGGCCGATCAGCCGCAGGCGGTCGCCGGTCTCGAGGTTGAACAGCTCCCAGCCGGCGTCGCCGCGCAGCGCCAGCGCTCGTCCGTCGTCGGCGAGCTGCACGTCGCGCACGCGGAAGGCGTTCGTCAGTTGCCGTCGGGACGTCACCACACGTCCCTGGCGGTCGTAGAGCGTCACGAACGTGAACGCCGCGGCCGTGTCGAAGCCGAAGCCGGCGATCAACCGCCCCGAGCGGCTCGTCGCCAGCACCGGCAGCTCGCCCCGCAGGCGCTGCGCCAGCTCGACCACCTGCCGCCCGGTGGTGGCGTCGACCAGCGTGCGGCGGTCGTCGCGCAGCGCGAGGATGCGGTTGCCATAGGCGATGCGACCGCACTCGCTGCCGGGCACGCGCCGCGTGCGGCGCGGCGTGTCGATGACGGTGCCGGCGAACTCGCAGGTCGCGACGGCGCCCTGGTCGCTGACCACGGTCGGTCCGCGGCCGATGGCGCTGCCGACCCGGCGCGCCGTGCGCGTGACCCCCGTGGTGGTGTCGACGACGACGATCGGCTCGCCCTCCGGCTCGAACCGCGTCGAGGTGGCGAGGAACCGGCCCGACGGCGAGCGCTGCACCGCGCAGGCCGGCACGCCCAGGGCGAGCCGCCCGGGCGGGCCGGGGTCGGCAAGGTCGACGATGCCGGGCTCGCAGATGCCGCTGCCCGTCAGCAGCACTCCGGGCAGCGCGCCCGGCGCCGGCAGGGGTAGCCGCCGGGGGTCGCCGACCGGCAGCGAGGGATCGATCGCCACGCCGGTCAGCGTTGCCGTGCCGGTCGTGTCCGTCGCGACGGAGCCGGCCGGAGCCACGGTGGACGTGGCGGTGTCGACCGCCGCGGTCGATTCCGTGGTGGGAGCGTCGTTGCCCGAGCCGACACCCGATGCCAGCGCCGCACCGCCGATGACCAGCGCCACGACGGCCGCGATCATCGGGACGGGCCTCAGCCGAGCCACGCGAGCTCCTTCGCGTCGGCCGCGAACGCCGCGACGGGCGCCAGCCGGCCGGCGTCGACGATCACGATGCCGCTCGAGACCACCACGGCCACGTAACGGCCGTCGGGCGAGAAGACGCCCTCGCGCACCTCCTCGCGGCCGATGGCGTTGAGCGAGCCGGCGCGCTGCGTGCGGTACAGCGCCCACTCCTGCGGTCCGCCCAGCCGAACCAGCGCCGTGGCGCCGTCGCGTGCGATGCGCAGGTCGTTCGGCCGGCCGGTGCGCTGCAGCTCGAGCCGCCCGACCTGCCCGCCGTCGCGCCACACCTCGACCGTCCAGCCCGCGGCCGTCTCGACCCGTACCACCGCCACCTGATCACCGGCCGCGGCCAGCAGCCGGATCGAGCCGGCGCCGGCCTTGACGACGGTGCGGTCGCGGTCGTCGACCACGCGCCGCTCGTCGGTCGCGATGCGCAGGAGCCGTCCGGCGGAGTAGGCCGGACCGCAGCCGGGCAGCGTGCGCGGCGGGCCGTCGAGCCCCTGCTCGAGTACCTTGGACGCGCCGCAGGTCGCGACGGTACCGTCGCCGGAGACGGCCGTGGCGCCGCCGCGCACCGGCCCGTCGTGCACGGCCCCCGTCGCGCGGACGAGCACGCGCAGCGCCGTCGTGTCCGGGCTCGAATTCTGCGTGAAGGCGATCGCGCCGCCGTCGGCGGACGACCACAGGCTGCAGGCGCGCTCCGGCAGCCCGGCGGCGGCCTCGCCGGTGGCCAGATCGAGCGTGCCGGTCGAGCAGTCGTTCCGGTTCCAGACGAGCGTGCCCGCGAAGGCTCCCGGCGTCGGCGGCGGCAGGCGCAGGACGCCGCCCAGGCCGGGATCGGCGAGCGTCGTGACGGCCTCGGTCGTCGGGGGGGAGACCGGCTGCGACGTGCCGCCCTCCCCGCCGGTCAGCGAGGCACCGACCGCGGCGCCGGCGACGAGCATGACCACGCCGGCGACCAGCGGTGTCGCGAGGCGATGCGACCGGCGATCCATCTCGCCCAATGGTAGAACCCGGGTGCGCCGGCCAGACCGGCGCGTCCGGCGCAGTGCATGTATGTTGCGCGCCCGCACTTGAGCGTCCCTCGGGACAGGTGTCGAGAACGGAGCGGGCGATGGCGACGCGCGGACGGCTCGTTGCAGGTGTGGATTCCTCGACCCAGGCGACGAAGGTCGTCCTCGTCGACAGCGCCGACGGCACCATCGTCGCGACCGGCCGCGCGACCCACGAGGTGACCGGCACCGGCGGTGCCCGCGAGACCGATCCCGAGGTGTGGTGGACGGCGCTGCGCGAGGCGCTGCAAGGCACCCGGCGGGCGGCGGAGATCGACGCGATCTCGGTCGGCGGGCAGCAGCACGGGCTGGTCATCCTGGATCGCGGCGGACACCCGCTGCGGCCGGCGCTGTTGTGGAACGACACGCGCAGCGCGCCCGACGCGGCGCGGCTGGTGTCCGAGCGCGGCGCCGCCTGGTGGGCCGAGGCGACGGGCTGCGTCCCGGTGGCGTCGTTCACCGTCTCGAAGTGGGCGTGGCTGGTGCGCAACGAGCCGGAGCTGGTGCCGCAGGTGGCGGCCGTCCGGCTGCCGCACGACTTCCTGACCGAGCGCCTCTGCGGCGCCGGCGTGACCGACCGCGGCGACGCGTCGGGCACCGCGTGGCTCGACCCGGTGACGGGGCGGTACTGCGACGAGGTGCTCGGGCTGCCCCGCGTCGGGCTCGACGCGGCGCTGCTGCCGACGGTGCTGGCGCACGACGCGGTGGCCGGGCACGTCACGGTCGGCGCCGCCGGGACGCTCGGTCTGCGCGCCGGGATCCCGGTCGGCTGCGGCACCGGCGACAACATGGCGGCCGGGCTCGCGCTCGGCGCGCGGTCGGGCCAGCCGGTCATCTCGCTCGGCACCTCGGGCACCGCGTACGTGACGTCGAGCCGGCCGGCGCGCGACCCGAGCGGGACGGTGGCCGGCTTCGCCGACGCCGCGGGCGGCTTCCTGCCGCTCGCCGCTACCCTCAACTGCACGCTGGCCGTCGACCGGTTCGCCGCGCTGCTGCGCCTCGACCGCGAGGCCGTGGTCCCGGCCGGCGAGGTCGTGGTGCTGCCGTTCCTCGACGGGGAGCGCACGCCGAACCTGCCGGCCGCGAGCGGGCTCGTGCTCGGGCTCCGGCACGGCACCGAGCCGGGCGCGATCCTGCAGGCGGCGTACGACGGCGCGGCCGTCTCGCTGCTCGGCGCGTTCGCCGCCATCGCGGCGGCCGGCGGCCACGTCGACGACGACGCGCCGCTGGTCGTGGTCGGCGGCGGCGCGCGGGGCCTCGCCTGGCGGCGCACGCTGGCGCGGCTCTCGGGCCGTGCCATCGCCGTGCCCGGCGCGACCGAGCTGGTGGCGCTCGGCGCCGCAGCGCAGGCCGCGGCGCTCCTGGACGATCGCGATCCCGCCGCCGTCGCCCGCAGCTGGGATCTCGGCGGGGTGGTGGTGGAGCCGGCGGGCGAGGCCGACCGGGCGCGGGTCGAGCAGATCCGCGCGACGCTGGCCGCGGCGGCGCCGCTGCTCGGCGGTGCGTGAGTAGGCTTCCGGCCATGCCGCAGCACCCGCTCCGCGACGACCCGGCCCGGGCCGGCGCCCGCGCTCACTTCCGCGCGATGGGCATCGACCCCGAGCGGCTCGACGGCCCGATCGTCGGCATCGCGTCGACCTGGACCGGCACGATGCCGTGCAACCTGACGCAGCGCGAGCTGGCCGACCAGGTCGCCGAGGCCGTCACCGCGGCCGGCGGCGTGCCACTGATCTTCAACACGATCGCCGTCTCCGACAACCAGACGCAGGCGACGTCGGGCATGCGCGCATCGCTGGTGTCGCGCGAGGTGATCGCCGACTCGATCGAGCTGATGTGCATCGCCCACCAGTTCGACGCGCTGGTGTGCCTGACGGGCTGTGACAAGACGACGCCGGCCGCGCTGATGGCGCTGGCGCGCGTCGACCGGCCGGCCGTGGTGCTCTACAGCGGCCCGATGCGGGCGGGGCGGCTGCGTGACCGCGCGTTGACGATCGGCGACGTGTGGGAGGCGGTCGGCGCGCACGGCCGCGGGCTCATGGAGCGCGCCGAGCTGGACGAGATCGAGCGCCACGCGTGTCGGGGGCCGGGCACTTGCGCCGGACAGTTCACCGCCAACACGATGGCGATCGCGCTCGACTGCCTGGGGCTCGCGATCCTCGGCGACGGGCTCATCCCCGCCGACGCGCGGGAGGAGAAGGCCGATGCGGCGGCCCGGGCCGGCGAGCTCGCGGTGCGCCTCGGCGTCGCCGGCGGGCCGACGTCGCGCAGCTTCCTGACGCGGGCGACGATCGGCAACGCGATGGCCGGCGTGTCCGCGACCGGCGGGTCGACGAACGGGCTGCTCCACCTGCTCGCGATCGCCCACGAGGCGGGCGTGCAGATCAGCCTCGACGAGCTGACCGACATCGCCGCGCGCACGCCCGTCGTCGCCAGCCTGGCGCCGTCGGGCAGGTACGTCGCGGCGGATCTCGACCGGGTGGGCGGCACGCCGACGGTGCTGCGCGAGCTGGTGCGCGGCGGGTACGTCGACGGCTCGGCTCCCGCCGTCGAGGGCGGCACGCTCGAGTCGGCGACGGCCGAGGCGGAGGATCCGGACGGCGACGTCACCTATCCGCACGACGCGCCGTACAAGCCGTCGGGCCTGCTGTTCTCACTGCACGGCAACCTGGCGCCGGAGGGCGCGGTCATCAAGCTGGCCGGCACGGCGCGCACGTCGCAGACCGGGCCGGCGCGGGTGTTCGACGGCGAGGAGGCGTGCACCAGCGCCATCCGCGGTGGCGTCATCAACGGGGGCGACGTGCTGATCGTGCGTTACGAGGGCCCGGCCGGCGGCCCCGGCATGCGCGAGATGCTGAGCGTGACGGCCTCCGTGATGGGCGTCGGGCTGGGCGAGTCGGTCGCGCTCGTCACCGACGGCCGGTTCTCGGGCGTGACGCGCGGGTTCATGGTCGGGCACGTTGCGCCCGAGGCGGCACGGGGCGGTCCGCTCGCGATCGTCCGCGACGGCGACCTGGTGACGATCGACGTTACCCGGCGGTCGCTGCACCTGCACGTCGAGGACGTCGAGATCGCGCGCCGGCTGCACGAGTGGATCCGGCCGCAGTCCGCGGTCACCGGCGGGGTGCTCGGCCGGTACGCGGCGCTGGTCGGGTCGGCGTCGGAGGGCGCGGTGCTGCGGACACCGGGCGGCTGATGCAGGCGCTCGTCACGCGGCCCGGTACGGCCGGTACGGCGCACATCGCCGATGTCGCCGAGCCCGTGGCCGGGGACGATGCCGTGCTGCTCCGCATCGTCGAGGTCGGCGTCTGCGGCACCGACCGCGAGATCATCGATGGCCACTTCGGCGTCGCCCCGCCGGGTCGCGACACGCTGGTGCTGGGCCACGAGATGCTCGGCCGCGTCGAGCGCGACGGACACGGCTTCTCGCGCGGCGACCTGGTCGCGGCGACGGTGCGGCGGTCGTGTGGGCACTGTGCGGCGTGCGGCGCGGGATCTTCCGACTCGTGCCTGACGGGCGACTACACGGAGCGTGGCATCACGGCGCTCGACGGCTTCGCGAGCGAGCTGGTGGCCGAGCGCGCCGAGCATCTGGTGCCCGTGCCGGCGCGGCTCCGGTCGATCGGCGTGCTGTCGGAGCCGACGTCGGTCGGCGCGCGCGCCGTGCGGCATGCGCGGACGGTGGGCGATCGCCAGGTGTGGCGTCCGGCGCGCGCGCTGGTGCTCGGTACCGGGGCGATCGGCATGCTCTCGGCCGTGCAGTTGCGGCTCGAGGGTCTCGAGGTGTGGGTCACGGGGCTGGCGACGGCCGACAGCGAGTCGGCGGCGCTGGTCGAGGGCCTCGGCGCGCGCTACGTGCCGGCCGGCGAGGGCATGGTCGAGGCGCTGGCGGCCGATGTCGGCGGGTTCGACCTGGTGCTCGAGGCGACGGGTGACGCGCAGGTGATGGCGTCATCGGTCGGCCTGCTCGGGCGCAGCGGGGTGGCGGTGCTGCTCGGCATCGATGGCCGGGCCCGGGACGTCTCGGTCGACGGCCGCGTGCTCGGCACCGACTTCGTCCTCGGCAACCGCGCGCTGATCGGCAGCGTCAACGCCCGCTCCGACGACTGGCACGCGGCCGTCGTCGCGCTGGACGGAGCGTGGGATCGCTTCGGCGACGTGGTGGAACGGTTCGTGGGTCTACGCGTGCCGGCCGACCGCTTCGCCGACGCGCTCGCGTATCGCGGCATCAAGGCGGCACTCGCGCTCGGATAGCAGGTGGGTGCCTTCGGCCGACGTCTGGCTCCTGAATAGGAGGCTCGTTCCGCGCACTCGAGGCAGCCTCGGAGACGTGCAGCTCCTACGCAGACGCCACCTATCGCAAGCGCCGAAACGACTCATCTTCTACGCCACCTAACGCTGATGATTCCATCCACAACCGGGACTTGGCAGATCTCTGACCACCGCGACGAGCGACCGGAGACGTCCGAGCCTGGCAGGGATCCGCTCCGCCGGCTCGACGGGCGGCGACTACAGTGACCCTGCTCCACCCACCGCACCACCGATCAGAGGAGCACCATGCCGGGCACCCGCCCCGCCGTCATCGACCGCTACTTCATCGTGGCCGCCGAGCGCGATACCGACGCCTTCATGGCGCTGTTCACCGACGACGCCGACGTCGTCGACGAGGGCCGGCGGCACCGCGGCAGCGACGCGATCCGCCTCTGGCGCGACGGCGCCGCCGCCCAGGAGCACACCACCACCATCACCGGCACCGTCGTCCTCGGCGACCACGGCCACCGCATCAACACCCGCCTCGACGGCGACGTCCCCGGCGGCAGCGCCGAGGTCGCCTACCGCTTCACGACGGACGAGGACCGGATCACCCGCCTGCAGATCGGCGGCTAGCCGAAGAACGCCTCCGCCAGCGCGTAGTACTCGCGGGGCACGGTCTTCAGCTCCTTGACGGCGTCCGCCAGCGGCACCGGGATCACCTCGGTGCCGCGCAGGGCGGTCATCAGGCCGTACCGGCCACTCGTCGCGAGGTCGGCCGCGAGCAGCCCGTAGCGGGTCGCCAGCACGCGGTCGTACGCGGTCGGCGAGCCGCCGCGCTGCAGGTGGCCGAGCACCGTCACGCGGGTGTCGAAGCCGGTCAGGCGCTTCAGTTCCTCGGCCAGCCGGTCGCCGACGCCACCGAGGCGCACGTGGCCGAACGCGTCGAGCTCGGCGGTCTGCGTCGCGAGGCCCTCGGAGCCGGCCTCGTGCGTGAGCGGCCAGCCCTCCGACACCACGACGATCGAGAAGTCGCGGCCGCGGGCGTGGCGGGCGCGCACCATCTCGGCGCAGCGCTCCACGGTGACGGGGAACTCGGGGATCAGCACGACGTCGGCGCCGCCGGCGAGGCCGCTCTGGACGGCCAGCCAGCCGGCGTGGCGACCCATCACCTCGACCACCATCACGCGGTCGTGCGACTCGGCGGTCGTGTGCAGCCGGTCGATCGCCTCGGTCGCGATCGACACCGCGGTGTCGAACCCGAAGGTCTGGTCCGTCGCCGCGATGTCGTTGTCGATGGTCTTCGGGACGCCGATGACCGGCGCTCCGTGCTCCGCGTGCAGCCGGTGCGCCACTCCCAGTGTGTCCTCGCCGCCGATGGCGATCAGCGCGTCGAACTGCTCGAGCGTCTCGAGCACCGCCTCGACGCCGCCCTCCTCGTTGAACGGGTTCGTGCGGCTCGTCTTCAGGATGGTGCCGCCGCGCGGCAGGATGCCGGAGACGTCGTCGATCCCGAGCGGCATGAAACGCGGGTCGATCATCCCGCGCCAGCCGCGCAGGACGCCGACCACCTCGTGCTCGTCGCCGGCCAGGCGCCGCGTCGCGGCGCGGATCACCGCGTTCAGTCCGGGGCAGTCGCCGCCGCCCGTGAGCATGCCGATCCTCATGCGGTCCTCTCGATCATCTCGACGGTGAAACGGTCGCCATCGCGCAGCACCAGGGCGAGCGCGCCGAGCGCCTCGGCGCGCGACCCGAGCGCTGCCGGCACGACCTCGGCCGCGGCGGCGGCGACGTGCATCGCGGCCCGATCCAGCGCGGCCCGGAACGATGCCTCCAGGTGCGGCCACGCGGCCGCGAGCTCGCCGCCGATGATGATCCGGCGGGGGTTCAGGACGTTGCAGATCATCGCGGCGGCCTGGCCGATCTCGCTGCCCGCGTCGCGCAGCGCGCGTCGGCAGGCGACGTCGCCGGCGTCCGCCTGCGCGATCACCTCGGCGATCCCGGGCTGCCCGGCGCGCCGGGCGATGGCCTCGATCCCCGCGGTCGTCTCGAGGCAGCCGCGGTTGCCGCAGCGGCACAGCTCGCCCTCGGCGGTCCGCGTCGTGTGGCCGATCTCGCCGGCCGTGCCGAGCGCGCCGCCGTACAGGCGGTCGTCGAGGATCAGGCCCGCGCCGATGCCGCGCGACAGCTTCAGGTAGACGACGTCGGCGGCGCCCGCGCCGGCGCCCCAGGCGGCCTCGGCCACCGCGCACGCGTTGGCGTCGTTCTCGACGTGCACGGGGACACCGAGCTTGCGCGAGACGGCCTCGCCCAGGTCGACGCCGGCCACCGAGGCGATGGTGGACGACTCGCCGACGCGGCCCGTCGCCCGGTCGACCGGGCCCGAGATCGCGAGACCGGCGCCGATCAGCCGCCGCGCCGGCAGCCCGGCCGTGGCGAGGACCGCAGCCACCGCGGCGGCGATCGCTTCGAGCACTGCGTCGAGCGACGGGTCGGCCGCGATCGCGAAGGAGTCCTCCGCCAGGATGGCGTGCCCGAGATCGGCCAGCACCACGCGGCTCGTCGCCCCGCCGATGTCGATGCCGACGGCGGTGCCGGCCGCCGCGTTGAGCGTGACCGGCACGCCGGGCCGTCCGACGCCCTCGGGTGCGGCGGTGCCGCCCTCCGACGCGATGCCGGCGGCGACGAGGTCGGCGATGACCGTCGAGATGGTGCTGCGCGACAGCCCGGTGCGGCGCGCCAGCTCGGCACGCGAGACGGCGCCGTTGCGGCGCAGGGCGTGCAGCACCAGGGCGCGGTTGCGCTCACGGAGCGCCTCGAGCGAGCCGGGGGCGGCGGTGTCGTCGCGCATCGCCGCCCAGGATATATGAACGAGCTGCGGATGAACAACTCCGCGTCAATGAGCGATAACGCCGGACTGTTGACAAATAGGATGAGGCGTTATGAGGATGAGGCGTTATGATCCTCCCGCCCGTGCTCTGCACTACGAACAGCGACAGCCGATAACCGTGCGCACGCCGCGCAGTGGCCGCGAGGTCGTGGTCGTGATCCTCGCCGGCGGGCAGGGCGAGCGCCTCTCGATCCTGTCGGCGCACCGGGCCAAGCCGGCCGTCCCGTACGGCGGCAAGTACCGGATCATCGACTTCGCGCTGTCGAACTGCGTCAACTCGGGGCTGTTCGACATTCTGGTGCTGACGCAGTACCGGCCAATCTCGCTGCACGACCACATCGGCACCGGCAAGCCCTGGGACCTCGACCGCCAGTACGCGGTCGGCGTGCGCATGATCTCGCCGTACCTGGGCCGCCGCGGGGCGGACTGGTACCGGGGCACCGCCGACGCCGTCTACCAGAACATCGACGAGCTGCGCGAGCTGCGGCCCGAGCACACGATCATTCTCGGCGGGGACCACATCTACACGATGGATTACCGCGCGATGATCGACAAGCACGTGCGGTCGAAGGCCGACGTCACGATCGGGCTGCAGAACGTGCCGGTCGAGGACACGCATCGGTTCGGCATCGCCACCACCGATCGCAGCGGACGCATCACCGACTGGCTGGAGAAGCCGAAGAGGTCGACCGCCACGCTCGCCTCGATGGGCTTCTACATCTTCAGGACCGACGTGCTGATCGAGCGCCTGCTGGCCGATGCCGCCGCGACCGGCTCGAAGCACGACTTCGGCGGCGACATCGTGCCGAAGATGATCGCCGACGGCGATCGCGTCTACGGCCACCGGTTCGACGGCTACTGGCGCGACGTCGGGACGATCCAGTCGTACCACGACGCCCACATGGAGCTGCTCGCCGAGCCGCCGGCGCTCGACCTGTACGACCGCGGCTGGCCGATCCACACGAAGACCGAGGGACGCCCGCCCGGCCTCATCGGATCGGGCGCGCACGTGGTGCAGTCGCTGGTCTCGCACGGCTGCCGTATCCACGGGCACGTCGAGCGCTCCGTGCTGTCACCCGGCGTGCTCGTCGAGGAGGGCGCGATCGTGCGCGACTCGATCGTGCTGTTCGACGCCGCTATCGGCGCCGGCGCGGTCGTCGACCGCGCGGTGATCGACAAGGAGGTCGTGATCGGGCCGAGCGCCTACATCGGCTTCGGCGACGACATGGCTCCCAACGAGACCGAGCCGGGGCGGCTCAACACCGGCATCACGCTGGTGGGCAAGCGCGCCCAGGTGCCGTACGGCGTGCGGATGGGCCGCAACTGCCGCATCGATCCCGACGTCGACGCCATCGACTTCAACCTCGCCGACCTGCCCAGCGGTACGACCGTCACGCACCGCCACACCGAGCAGTGAGCCTCAAGGTCGTTCACGTCGCCGCCGAGGTGGCGCCGTACTCGAAGGTCGGCGGCCTGGCGGATGTCGCGGGCTCGCTGCCGATCGCGCTCGCGACGCTGGGCGTCGAGTGCCGCATCGTCACGCCGCGCTACCGCAGCACCGACATCCGCGGTGCGCGCGACGGCGTCACCGGCCGTCTCGGGCCGCACGCGCTGCACGTGCTCCGCGGCCGGCTGGACGCCGTCGAGGTCGACCTGATCGAGTGTCCGGAGCTGTTCGACCGGCCGCAGATCTACGGCGCCGACGACGACGGCGACCGCTTCGCGCTGCTGGCCCGCGCCGGGCTGGCGATCGCCGAGGACTGGGGCGCCGACATCGTCCACGCGCACGACTGGCACGGCGCCCTGGCGCCGATCCTGGCGAACCGCCAGACCACCGTCCTGACGATCCACAACCTCGCCTACCAGGGCCACCAGTCGCCCGCGTTCGCGGCGCGGCACGGCCTGCCGGAACCGCCGGTGCCGGGCGATTACGGCCCCGAAGCCGTCAATCTGCTGGGCCGTGGCATCGCCACGGCGACCGCCGTGACCACGGTCAGCCCCACCTACGCGAGCGAGATCTCGGGCCCCGAGCTCGGCTACGGCCTCGAGGGCCTGCTGTCCGCGCGCGGCGTGCGCGGCATCGTGAACGGCATCGACGTCGAGCGCTTCGACCCGGCGAACGACCGCGCCCTGACCGAGCCGTTCGACGCGTCCGACCCCACGTCGCGCCGGGCCACGCGCCAGACGCTGTGCGCCCTGATGGGCCTCTCCGGTGACGGCCCGGTGATCGGCGTCGTGGCGCGGCTGTTCCACCAGAAGGGCCTCGACCTGCTGCTCGCCGCGGCACCCGCGCTGCTGGTCGACGGCGCGCGCCTCGTGATGCTCGGCACCGGCGACGTCGAGCTGGAGACCGGCTTCCGCGAGCTCGCTGCGGCGCATCCCGACCGGGTCGCCGTCCGCATCGGCTTCGACGTGGGTCTTGCTCAGCAGATCTACGGCGGCTGTGACATCTTCTGCATGCCGAGCCGGTTCGAGCCGTGCGGGCTCGGCCAGCTGATCGCGATGCGCTACGGCGCGGTGCCCGTCGCGCGGCGCACCGGCGGGCTGGCCGACACGATCGGCGACGACACCGGCTTCCTGTTCGACGAGGCCTCGCCCGAGGCGCTCACCGCCGCGTTGCGTCGCGCGTTTGAGATGTTCGCAGACCCGCCGCGCTGGGACGCGATGGTGCGCCGCGCGATGGCCTCCGACCACTCCTGGGAGCGCTCGGCAGGCACCTACCTCGAGCTCTACGAGGAGCTCGCCGCGGGTGGCTCGCCATCGGCGTAGACGACGACTGCGAGCGGCGGCAGCGTGAGGGTCGCCCCGCCGTCGGTGGCCTCCAGCGTGCGGGCGGGCCGCACGTCCGAGCCGCCGTACTCCGCCGCGTCCGTGTCGAGTACGAGGCGCCACGGCCCGGCGTGGGGGAGCCGCAGGTGGTAGCCCTCGCGCACCACGGGGGCGAAGTTGGCCGCGATGGCGACCGACCCCTCGGGGCCGGTGCGCACGAAGGCCGCGACGTTGTCGGCGGCGTTGTGGACGTCGCTCCAGACATAGGAGCCGCCGTCCGCGTCGGTGGCGAACAGCGCCGGCCGCGAGCGGTAGAGGGCGTTCAGCTCTCCCACCAGCCGGCTGACACCGCCGTCGCCGGGCCAGTCGAGCTCGCGGTCGTGGTTCCACTCGCCGTGCTGGGCGATCTCGCAGCCCATGAAGATCAGCTTCTTCCCCGGCTGCGTCCACAGCCAGGCCAGGTACGCGCGCAGGTTCGCCCGCTTCTGCCAGTCGTCACCCGGCATGCGGCCGTACAGCGAACCCTTTCCGTGGACGACCTCGTCGTGCGAGACCGGCAGGATGTAGTTCTCGTCGAAGGCCCACAGCAGGGGCCGCGTGATGTCGTCGTGGTGGTGGCTGCGGTAGATCGGGTCGCGGCCGATGTAGGCCAGCGTGTCGTGCATGAAGCCCATGTTCCACTTGAAGCCGAAGCCGAGCCCGCCGTCGTGCACGGGACGCGAGACACCCGGCCAGGCGGTCGACTCCTCCGCGGCGGTGAACGCGCCGGGATGCTCGGCGTAGACGACGGCGTTCATCTCGCGCAGGAAGTCGATCGCGGCGAGGTTCTCGTTGCCGCCGAACACGTTCGGCAGCCACTCGCCGGCGGCGCGCGAGTAGTCGAGGTAGAGCATCGAGGCGACGGCGTCGACGCGCAGCCCGTCGACGTGGAACTCGCCGAGCCAGTAGAGCGCGTTCGCGACGAGGAAGTTGCGCACCTCGGTCCGGCCGTAGTTGAAGATCAGCGTGCCCCAGTCGGGGTGGGCGCCGAGCCGCGGGTCGGCGCGCTCGTAGAGCGCCGTGCCGTCGAAGCGGGCGAGCGGGAACGCGTCGCGCGGGAAGTGCCCGGGGACCCAGTCGAGGATCACGCCGACGCCGGCCGCGTGCAGCCGGTCGATCATGAACCGCAGGTCGTCGGGGGTGCCGAGCCGCGAATCGACCGCGTAGTAGCCGGTCACCTGGTAGCCCCACGAGCCGCCGAACGGGTGCGCCATCACGGGCATCAGCTCGACGTGCGTGAAGCCCAGGCCGGCCACGTAGGCGGGCAGCGTCTCGGCCAGGCTGCGGTAGTCGAGCCCGTCGCGCCACGAGCCGAGATGCACCTCGTAGACCGACATCGCGCGATCGACGCGATGCCGATCACCGCGGGTGGCCATCCAGTCGTCGTCGCCCCAGACGTGGCGATCGGCAGCGACGATCGACGCCGTCGCCGGCGGCACCTCCGCCTCGCGGGCGAGCGGATCGGCGCGCAGGCTGCTGCCGCCGCCGGCGTCGTGGATGACGAGCTTGTAGCGGTCGCCGGCCCGCGCGTCGGGCACGAACAGCTCCCAGACGCCGGTCGCGCCCATGGAGCGCAGCGGGTGCCGACGCTCGTCCCAGCCGTTGAAGTCGCCGACGACGGCGACGCCCCGCGCCGCCGGCGCCCAGACCGCGAACGCGACGCCGGCCACGCCGTCGACGGTCATCGGCCGCGCGCCGAGCGCGTCCCACAGCCGCCGGTGCGTGCCCTCGCCGATGAGGTGCAGGTCGAGCTGCCCGATCGTCGGCGCGAAGCGGTACGGGTCGCCGGCCGGGTGCACGTCCCCGCCGCGCGTGACGTCGAACCGGTAGCCCGGCACGGTCGTGCGCCGCAGCCGCACCGCGAACAGCCCCTGGTCACCGATCGCGCGCAGCGCGCGCTCGCCTCCGCCGTCGAGCACGAGCGCGACGCCGTCGGCGCCCGGCTGCCAGGCGCGGATGACCAGCGATGCTCCGTCCAGGTGCGGGCCGAGCAGGCCGTGCGGGTCGTGGTGCCCGCCGCCGGCGAGCCGCCCTGCCTCCACCAGAAGTTCACCGCTCGAACGCATCGCAGAAGACTGACTGATCCCGCCCTGGAGCGTTAGACCCATGCCACACCGACTCACCGCACTCCCCGTCCTGCCGGAGCCGCTCGCACCGCTCGGCCCGCTCGCGCACGGCCTCGCCGCCGAGTGGGACGATGCGCTCGCGGGCCTGTTCCGCGCGCTCGCACCCGACTCCGGCGCCACCGCGCCGCTGGTCCTCCTGGCCGCGGCGGCGCCCGACCGGCTGACCGAACTGGCCGTCGACGAGGGCTACGTGCAGGCCATCGCCGCCGCCGTCGCCCGCGAGGCGGAGCGCCTCGGCGCCGAGGCCTGGTACGCGACGCTGTCCGGCGACCGGCCGCGCGCGATCGCCTACCTGTCGCCCGAGTTCGGCGTCTCGGACGCGCTCCCGCAGTACTCGGGCGGCCTCGGCGTGCTGGCCGGCGACCACCTGAAGGCCGCCTCCGACCTGGGAGTGCCGATCGTCGCGGTCGGCCTCTTCTACCGCAACGGCTACTTCCGCCAGCACCTGACGGCGTCGGGCGAGCAGCGCGAGACGTTCGACGCGCTCGATCCCGCGGCGCTGCCCATGCGCCGTGCGGTCGATGCCGCCGGCGAGCCGGTCGGCATCAGCGTGCAGCTGCCCGGCGCGCTGCTGCACGCCGCGGTCTGGCAGGTCGACGTCGGCCGCGTGCCGCTGTACCTGCTCGACACCGATGTGCCCGAGAACGCGCCGGCCGAGCGGGCCGTCACCAACCGGCTCTACGGCGGCGACCGCGAGCACCGCCTGCGCCAGGAGATCCTGCTCGGTATCGGCGGCCTGAAGGCGCTCGCCGCCGTCGGCGCCGACCCCGAGGTGTTTCACTCCAACGAGGGACACGCCGGGTTCCTCGGCATCGAGCGCCTCCGGCTGCTGGTGGAGGAGCAGGGCCTCGACCCGGCCGCCGCGATCGAGTCGGTGCGCGCGGCCACGGTGTTCACCACCCACACGCCGGTGCCGGCGGGAATCGACCGGTTCTCGCGCGATCTCGTCGCCAGGTACTTCGGGCCCGGCGGTGTGCCGTCGGGCCTCCCGATCGAGCTGCTGCTCGACCTCGGCAACGAGCCCGGCGGCGACCCCGCGGTGTTCAACATGGCGGCGCTGGGCATCCGCCTCTCGGCCCGGATCAACGGTGTCTCGCGCCTGCACGGGCAGGTCGCCCGCGGCATGTTCGCCGAGCACTTCCCGGGCTTCCCCGCCGACGAGGTGCCGATCGGCCACATCACGAACGGCGTCCACGCCGAGACCTGGACCGGACCGGAGTTCGCGGCGCTCTACCGGCACCGCATCGGCGACGGCTTCGGCCAGCAGATGCACGGCTACGCGGCGCTCGCCGAGGCCTCCGACGACGAGCTCGGCGCCGCCCGCGACGCGGCCCGGGCCCGTCTGGTGGCCGACGTGCGCCGGCGCCTGCGCACGACGTGGGAGGGACGCGGCCTCCGCGCCGGGCAGCTCGCCTTCATCGACGGCCTGCTCGATCCGCACGCGCTCACGATCGGCTTCGCCCGTCGCGTGCCCACGTACAAGCGGCTGACGCTGATGCTGCGCGACCCGGAGCGCCTCGAACGTCTGCTGCTCGACGCCGAGCGGCCCGTGCAGATCGTGATCGCCGGCAAGGCGCACCCCGACGACGCCGAGGGCAAGTCGATGATCGCCGCGCTGGGCGCCTTCGCCGCGCGACCCGGCCTGCGGCATCGGATCGTGATCCTCGCCGACTACGACATCGCGATCGCCCGCGTGCTCGTCGCCGGCGTCGACGTGTGGCTCAACAACCCGCTGCGGCCGTTCGAGGCGTGCGGGACGAGCGGCATGAAGGCGGCGCTCAACGGCGCCCTCAACGTCTCGATCCTGGACGGCTGGTGGGACGAGCGCTACGACGGCTCGAACGGCTGGGCGATCCCATCGGCCGACGACGGCTCGGTCGACCCGGTGCGCCGCGACGACTTCGAGGCCGACGCCCTCTACGACCTGCTGGAGCGCGAGATCGTCGAGCGCTTCTACGGCGACCGCGCGGCCTGGCTGCAGATGGTGCGACATACCGTCTCGGTGCTCGCTCCGGACCTGCTGGCCTCGCGGATGCTGCGCGACTACGTGGGAGATCTGTACGCGCCGGCGGCCGCCGAGTCGCGGCGTCTGACGGCCGACGACCACGCCGGCGCGCGCCGGCTGGCGACCTACCGCCAGCGGGTGCAGGCGTCGTGGTCGGGCGTCGCCGTGGTGCGCAGCGAGGTGGGCGAGTCGGGTGCCGCCGGTGCCGATGTCGCCGTCCGGGCGCTGGTGCGGCTGGGCGGTCTCGAGTCCGGCGAGGTGTCGGTCGAGGCGGTCGTCGATGGCGACGCGCCGTTCGGCGTGGTGCTCGAGCCCGGCTCGGAGGAGGACGGCGGCCGGTGGTTCGAGGGCTCAGTCCGCGCCGCGCAGGGCAGCGCCACCCTCGGGATCCGCGTGCTCCCCCGCCACCCCGACCTCTCCGACCCGCGGACGCTCGGACTCGTCGCGCAGGACGACGACTGACCACGCGCCGATGTCGAGCGCGTCCCGGGCCTCGGACCCGGTGCGCTCGGCGTCGGCGGTGTCGAGCAGCACGGTGAACGCCGCGTCCGGCAGCGCGAAACTGATCGGCTCGTCGTCGGCGTGGAACACCAGCAGCAGCGTGTCACCGGGCTGATCCGCGCAGCGCCCGTCCAGGTGCATGCCGAGCGTGCGCACCTCGTGCGCCTGCCACTCGTCGTCCATCGTCGAGCCGTCGGGCGCCAGCCAGCGAACGTCGGCCGGCGCGCCATCACCCTGGTCGCCGACCAGGAACCTGGAGCGCCGCAGCACCGGCTGAGCCTCGCGCAGCGCAATCAGGCGGATGACGACATCGGATAGCCAGTCGTCGTCCCAGTGCAGCCAGGTGCGGGGCGTGTCGTGGCAGTAGGCGTTGTTGTTGCCGCCCTGCGTGCGGCCGCGCTCGTCGCCGGCCAGCAGCATCGGCACGCCCTGCGAGAGGAGCACCGTGGCCAGCATGCCGGCGCCGCGCCGGCGCCGCGTCGCGAGGATCTCCGCGTCGTCGGTGGGGCCTTCGGCGCCGGAGTTCCACGACCGGTTGTGGCTGTCGCCGTCGCGATTGTCCTCGCCGTTCGACTCGTTGTGCTTGTGATCGTACGAGACCAGGTCGCGCAGGGTGAAGCCGTCGTGACAGGTGACGAAGTTGATGCTGGCGAGCGGGCCGCGGTCGTCGGCGAACGTGTCGGACGAGCCCGCCAGGCAACGCGCCAGGTCGGAGGTCGTGCCCTGCCCGCGCCAGACGTCGCGCACGGCGTCGCGGTAGCCGCCGTTCCACTCGCCGAACGGGGCCGCGAAGCCGCCCACGCGGTAGCCGTCGGGCCCGACGTCCCAGGGCTCCGCGATCAGCTTGGTGCCGGCGAGCACGGGGTCGTCGGACATCGCGGTCAGCAGCGGATGGGCCGGGTCGAAGCCGTCGCCGTCGCGGCCGAGCGTGACGGCGAGATCGAAGCGGAAGCCGTCGACGCCGAACGCCGTCACCCAGTGGCGCAACGAGTCGAGCACGAGCCGCTGCACGTGCGGACTGGACGCGTCGAGGCTGTTGCCGGTGCCGGTCACGTCGTGCACGCGAAAGTACGTGCCGGCGCCGAGGCCGCGCAGCGACCAGGCGGGCTCGCCGTGGCCGCCCTCGCCGGTGTGGTTGTAGACGACGTCGAGGATCACCTCGATGCCGGCGGCGTGCAGCGCGGCGACGAGCGTGCGGAACTCTGCCACCTGGCCGCCGCGGCTGCCGGCTGCCGCGTAGGCGGCGTGCGGCGCGCAGAAGGCGACCGGGCTGTACCCCCAGTAGTTGTGGCGGCCGAGCGACACCAGGTGCTGCTCGTCGCGGAACTCGTAGACCGGCAGCAGCTCGATGGCCGTGATGCCGAGGCGCACCAGCTCGGCCAGGGCGGCGGGGTGGGCGAGTCCGGCGTACGTGCCGCGCAGCGCGGGTGGGACGCCGGGCAGCAGCCGCGTGAAGCCGCGCACGTGCGCCTCGTAGATCACCGTCTCCGACCAGGGCCGGCGCAGCGGCGCCGACGAGGCGGCGACGTCGGCGACGGCCACCGACCACCGTCCGTCGACGGCTCGGGCCAGCGGGTCGATCAGCAGCACGGACGGATCGAGCGAGGGCCCGTACGCGCGCAGGCCGTAACGATCGCCCTCGCGGACGCCCTCGACGAAGCCGAGCCACGTATCACCGGCCCGCTCCAGCGGGTAGCGCCGCTCACGCCCGCCGGGCGTGTCGAGGCAGAGGTCGATCGCGGTAGCCTCCGCTGACCCGACGGCCAGGGAGAGGCCGCTCGCGTCGAGGCGGAGACCGGAAGTGGTGGTCGCCGTCGTCATTCGAACCTGCTCAACTGTATCGGCCATGGGCGCCGGAGACCTTGATGACGACGTCCGGGCCGCTGCCCGCAGCCGGGGGGTGGCGACCTCCTACGACGACATCGCGGGCTGCGAGATCACGGTCCCGATCGAGACGCTCCGCCACGTGCTGGACGTGCTCGGGCCGCCGCTGGAGCCCGCTGCGCCGTCGCCCGTCTACGTGCTGCGCGAAGGCCAGGAGCCGTGGTGGCACGACCTGCCGCAGGACGCCGTCGTGCGGCTCGACGGCGGTGGCGAGTGCGGCCTGCCGGCCGAGCTGCCGGGGCCGCTGCCGCACGGCCGGCACGTGCTCGAGTTGCCGGGTCGCGAGGTGCCGCTGATCGTCGCGCCGCGCACCGCGCACCCTGGAGCCGACCGGCGGGAATGGGGGCTCGCGGTGCAGCTGTACGCGCTGCGGTCGGCCGCCAGCTGGGGCATCGGCGACCTCGGCGACCTGGCCCGGCTGCCCGCCGTCACGGGCGAGCCCGGCTTCGTGCTGCTCTCGCCGCTGCACGCGCCCGCGCTGACGCCGCCCGTCCAGCCGAGCCCGTACTACGCCGCGTCACGGCGGGCCCGCAACCCGCTGCACATCGCGGTCGAGGAGGTGCCGGAGGTGGCGGCGCTGGATCCTGCCGCGCGAGCGGCCTTCGACGCGCTCGCGGTCGAGGGGCGGGGGCTGTCCGCGTTGCCGCTGATCGACCGCGACGGGGTGCTGCGGGTAAAGGAGGCGGCGCTGCGGATCGCCTTCGCGGCGCAGCAGCCGGATCGGGCGGCGGCGGTGGCGGCGTTCCGCGAGCGAGCGCCCGACGCCGACGGCTTCGCCGCCTTCACGGTGCTCGCGCGGCGGCACGGCGCCGATTGGCGTCACTGGCCCGACGCGCTGCGTGATCCGGCCGGCACGGCGGTGGCGCAGCTGGTGCGGAACAAGCAGTCGGAGATCGCGTTCCACGCCTGGCTGCAGCTGCTGGCCGATGAGCAGCTCGCGGCCATCCCGCCGATGCGCCTCGGCGTCGTCACCGACCTCGCCGTCGGCACCGCGCCCGGCGGCTACGACCACTGGCTGCGGCAGGGGATGGTGGCCGATCGTCTGTCGGTCGGCGCGCCGCCCGACCCGCTCGGCCCGGCCGGCCAGGACTGGGGACTGCCGCCGCTGCTGCCCGACGCGCTGACCGCCGACGGCTACGCCGGGTTCGCGGCCGATCTGGCGGCGAACATGGCGCACGCCGGGGGCATCCGCGTCGACCACGTGATGGGCCTCTTCCGGCTGTTCGTGCTGCCGGTCGGCGCGCCCGCCTCGGCCGGCACCTACATCACCTACCCGGCCGGCGACCTGCTGTCGGTGGTCGCGCTCGAGAGCCGCCGTGCCCGCTGTGTCGTGATCGGCGAGGACCTCGGCACCGTCGAGACCGGCGTCCGCGAGGCGCTCGGCGACCACGGCATCCTCGCCTACCGGCTGGCCTGGTTCGAGTCGGGGCCGGCCGAGCACATCCCGCGTCTGGCGATGGCGGCAGTGACCACGCACGACCTGCCGACCGTGGCGGGGGCGTACTCCGGGGCCTCGGGCGACCTCGACCTGGAGCGCCTCGCGCCGGTGGTCGGTGACCGCGACCCGGCCGTCGCGCTGTACGCGTACGTCGCCTCGTCGCCGGCGCTGCTGGCCTGCGCGGCGCTCGACGACGTGCTGGGCGCGACCGTGCAGCCGAACGTGCCGGGCACCGTCGACGAGTTTCCCAACTGGCGCGTACCGCTGCCGGCGCCGCTCGAGTCGATTCCCGCCGACCCGCACGCACAGGCGGTGCTGGGCGCCGTCCGCGAGGGCCGGGAAGAGCCGGGCGACGCGCGTCGAACGTCCTCCTGATGGATGTCCGCGTCGCCGCGTTCCTGGAGTCGCTCGACGTCGAGCGGGGTGCCTCGCGCCATACGGTCGCGGCCTACCGGCGCGACCTCGAGGAGCTCGCGGCGTACCTCGCCGCCGCCGGGCTCGACGCCGACACGGTCACCGGCGACGAGCTCGTGCCCTACGCCAACGCGCTCACCGACCGGGGCCTGGCGCCCGCCACGGTGCGGCGCCGCCTGGCCGCGGCGCGCGCCTTCCTGCGCCACCGCGCCGCCGAGGGTGCCCGCACGATCGGCGTCCGCGATGTGCCGCTGCCGCGCGAGCGCCGCCGCGTGCCGCGCGCGCTGACCGCCGAGCAGGCGATCCGGCTGGTCGAGATGCCCGACGCGACGCCGCTCGGGCTGCGCGACCGCGCCGCGCTGGAGCTGCTGTACGGCGCGGGCCTGCGCGTGTCGGAGCTGGTCGGGCTGCGTCCCCAGGACGTCGACCGCGAGACGGGTCTCGTCCGGTGCCTCGGCAAGGGCAGCCGGGAGCGCATCGTGCCGTGTGGCCGCGGGGCCACCGAGGCCGTCGCGCGCTACCTCGGCCGCGGCCGCCCGCTCCTCGGCCAGGCGCCGCAGCGCGACGCGCTGGTGCTGAACAACCGCGGCCGCCGCATCACGCGGCAGGGCGTGTTCGACATCGTCCGTCGCCATGCCGCGGCGGCCGGCCTGCCCGACTGGGTCGGGCCGCACTCGCTGCGCCACGCGTTCGCCACGCACCTGGTGGAGGGCGGCTGCGACCTGCGCACCGTCCAGGAGCTGCTCGGGCACCAGCGCATCGGTACCACCGAGATCTACACCCACGTCGCGGGTCACCACCTGCGCGAGACGTTCGAGGCCGCGCACCCTCGGGCCCGGGCGCGTGCGAGCTAGAGTGCCTGCATGTCCGACGTTTACACGATCTCCGTCAAGGCAACCGGTCCGCTGATCGTGGCCGGCCCGCTCCGCATCGTCGACCCGGCGGGCGGTGAGTGGGAGCTCGTGGAGGGCAAGTCCGTCGGCCTCTGCCGCTGCGGCCAGTCGAAGCGCAAGCCGTTCTGCGACAAGACGCACTTCGAGATCGGTTTCGACCACCCGGAGCCGGTGAACCCGGAGACCGTCCCGGACGGCATCCGACCGCGCTCGTAGCCTGTCGGGGGTGGCGACCCAGGCAGACGTCTACGCCGGGCTCGGTGCGCCGGCCCTGGATCGCGAGCTGTCGTGGGCCGAGCACGAGCTGAAGCAGCGCGACCGCACGAAACATGTCCACTCGCTACACCCGTATCTCGGCAAGTTCGTGCCGCAGCTGGTCGAGGTGTGCCTGCGACGCCACCTGGCGCCCGGCGCGCGGGTGCTCGACCCGTTCGCGGGCTCCGGCACGACGCTGGTGGAGTGCGCTGCGTTCGGCGCGCACTCGGCCGGCGCCGACATCTCGGCGTTCAACGCGCTGCTGTGCCGTGTGAAGACGGCGCGGCACGACCCGGCGGGCGTCTCGGCGACGCTCATCTCGGCGCTGGCGCGGCTCGACGAGGGTGACCCCGCCGGGCCGCCGTCGGCGTACCTGGACGAGTGGTTCGCGCCCGAGGCGCTGGGCGACCTGCGTCGGTACGCGTCGCTGATCGATCCCGCCGATCCCGCCGCCGACGTGCAGCGCGTCGTGCTCTCGCGGTCGGCGCGGTCGGCCCGGCTGGCGCCGCACTTCAACCTCGACTCGCCCCGCCACGCGATGCACGAGCCGTACTGGTGCTACAAGCACCGCCGCACGTGCAAGCCGACGGCAGACGCGCGCCAGTTCCTGACCCGCTACACGGGCGACACGCTGCGCCGCATCGCCGCGTTCGCCGAGATCCGCCGGGACGTCGACGTGGTGGTGCACCATGGCGACGCGCGAACGCTCGCGTTCGGCGGCGCGTTCGACGGCCTGATCACGTCGCCGCCGTACCCGAAGCGCATCGACTACCACGGCCAGCACCGCTACGCGTTCGAGCTGCTCGGCCTCGTCGATCGCGTGCCGGAGGAGATCGGCAATCCCTCCCGCGGCCTGTCGCGCGCGGCGCTCGACGTGTACTGCGACGACGTCGCCCAGGTGCTCGCGAACGCCCGCGATCAGCTGCGGCCGGGCTCGCCGGTCGTGATCGTGATCGACGATGTCCGCCACCTCTACGACGTGATCCTCGACCGTGCCGGCCTGGAGCTGGTCGAGCACCGCGTCCGCCACGTGAACCGCAGAACGGGCCGCCGGGACGAGGGCTACTTCGAAGCGGTCCTGGTGGCCCGCACGTAGCCGACGAAGTCGGATCCAGCCACCACGCATGTGCCGATCGTCACGAGGGTCTGACCCCGAAAAGGCGGTTTTCGGGGTCAGACCCCGATCACGGACCACGCGCGGAAGGCGCGCGGATCGCGCTACCTGCAAGAGTGCGCGCGCGTTTCGACACGAAGCTTGCGCGTTCGGGCGCACGCGAATTACCTGACTGAAGTCAGGTAATTCCACCCGCATCACTGGACGGTTGCGTCCCTTGACGCACCGGTGTAGGCTCGGCGCGAACCGCGAGAGCGGAGGACGACTGCCAGCCACGGGCCCCCATCACATCGATCTTGCGGTCAGCGACGTCGACCGGTCACTCGCGTTCTACCTCGACCTCCTCGGCCCGCTTGGCTGGGGGGTGATGCGGCGGTATCCGACCTACCGGGGAACCGAGGAGGTCGTCTACCTCGGACCGCACGGAGAACCGGAGAGCGGGCGTTTGTCGACGGGATTCGGATTGCGAAAGGCTGATGGCGGCACCCACCAGTACTACGGCGTCGGCGTCGAGCACATCGCGTTCGAGGTCGAGTCGCAGAGCGAGGTCGAGACGGCGCACGCCCGCGCGGTGTCGTCCGGCGCGACGATCCACTTCCCGCCCGAGGAGGACCGGGACGAGCCGGGCTACTACGCGTTCTTCGTCTTCGACCCCGACGGCATCCGGATCGAGGTGTTCTCGTGGACGCCCGTGCAGGGGTAGGTGTGCTCGCCTAGAGGACGCCGAGGGTGCGCAGCCGGGTGCCGCTGTGCTCGGCGACGGTTTCCGAGGCGATCTTGCGGATCCGGGCCAGCGCCGCTTCGCCCGGGGCGGCAGCCTCGCCGAGGGGACGGCTGAGCAGGTCGCGCAGCGCCGCCAGCGACGCGGGGTCGAGCGCCGCGCCGCCACAGGTGTCACACACGGCGCCGCCGGCGGAGATGGAGTAGCCCGTGAGCGGACCGGGCGAGCCGCACGACGCGCACGACGTCACCTGGGGCGCCCACCCCGCCAGGGCGACGAGCTTCAGCACGAACGCGATCGCTGTCGCATCCTGCGGCTCGTCGTGGGCGACGACGTCGAGGAACCGCACCAGGCCGTCGAACAGCCGCTCGTTGCCCTCCGCCTCGGGAAACAGCCGCAGCACCGCCTCGGCACCCGTCAGCGCGATGTGCAGGCGGCGGTCGTCGGCGCGGATGACGTCGAAGCTCGCGATCAGGTCGGCGTTCACCAGCGTCTGCATCTCGCCGCTGCCGGCGTGCAGGTGCACCTGCACCTGGGACAGCGGCTCGAGCCGCCCGCCGAGGCGGGAGCGGGTGCGCCGCACGCCCTTCGTGATCGCCGAGATGCGCCCGTGGTGGCGCGTCTGCAGGTGCAGGATGCGGTCGGCCTCGCCGTACCGCAGCGACCGCAGCACGACGGCCTCGTCGCGGTACGTCTTCATCGCGGCGCCACGGCGTCGCGGATCGCGAGCGCCGTCACCTCGGCTGCCGCCGTCTCGAGCAGCAGCTGCGGCGGAGCGGGAACCGCCCGGGTCGCGACGGCGAAGGAGACGTCGCCGTCGAACGCGGTCGCGGCCGGGCTGGTCGCGCGCGCGACACCGGCGTGGGCGGCGCGGGCCAGGCGCAGGCAGGCGAGCTTGTCGATCTCGGCGTCGGTGATCACGCAGACCAGCGTCGTCGCCTGGCCGATGGGCGGGCTCGAGCCGATGGTGCCGGCGAGGATCGCGGCCGTCGTGCCCGACCCCTGCAGGACCTCGCCATCGGCGCCGATCACGTCGCCGAGCGCGTTCACGACCGCGACCGCGGCGATGCGCGCGCCGCCGGGCAGGTCGAGCGCGGCCGCGCCGAATCCACCCTGCAGGGGCGAGCCGCCGAGCCCGCCGACGGTTGCGCCGGTGCCGGCGCCGTACGCGCCGCGGCGCGGCCACGAGCCGGTCGTCGCGGCCATCGCACCGGCCAGCGCGCGCCGGCCCTCCTCGGGGCCCGGGGCGACGGCCTCACCCACCGCCCGGTCGAAGATCACGGCCGCCGGCACGACCGGCACCGGCCCGGCCGGCGTGGGGAAGCCGATGCCCTGTTCCGCCAGCGCCGTGACGACGCCGTCGGCGGCCGCGAGGCCGAACGCGCTCCCGCCCGTGAGCAGGATCGCGTCGATGCGATCGACGGTCGCCTCGGGCGCCAGCAGCGCTGTCTCGCGCGTGCCGGGCGCCAGGCCGCGCACCTCGCACGAGGCGGTGGAGCCGGCGGGCGGCAGAATCACGGTGCAGCCGGTGCGGCGCGTCTCGTCGGTGAAGTGGCCGATCCGCAGGCCGCCGATCACACGAGCCTCCGGCGCTGGCAGCGCGGGCAGACGTGGGTGCCGCGACCGGCGACGCGCAGTTTGACGATCGGGGTGCCGCAGCGCAGGCACGGCTCGCCGGTGCGGTCGAAGACCTTGAACCGCTCCTGCATCGAGCCGTACTCCCCGTCGGGCGACTGGAAGTCGCGGAGCGTCGACCCCTGCGCGACGAGCGCCACCTCGAGCACGTCGCGGATGGCCGCGGCGAGCAGGTCGAGCTTCGGCCGTGAGACCAGTCCGGCAGGCGTCTCGGGGTGCACCTTCGCGGCCCACAGTGCCTCGTCCGCGTAGATGTTCCCGACGCCGGCGATGAGGCGCTGGTCGAGCAGCATCGCCTTGATCGAGGCCTTCCGGCCCCGGAACAGCCTCTGCAGGACGCGGCCCTCGAAGTCCTCGTCGAGCGGTTCGATGCCGAGGCGATCGTCGAGGAACTCCTGCAGCTCGGGCTCGCCCTCCAGCACCCGCCACGTGCCGAACCGGCGCTGGTCGGCGTAGCCGATCGTGGCCCCGTCGTCGAGCTCCAGGACGGCGCGCAGGTGGGGATTGCCGGCTGCCCGGTCGCCGAGCAGGAACTTGCCGGTCATCCGCAGGTGCACCGCCAGCGTGCCGCCATCGGCGAGCCCGATCAGCAGGTGCTTGCCGCGCCGGCCGAGCGTCGTCACGCGGGCGCCGGTCAGCCGCGCCGCGATGGCGTCGGGCAGCTCGGGTCGGACGAGGCGCGTGTCGTCGATGCGGGCGCGGAGGATCGTGCGCCCCGCCAGGTGCGGGACGAGCTTGCGGCGGACGGTCTCGACCTCGGGCAGCTCGGGCATGGGCTGCGGGGAGTGTAGGTCGCGGTGCGGGGCCGCTACGTCGCCGCGAGCCGTTCCAGCGTCGCGGCGAGGTACCGGCCGAGGGCCAGCGCGAGTCGCTGCTCATCGGTCGAGAAGATGCGCGGACGGGAGTCGTACAGCTCGACGAGCCCCTTCACGGTGTCGCCGACGACGAGTGGGACGATCAGCAGCGTCCGCGCGTCGTTGCGCTGCATGACCTCGAGCTCGGCCGGATCGGCGTCGAGATCATCGGCGCGGATCTGGCGCGTCCGGCGCAGCTCGAGCGCCGCCGCGGTCTCCGGGTACTCGGCGATCACGTACGGCTCCACCGTCACCGGCTGCGGGTGCAGGCCGGCGCAGAACGCGATCGTCCGCAGCACGTCGCCGTCGATGAGCGACAGGGCGCAGGCCGACGCGCGGAACACCGCCGACCACTCGACGACGGCCAGCTCGGCGAGCTCGGGCACCGACTCCGCCGCCGTCGTCAGCAGCTCCTGGGGGCGCTGCTCCTCCGGCGCCGGCCGCTGGCGCCGGGGACGGTCGGCGCCGACCAGCCGGGCCACGCCGCGCCCTGCCAGCTTGCCCTCGCGCAGCGCTCCGTCGGCCCGCTCGAACAGCGTCTCGCCGTCGACCGCGGTGAGCGCGACAGCGATGCCGGCGGTCAGCGACAGCACGCCGTCGCCGGCGGCCGTGTCGACTGCCGCAGCCATGCGCAGCGCGCGCTCGGCGGCGGCCACCGCATCGTCCGGCGTGGCGCCCGGCAAGAGCCAGCCGAACTCGTCGCCGCCGAGCCGGCCGAGCACGTCGTCACGCCGGGCGCACGACTCGAGCACGCGCGCCACGGCCCGCAGCGCGTCGTCCCCGGCGGCGTGCCCGTACGCGTCGTTGAGGTACTTCAGGTGGTCGAGGTCGCAGAGCACGAGCGCAACCGGGTTCTTGCCGCCGAGCCGCGCGATCGTGTCGACGGCGGCGCCGTGGAACGCGCCGTGGTTGAGCAGCCCGGTGAGCGCGTCGCGCGTCGCCTGCTGGCGCAGCCGGCGCTCGGCGTCGAGGCGGGAGAAGGCGAGTCCGGCCTCCCGGGCCAGCGCGGCGGCGATGTCCCGCTCGTGCGCGCGCAGCAGGCGCGGCCGGTCGAAGTGCAGCACGACCAGCCCGTGCGCACCGCTCGAGTCGGCCATGGGCAGGAACAGCGCCGCCTCGACCGGGAAGTCGGACACGATGCCGCGGTGTGCGGCGTCGCTCGAAGGGATGTCGGGCACCCACTCCGGCTTGCCGCTCGCGAGCGCGACCACGGTCAGCGAGGTCTCGTACGTGGTGTCGATGCGGAACGCGTCGCGGGGCGCGCCGTGGGCCGCGGCCGCGACGATGACGGCCGGGTCGGTTTCCGAGCGGCGGGCGATCCAGGCCCGGTCCGCGCCGAGCATGCGCCGGAGGCCACCGAGGATCGCATCCCACAGCGCCTCGGGATCGCGCGCCGCGACGATGCCGGTGGTGACGTCCCGGGCCGCCAGCCCGAACTGCGCGCGCGACTCGTGCTCGCGGCGCTGGATCATCGCCGTGACGGCGTCGGCGAGCGGCCGCGCGGTGCGCTCCAGCCGGTTGCGGCGGCGGCCGCGGAACGACGTGGCGCGCCGGCCGCCCAGCACCAGCGCGCCGACCAGGCCGCCGGGCCCCGGGATGCCGACGGCGAGCGCCGAGGCGTAGCCCCGCCCGCGCAGCTCGGCCGCAGCGCCGCTGTCGCCGGCGACGTCCACCTCGACGGCGCCGGCGAATGCCACCTGCGAGATCAGGTCGCGCGGCCCGACGCGGATCGTGCGGCCGGGCTCGAACGACGCGCCGACGCCGGCGTCGGCGACCCACTCCGCCAGGGTCGGCGGCTCGCCGTCGACGATGGCGAGGGCGGCGGCCACGATGCCGCCGCCGATGACGTGCTCCTCGAGGCAGCGCACGACGTCCTCTGCGGTGACGGCGGCGGCCAGCGCGGCCCGGGCGCGGTCGGCGGCGGCGCGCCGGTCGACCGTTTCGGCGCCGGCGGAGATGGCCAGGGCGAGGCCGACCTGCAACAGCGCGTCGACCAGCACGACGCCCAGCGACGCGTCCTGTTCCGAGATGATGGCCACCGTCACGAGGACGAAGCCGGCGAAGGTCGGCAGCGCGGGGCGCAGTCGCAGGAACGTCGCCGCGTACAGCAGCGGCAGCAGCGCGACGCGGTGGGCCTCGTCGACGGCGCCGACGGCCACCTCGAGTCCGGTCAGCGCCATGGCGATGACGGGCAGCGCGACGATCCACCACGTGCTCGCGGGAGCGACCGCCGTGATTGCGGCGAGCGCCAGGAACGCGACCACCAGGCCGATCGCTGCGCGGCCGTCGACCTCGCTCGAGGGGGAGAGCGCCGCGGCGCCGGCGATCAGCGGTCCGACCGTGAACAGCGCGACGCCGGCCCAGCGGGCGAGCGAGGAGCTGAAGCGGACCGGACGCACCGTCCAAGACTGAAGGACGGCGACCGCGTTGTCATCCCCCCCCCCGACGTCTGAACGGACGTTCAGACGATGGTTTCGAGCAGCACGTCGGGCACCTGCACCGCGGTGTCGCCGATCGTGAACGCCGCGGCCACGTCGGCCGCCGCCGCGACGGCCGTGGCGTCGTCGCGCGCGTGCACGGTCGCGAGCGGCGCACCGGCCTCGATCTGGTCGCCGGGACGAGCCGCCAGCACGATCCCGACCGCGTGGTCGACCGGATCGCCGGCGCGCGACCTGCCGGCTCCGAGCCTGATCGCCGCGACCCCGATCGCGAGCGCTCCCGCCGCCTGCACGTGCCCACCGCGCGGCGCCGCGACGTCCAGGGTCACCGGCGCGCGTTCCAGCACGGCCCACGGCTCGTCGACTACTCGCGCATCGCCGCCCTGGGCGGCGATCCACCGTCGCGCCTGCGCGAGCGCGGCGCCCGAGGCGATCGCCTCGCGCACGCGCCCGGCCGCGATGTCCTCGGTGACCGCGGGATCGGCGAGCACCAGCAGCCGGACGGCCGACGTGTGCACCACCTCGGTGACGTCGGCCGGTGCAGTGCCGCGCAGCACGTCGAGGGCCTCGGCCACCTCGAGCGCGTTGCCGACGGCGTTGCCGAGCGGCGCGTCCATGCGCGTGATCTCGCAGACCACGCGCCGGCCGGCGCGCGTGCCGAGGCCGTACATCAGGCGCGCCAGCTCGCGCGCCTCGTCCACCGTGCGGCAGAAGGCGCCGTCGCCGACCTTCACGTCGAGCACCATCGCGGCGGCGCCGGAGGCGAGCTTCTTCGACATCACGGAGGTCGCGATCAGCCCCGGCGACGGGACGGTGCCCGTGACGTCGCGCAGCGCGTACATGGCGGAGTCGGCGGGCACCAGCTCGCTGGTCTGGGCGACGACCGCGCAGCCCACCTCGCCGACCAGCCGCACGAACTCGGGGATCGCGATCTTGATGCGGTAGCCGGGGATCGCCTCGAGCTTGTCGAGCGTGCCGCCGGTGTGGCCGAGCCCGCGGCCCGACATCTTCGCGACCGGCACGCCGCAGGCTGCGACCAGCGGCGCGAGCGCGATGGTGACCTTGTCGCCGACGCCGCCCGTGGAGTGCTTGTCGACGGCCGTCCGCCCGAGCTCCGACAGGTCGACCACGTCGCCCGACTCGACCATCGCGGCGCAGAGAGCGTCGATCTCGGCGTCGTCCAGGCCGCGCCAGACGACCGCCATGCACCACGCCGACATCTGCTCCGGTGCGACGCTGCCGTCGAGGAAGCCCTCGACGAGCCAGCGGATCTGGGCGGCGTCGTGGACGCCGCCGTCGCGCTTCCGGGCGATCAGCTCGGCGGCGCGCACAGGAACGGGATCGGCGACCCCGCCTCGTCCGGTCCGGGCACCTCGCCCGTCAGCCAGGTGCGGGCGGTGGCGCCGACGTCGGAGAACATGCCGTCGTGGCGCACCTCGGCGGCCGGCCGCCGGGACGGACTGTGGGCGACCAGCAGCGCGTGCTCGCGCGAGTGGTCGGTGGAGTCGGTCGTCGGGTCGCAGCCGTGGTCGGAGCAGAGGATCAGCAGGTCGTCGTCGCGCAGCGCGGCGCGGATCTGCGGTAGCTCGCGGTCGAACTCCTGCAGGCAGCGGTGGAAGCCCCCAGGGTCGTTGCGGTGGCCGTACATCGAGTCGGTCTCCACGAGATTCGTGAAGATCAGGCCTTCGGGTACCTCGTGGAGCAGCCGGATCGTCTCGAGGATGCCCTCGGCGTTCGACCGCGTCGGCGCCGTCGAGTCGATGTCGCAGCCGGCGAAGATGTCGGCGATCTTGCCCACCGCATGCACCGTCGAGCCGGCCTCGCGGATGCGCGTCAGGTGGTTCGGGCGGGCGGGCTCGAGCGAGAAGTCGTGGCGGTTCGGCGTGCGCGCGTACGATCCGGAGCTGCCGTCGAACGGGCGGGCGATGACGCGCCCGACGGCGTGCGGGCCGGTGAGGATGCCGCGGGCGATCTTGCACGCCGCGTAGAGCTCCTCGAGCGGGATGACGCGCTCGTGCGCCGCGATCTGGAAGACCGAGTCGGCCGACGTGTAGACGATCCACTTGCCCGTCTCGACCTGCTCGTCGCCGAGCGCCTGGATGATCTCGGTGCCCGACGCCGGCACGTTGCCGATGACGCCGCGCCCGGATGCCTTCACGAACGCGTCGATGACGTCGGCGGGGAAGCCGTCGGGGTACGTGGGCATCGCGACGGAGGTGATCACGCCGGCCAGCTCCCAGTGTCCCGTCGTCGTGTCCTTGCCGAGGCTGCGCTCGCGCAGACGGCCCACCACCGACGGCGGCGCGGTCAGCGGCGGGCAGCCGGCGAGCGGCATCATGTTGCCGAGGCCGAGCGCCTGCAGGTGGGGCAGCTTCAGTCCTCCGACCGCCTCGGCGACGTGCGCGAGGGTGGAGGATCCGGCGTCGCCGAAGTCGGCGGCGTCGGGCAGCTCGCCGGCGCCGACCGCGTCCAGGACGATGATGCAAACGCGCGCCACGAGGCAAGATCGTAGCCCGCCTGCCCGCCTCGCTGCCCCCGGTCGCACGTCGGTCTACAAGGGCCCGGCCGCGGTGCTCACGCAGGCGCTCCGCACGGCGCGGGCGAACGACGTCGTCGACGAGCTGCTGGAGGGCGTCGGGCACTGGCTCGCCGACTCCGCGTCGAAGTCGGCTCGGTTCGTCGGCGAGAGGCGCGAGACGGCGGCCGGCCGCATGTCACCCGAGGACGCCGGCGACTGTCGTCGCTGGACGACATGCTCGACGCCCTGCGCGACTGAGGCGTGCCGTCAGGCCCGGTCGGCCGCGGCCACGATCGGGCCGCCCTCGCACTCGGCGTTGACGTAGCCGGAGCGGAACTCGCGCGCCTCGCCGGTCTGCTCGTCGTACGTGTGGCGCCGGATGCAGCCCGTGTCGCTCGCGAGCAGGTGGATCGAGACCGACGTGCCGTCCGACGTCGTCCGCACGCGGTGCACGTCGTTGTCGGGCGGCAGCAGCCGGTAGCAGTCGCCGACGGCGACGGGGCGCTGCACGAGGGTCTCCATCGTGCCGTCGCCGGGGCGGTAGATCTCCTCGTTCTGGCCACCCCGGTAGAGTCCGATCAGACCGTACGCGAGGTGGTCGTGGATCGGCGTCATCGAGCCGGGCGGCACGACGAGGCTGAACAGGCACAGCGAGCGGTCGGCCGACCGGTACAGCAGCCACTGGCCGATGCCGCCGCCCATGCCGCTCTCGGGCGCGCTCTCCGCGTACGCGGCGGGCAGCCACGTCTGGTCGGCCAGCAGGGCGCGGAAGCCCGGCGCGATCGAGGCGCAGGCGGCGGCGGGCGAGGCGGCGTGGCCGATGCGGTGGCGCACGTCGGCGATGAACACGCGGGTGGTGGGCGCGTCGAGCACCCACTCGTCGGCCTCGAGCGGCTCGAGGTCGTGGTGGTCGTGGAAATCACACATCGTCGGCTCCCGGTTGTTGGGTGGTGCCCGCCCGCTCGGTGGCGGCGGCGCGTTTGCGTGCCGCCCGGACGGCGGCGGCCAGTGTCGCAACGTCGTACGCGCCGTGGTGGCGCTGGCCGTTCACGAAGAAGCTCGGCGTGCCCGACACGCCGCTGCGGTCGGCGCTGTCGACGTCCTCGGCGATGCGCCCGGCGTGGACGTGCCGGCGCAGCTCGTCGGTGTAGCGGTCGGCGTCGAGGCCGAGGCGCCGCGCGTGCTCGACCAGGTCGGTCGGCTTCAGGGCCTCCTGGTGGTGCAGCAGCACGTCGTACATCTCCCAGAAGGCGCCCTGCGCGGCGGCGGCCTCGGCGGCCTCCGACGCCAGCTGCGCGCGGGGATGCACGTCGGACAGCGGCAGATGGCGCCACACGTATCGCAGGTCGTCGTCGAACTCGGCCAGCAGGTCGCGGATCACGGTCTCGGCCTGGCCGCAGTAGGGGCACTCGAAGTCGCCGTACTCGACGAGCGTCACCCGGGCGTCGGCCGCGCCGCGGATGTGGTCGCGCGACTCGTCCACGGGCTCGCTGAGGTCGATCAGCGACTCGGCCGTGGCCGCGAGCTGGCGCGCCCGCAGCTCGCCGGGCAGCTTCTCGACGACGCGGAACAGCAGCCACGCGACGGCTGCCGAGCACGCCGCCGCCGTCAGCACGCCGGCCTTGGCCTCCTGCAGCTGCTCGCCCTGGAACGCCAGGCCGGCGATCAGCAGCGCGACCGTGAACCCGATGCCGGCGATCGCCCCGCCGCCGGCGAGCGTCGGCCAGGCCACCGGCGGCTGCAGGCGCTCGCGGTCGAGCTTCACGGCCAGCCATGGCGCGAACACGATGCCGACCGGCTTGCCGACCACGTAGCCCACGATGATGCCGATCGTGATCGGCGAGGTGGCGGCGCGGCGCAGGAAGTCGGCGTCGATCGCGATCCCGGTGTTGGCGAGCGCGAACAGTGGCACGACGACGAAGCTCGTCCACGGGTGGAACATCTGCTGCAGCCGCTCGTTGGGTGAGATCGAGAACGCCAGGCCGAGGCGGGCCTCGCGCGCCAGCTCCGACGTGGGCTGCTCGCGGAAGGCGCGGAACAGCCGCGTCGCCTGCTCCAGGTCGGCCCGCGGCGCCGGGTAGGCCGAGGTGATGAGGCCCATCGCCAGGCCGACGATGACGGGGTCGACGCCCGACTCCAGCACCGCCACCCACGCGGCGATGCCGAGCACGGCGGAGGGCAGGCCGCGCTGGACGCCGAGCGAGCGCACGACCAGCACCGCGCCGACCAGCCCGGCGCCGATCAGCAGCGCGAGCGGGGCGAGGTTCTCGGTATACGCCGTCGCGATCACGATCAGCGCGATCACGTCGTCCACGACCGCCACGGTCAGCAGGAAGACGCGCAGCCGGACGGGCGCGCGGCGGCCGACCACCGCCAGCACGCCGAGCGCGAAGGCCGTGTCGGTCGACATCGCGATGCCCCAGCCGGTCGCCGCGTCGCCCGACCGGTTGAACGCCAGGTAGATCAGCACCGGCACGGCCATGCCACCGGCGCCGGCCAGCACCGGCAGCGAGATGCGCTTGCGCTCGCGCAGCTCGCCCATGTCGAGCTCGCGCCGCGCCTCGAGGCCGACCACGAAGAAGAACAGCGCCATCAGGCCGTCGTTGACCCAGTGCCGCAGGTCCTCGGCGATCGTCCAGTCGCCGAGGCTGATGTCGAGGTGCGTCGTCCAGAACGACTCGTAGCTGGACACCGACACGTTCGCCCAGACCAGCGCCGCCAGGGCGCCGCCGAGCAGGAAGATCGCGCTGCCGGCCTCCGCCTGGACGAACATCCGCACTGGCGCGCTCAGGCTCCGAGCCCAGGCGCTGCGCTCGGCGAACGACGGGTGGGCGGGGTCTGCCACGAGCCTCGCTAGAAGGGCAGCGAGGGGTCGTCGAAGCCGACGATGCGCACGCCGCGGAAGAAGTCGAACAGCGACGGCGCGCCGTGCCCACCGATGCCGGAGCGGCCGAAGAACGACTGCACCGAGCCCGGGGTCATGTCGAGCAGCGCCGTGCCGTTCAGCTTGATCTCGCCGCCGCGCAGCTGGCGGCCGAGGCGCAGCGCCGCCTCCTCGTCCACGCTGAAGACGTAGCCGGCGAGGCCGTCCTCGCCGAGGTTGGCGGCGGCCAGCGCCGCGTCGTCGTCCGCGACCGGGTGGAAGGTCACGACGGGCCCGAACACTTCCTCGAGCGCGTCCTCCGGCGCGATGCCGAGCACCAGCGTCGGTCGCAGCCGGAAGCCCTCGCCCGGCAGGTCGCCGGCCTCGATCGCCTGACCGCCGCGGGCCACGAGGGCTGCGATCTGCGACTGCAGCTTGGCGAGGTGCGCGGCGTGGGAGATGGGTCCGCACTCGGTTGCGGGGTCGAGCGACGAGCCGAAGCGGATGCTGTCCAGCGCGGCGGCGGTGGCCTGCACGAGGTCGTCGTGAATCGACTCGTGGACGAGGATCCGGCGCGGGCCCTCGCACCACTGGCCACTCAGTTTGATCATGCCGCGCGCCAGCGCCTCGCCGGTCGCCGCCACGTCGGCGTCGGCCCGCACGATGGCCGGGTTGGAGCCGCCCAGCTCGAGCTGCAGCCGCGTCATGTGCGGCGCGGCGGCGGCGGCGATGGCGGCGCCCGAACCGATGCCGCCGGTCATGGCGATCGCGCGGATGCGACGGTCGGACGCCAGCTGCGCGCCGATCTGGCCGTCGCCGTGGACGAGCTGGAAGACGCCCTCCGGCAGACCGGCCTCCTGCACGGCATCGGCGAGGACGTTGGCGGCGCCGGGTGCGCGCTCGGACGGCTTCAGGATCAGGGTGGCGCCCGCCGCGAGGGCGTTGGCGGTCTTCTTGACGGCGATCGACAGCGGCGCGTTCCACGGCACGAGCGCGAGTGCGGGGCCCCACGCGACGTGGTGCACCTCCATGCGCCGGCCGTCGACGACGCTGGCCTCGACGTCGCCGGTCTCGCGCAGCTGGGCGGCGGCGCCGCGCAGCTGGCTCGGCACGTTGGCGGCGACGAGGCCCGTGACTGCGATCGGCACGCCGGAGTCGATCGCCTCGATCGGCCCGAGCTCGTCGGCGCGGGCGGCGAGCGCGTCGGCCAGGCGTTCGAGCGCGTCGGCGCGCAGGGCGGCGTCGTTCGACCAGCGGCCGTCGCGGAACGCCCGGTCGGCCGCTGCGAGCGCCTCGTCGGCGGCCTCCGGTGACGACGACATGCGCGGCGCGATGGCCTCGCCGGTGTTCGGGTCTTCGAGGGAGCCGTCGAGGGTGGCGGCGGGAGCGCGGCGCGTGCCGGCGATGAGATCGAGCTGTTCGGGGAGCACGCCGGGATCGTACGCGGCTCTCGGATCCGGCAGGCGCGGATCGTGGGCGTCCGTAGCGACCACCACGACACTCGATGTAAAGTCGACGGTGAGACCAAGCGTATGCCATTCCCGCGTCGAATGGCGTGCGCGTACACCCCCCGTTTAACCTTTGCGGAGTCCATGCCGATCTCCCCGCAGTGATGAATGTCCGGATAGGAGTCGATCTCGTGGCCGTCTCGGAGGTCGAGGAGGCCGTGGAGCGGTTCGGGGAGCGCTACGTTCGGCGAATCCTCGCTCCGGCCGAGCGGACCGGAGCGGCGCCGCTGACGACGCGCTCGCTCGCAGGCCGCGTCGCCGCGAAGGAGGCCGTGTTCAAGGTCCTGCGGCCGGGGCCGGCCGACCCGGCCCCGTGGACCGACGTCGTCGTCGCCCACGACGCGAGCGGTGCGCCGCGGATCGAGCTGACGGGCCACCTCGCCCGCTTGGCGTCAGCGGCAGGCGTCCAGGAAGTCTCCGTCAGTATCACCTACGCTGGGGACTACTCGGGCGCCGCCGCGATTGCGTCGCTGCGACCAGCTCATCTCGGGAGTCCCTTGCCATGAACGAACGAATCCGCGCCATCCTCGCGGAGCATGTGCACCTCGCCGTGGATGTCGCGACGCTCGGCGACGACGACGACCTCTTCCAGGCCGGTCTGACGTCGCACGCCTCGGTCAGCCTGATGCTCGCCCTCGAGGAGGAGTTCGACCTCGAGTTCCCGGACGAGCTCCTGCGCCGCGACTCCTTCGAGAGCATCGCCGCGATCACCCGGTCGATCGGCTCTATCTCGGATGGACGGGCGGCGTGAGCGCCCGACTCGAGGGACCGTTCCTCGCGGCTGGCGTCGGTGAGGTCACGGCGATCGCGCGCCGGCACGCCGCCGAGGTCGATCGCGCCGGCCGCTTCCCCCAGGAGGCCGTCGACGCGCTCCGCTCGTGCGGCGCGCTCGCCGCGTTCGTGCCGGCCGCCGTCGGGGGGCCCGAGGTCCCCCTGCCCGACGTCGCCAGCGCCTGCTTCGAGCTCGCCCGCGCGTGTCCGGCCACGGGCATGGTCTTCGCCATGCACCAGATCCAGGTCGGCTGCCTGGCGGACGTCGCGGCCACCGAGGACTTCTTCCGCCGCTACCTCGCGGCGATGGTGACGACGCCCGCGCTGATCGCGTCCGTGACGTCCGAGGTCGGCGTCGGCGGCGATCTGCGCCGGTCGATCGCCGGCGTCGAGCGCGAGGGCGGCGAGATCCGGCTCGAGAAGGCCGGACCCACCCTGTCGTACGGCGCGCACGCCGACGCGTTCCTGATCACCGCCCGGCGCGCGCCCGAGGCGGGCGAGTCGGATCAGGTCGTCGTCCTCGTCCGCAGCTCGCAGGCGGAGCTCGAGCCCACGTCCGAGTGGGACTCGCTCGGCATGCGGGGCACGTGCAGCCCCGGCTTTCGCATCCGTGCCGCCTGCCCGGCGGAACAGGCGTCCAGCGTCCCGTTTGCCGATATCGCGACGCGAACGATGGTGCCGTACTCCCACCTCCTCTGGGCCCATGTCTGGCTCGGCATCGCGACCGACGCCTACGACCGCGCAGCGGCGTTCGTCCGCGCGCTGGCCCGCGGCCGCCCGGGCGTCGTGCCGCCGACGGCGACACGTCTCTCCGAGCTCTCGACGCGGCTGTTCGCGCTGCGCGGCGTGGTCGATTCCGCGATCGCCGAGTACGCCCGCCTGCGCGCCGCCGGCGGCGATGGCCTGTCGACGTACGGGTACGCGGTCCGCATCAACAACCTCAAGATCGCTGCCTCCGAGGGCGTCCTCGAGGTCTGCCACGGTGCCCTGCAGATCTGCGGCATGGCCGGCTACAAGAACGACACGCCGTTCTCCGTCGGCCGCCACATCCGCGACGCGCTCTCGGCCTCGCTGATGATCGGCAACGATCGCATCCATGCGACCGACGCGTCCCTGCTCCTCGCGATGAAGTCCGCGTAGCGTGGCACTCGACGACACGCTCCTGCCCGCACTGCTCGAGCGCGGCCTCCTGTCCGCCACCGGGGTGCCCGGCGTGTACGCCCGCGGCGCGGTGTTCGAGGACATCGTGCAGCGCTTCGATGAGTACGTGGCGCGGGAGCTCGCGAGCGAGGCGGCGGAGCCGCTCCGCTTCCCGCCCGTGCTACCGCGCCGGACGATCGAGCGCAGCGGCTATCTCAAGTCGTTCCCGCACCTGGCCGGCACGATCTTCTCCTACGGCGGCGATGAGCGCGGCCACGCAGACATGCTGGCGCGCGTCGAGGCCGGCGAGGACTGGTCGGCGACCCAGACGATGACCGACGTCGTCCTCGTCCCCGCCGCCTGCTATCCCGTGTATCCGCACGTCGCCGACGCCGGCTGGCTCCCATCCGGCGGCCGCACGATCGACGTCGCCTCGTACTGCTTCCGCCACGAGCCGTCCGACGATCCGGCGCGAATGCAGGCGTTCCGCATGCACGAGCTCGTTCGGATCGGCGCGCCGGCCGAGGTCGAGGAGTGGCAGCGCGCCTGGATCGAACGCGGGCTCGTGGTGCTCGGCCGGCTGGGTCTCGCCGCCGAGTCGGCGCCCGCCAACGACCCGTTCTTCGGCCGCGGCGGCCGCCTGCTCGCAGCCAACCAGCGCGCCGCCGAGCTGAAGTTCGAGCTGCTCGCGCCGATCGCCCAGTCCGAGGCCGGGACGGCGATCATGTCGGTGAACTACCACCAGGACCACTTCGGGAGTACCTACGACATCCGGACGGCGACCGGCGAGGTGGCTCACTCGGCCTGCCTCGGGTTCGGACTGGAGCGGGTCACCCTCGCGCTCCTCGTCCGGCACGGCTATGACCCGGCCGGCTGGCCCGACGAGGTGCGGCGCGAGCTGTGGGGCGACGGAGCCGCAGGGTGACCGTGCTGGACGCCCTGGATCCGGCGGCGTACGTCCCGCATCGCCTGCACGGCGCCGATCAGGCCTTTCCCGAGACCAACTGCTACGTCGACGTCTGGATCGAGCTCCTCCACGCGCACGGCCTCGAGCCGACCGCGATGCTCGCATTCTGCGCTGCCATCGACTGGGAGGGCGACCAGTGGACGTTCTTCAAGCCGCCGCCCGCCGACCTCGAGGCCCTCTACGGCGTCGAGATCGAGGAGCTGTCGGTCTACCGGCCGCTCGCCGACCACGTCGCCGCCCTGCTCCGGCTCGGCCGGACGACGATCGTCGAGGTCGACGCGTTCTGGTTGCCCGACGTCGCCGGTCGCGCGTACCGGATCACGCACGAGAAGACATCGATCGCCCCGTCGTCGATCGACTCTGCGGCGCGGCGCCTACGCTACTTCCACAACGGCGGCCTGTTCGAGCTCGAGGGCGACGACTTCGACGAGGTGCTGCGAACGGCGGCGGCGCGGCAGCCCGCGATCATGTTGCCCGGCTACGCCGAGCTGGTGAAGCTCGACCGCCTGCGCGCGCGTGACGAGCGCGACCTGCGGCGAATCGCGGCCGGGCTACTCGCGCGACATGTCGCCCGCCTGCCGGAGGCGAACCCGGTCGCCGCCTTCGCGGAGCAGCTCGGCACCGACCTGACGGCGCTGAAGGGGGACGTTGCGGCGTACCACGCCTACGCATTCGCGACGCTCCGCCAGTGCGGCGCGTCGTGGAGCATGCTCGCGGAGTTTCTCGGGTGGCTCCGCGCGTCCGACGCCGCTGCCGGGCAGGCCGCATCACTGGCGGGGGGTTCGCGGGCGCTGCTCCTCAAGCTCGCGCGTGCGGTCCACTCCGGCCGGCCGCTCGACGCGTCGGCGATCCTGGGCGCGATGGCAGGCACCTGGGACGCGCTCGCGCTCGAGCTCCGGAAAGCGCGCGCCGCCCGCGTCGCGTGACCCGCCCGGTCCGCATCGACGGCCATGACCGTCGCCAGCTGAGCGACGGCTGGGAGGCGTGCGCGACGCCCCCGGACGCCGATCACCCGGGCGATGGCGGGTCGACCGGCTGGCTGCCCGCCGCCGTTCCCGGTACCGCCGCCGGTGCGCTCGCCGCGGCAGGGCGCCCCGTCCACGGCCGCCACCTCGACGACGAGGACTGGTGGTTCCGCCGGCGGCTGCCCGACCTGCCGGGTCCGGACGTCGAGGAGGTGCTCGTGCTCGACGGCATCGCCACGATCGCGGACGTCCTCCTCGACGGCGCGTCGGCGTGCACGACCGAAAGCATGTACCTGCGCCACGAGGTGCCGCGCGCCGGCGCCGGCGTCGTCACCATCCGCTGTCGCGCGCTCGGGCCGGTCCTGGCCGGGCGGCACCCGCGCCCGCGCTGGCGGACGCGTCTCGTCGCCGAGGGTGCGCTGCGGTTCCAGCGCACGACGCTGCTCGGCCGCATGCCGGGGTTCGCCGACGGGCCCGTGGCCGTCGGCCCGTGGCGTCCGGTGGTGCTCGAGGGTCGCCGCACGTTCGCGCTCCACGACGTCCGGACGGCGACGGAGCTCGCCGACGGAGCGGGCATCGTCACGGTCCGTGCCGTCATCCGGCCGCTCGGCGGTGCGCGGATCGAGGCCGCGTGCATCGAGGTCCGCGGGCCGACGGGCGTCGTCGAGGCGGCGGCGGAGCTCGCCGTCGCGGGCGATCAGGTGCAGTTGCGGGCGACCCTGGCGGTGCCGGACCCTGCGCGCTGGTGGCCGGCGACGCACGGCGAGCCCGCCCTCTACGACCTGACGCTGACGGTCGAGACCGGCAGCGGCGCGCGGCGCGTCGATCTCGGCGCCCACGGATTCCGCACCCTGGCGATCGATCTCGACCCGTTCCGTCTGCTCCTCAACGACACCGACCTCTTCGTTCGTGGCGCATCGTGCCTGCCGTTCGACGAGGTCGCGCTCGACCTGCCCGCCGACCGGGTCGAGCGGCTCGTCCACCAGGCGGCCCGCGCCGGCATGAACATGCTGCGGGTGCCCGGGGTCGCCGCGTACGCGCCGCCGTCGTTCCACGACGCGTGCGACCGGCTGGGTATCCTCGTCTGGCAGGATCTGATGCTGGCGAA
>JBKJIG010000050.1:0-3377 GCA_046598415.1 Gaiellales bacterium
CTGGGCCCGCGCGAGCAGGATGCCGTGCGCCGTGAAGTCGCAGACAACGTTCCATCCTTCGAGCTCGACCTCGGTGCGCGCGCCGCTCGCGAGGTCGAGGATGACGAGGTCGAAGTCCGTGCCGTTTCGCTCGGTGTGGGTGTAGGCGAGCGCCGACCCGTCGGGCGAGAAGGCACCCAGCGCGTGGATGGCGTCGGCCGTCGCGAGCGCGCGCTCGGGGCCCGCGAGGTAGAGCCGGTGGCGCTCGTTGCCGCCCACGTCGCGCCCGAACGCGAGGCGGCCGCCGTCGGCCGAGGCGACCGCGCCCGAGACCCGTTCGGCCTCGAACGTGAGCTGGTCGGGCCAGCCGCCGGTGGCCGGCATCAGCCAGATCTGAGGGATGCCGGTGATGTCGGAGAGGAACGCGAGGCGCCCGCCGCCGTCGAGCCACTGCGGCGAGTGCGCGCTGCGGATGCGCAGGTAGGCGGCGATCTCCGGCATCGCTACCACGGAATCTCGACCCCGTCCCGCCAGAACCGTCCGGTCAGCCCGCCCGCGTCGAGCGTCGCCAGCTGCAGCGCCATCCGGGCCGCCTCCTCCGGCGTGACGCCGGCGCCGGAGCCGCCCATGTCGGTGCGCACCCAGCCGGGATGCATGGCGTTGACGAGAATGCCGTCACCGGCGAGCTCGCTGGCGGTGTTGGCGACGAAGGCGTTCACCGCCGACTTCGAGATGCGGTACGGCAGCGAGCCGCCGCGCATGCCCGAGGTGAACTGGCCCATCGTCGAGGACACGACGACGACCCGCGCGTGACCCGCGGCGCGCAGCGCGGGCAGGAGCGCCTGGGTGAGGCCGACCGGCGCCAGCACGTTGACCGCGAAGCACTCCTCGATGTCGCTCCGCAGCGCGTCGGCGACGCCGCCCCGGCGCAGCACGCCGGCGTTGTGCACGAGCACGTGCATCTGCGGTGCGAGCTGTGCGGCCCGCGCGGCGGTGGCCGCGACACCGTCGGCCGTGGAGAGGTCGCCCCACACCGCCTCGCCGCCGTGATCGATCGACGCGCGACGGGCGTCGGCCTCGGTGCGCGCGTGGCAGAGCACCCGCGCGCCCTCTGATTTGAGCGCGGTCACGATCGCCGGGCCGATCCCGCGGCCCGTCCCGGTGACGAGCGCAGTCTGTCCATCGAGAAGCATGGGGGTAGCGTAGGCGCGGTAGCATGGACCTGCAGGCCAGACGGCTGCGGGGCGCTTGCGCCTCGAGGAAAGTCCGGACACCACAGGGCAGGGTGCTGGGTAACGCCCAGGCGGGGAAACCCGACGGAAGAGCGCAACAGAGAGAAGACCGCCGATGTGGCCATTGGCCGCAGGTAAGGGTGAAACGGTGCGGTAAGAGCGCACCAGCGGTGCCGGTGACGGTGCCGGCTAGGCAAGCCCCACCCGGTGCAACGCCAGACAGGGACGATGACGCGGCCCGCCGAGTCCCGGGTAGGCGGCAACGAGCGGCCCGGCAACGAGCCGCCCAGATGGATAGCCGTCCTCGACAGAATCCGGCTTATCGGCCTGCTACGGAAAACCCCCGCTAACGCGGGGGTTTGCTATATGGCGGGTTGCTGGCGAGTCGTCACGGTCGCGCGTGTGCGGGTCGGGTCTGCGGCCATACGGGCTGCTCGGCGCGGGCGCCCGGCGCGAGTGCCGGCGGGGGTCCGCACCGCATCGGGGAGGATAGCAACGGCCTGTCCGGCACACGGACGGCGCGCCCTCCGACCGGGAACTTCAACCGGATCCGGTCAGAACCTGTGCTGCGGACTCAGAGTCCGTCCAGGTGCGTTGCGAAGTGCAGCCAGAACCAGAAACGCCCTGAATATCCAAGCTCTCGTAGACGCAACGAACCACGGGATCGAGGGCTTTGGAGCCAGGCTCGTACGCGCACCGTACGCGCAGCTGATGCGCAGCGAGCAGACTCGACCTACCGCCTCGAGGCCTTGAGTCCGGTCGCGTTGCATCGGCACCGTTGATGTCCAGCTCCCGACGCTGCGCGAGGGGAGCTTCCTCCCGGACTGGCTGCTGGATCGCCGGCGGCGGGCGGAGAAGGCGATCGTGACCGCGGGGTCAGATCTGTACCTGGCTGGCGTCAGTACTCCGCGAGCAAAACGCGATCCAGCAGCCCGTAGCGTCGCCGGGCCCAAGGGTACACGTCCGGCGACGCTCTCACGAATCGCGGGTTCCGAATCGCCTCCTGCCGGCCAGGACACGCGGCCTCAAAGCGGCGGCGGCCTCGTCCTGTGCGGGCGATCGGGACGCCGGCCGCTCACGCACAGCGGTTCGTCCCGAAGACCGTACTCCAGCGCGCGTCGGCTGGTTACGGGGTTCTCGGCCCGTGATCCATGCGTCGAAGCGAGCCGCGACGTTGACAAGAATCGAGGAGAGGCCTAGGATGCGATTGTGCGCCGTATTGCACTAATGGGATTGTGCAGCTTGATGATCGGTGCCTACACTGCTGACTCAGTCGCGGCAGCGTGCCCCGTCGAGAACGGTACGGTCTTTTGGTCGGCCTCCGTCGGCAGCTACATGATGACAGCTACGCAACAGGTCATCACGGTCTATGCGCATGCGAACGGTGGATGTGCCGGCGCAACCGCTCTCGCCGGCGGAGGGACCGCTCATATGAGTACGAACGGTGGCGGTCTCATTGAGATGGGCTATCGCGACACCCGGCACAGCGACGGATCCCATTCGTTCCAGCTCTTTACGGAGGAGACGATTGGCGGATCGGAGACGGTTACTCTCCGCAACTCACCCGGGTGCGCGGTTGCTGGTCGCGCTGTGACATTTAAGTAAGGACCGCCGCTGTGACCGGTTCGCAATCTGATGATTGGGAGTTCTTCTACGCTTGCAGCGGCGGCGGATGGGCCCAGGTGCTTCCAACGGTCGTGGCGACTGGCTATACCGTTGCGAGCGCACGAGTCGAGACGTTCAGGTTCGGCCCCACAGGCGGCGGAGGATTCATGTACGACTTGCATGAGGACCTCCAGTACCGACGCACCAACGGCGACTGGACATCGTCGTTTGGGACAATTCAATGCCACGACGAGATGAGCAACACCGATGGTGTGCCTCATGGCTCGCCGTACACGACGTGGTGGGAAACAACGAGCTCGTCGTCGACGTCGGATCTGTGCTGACATGAGCCGATCTATTTCCATCGTCCGGATTCTGCTGGTTGCCGCGGCCTCAGCCCTGCCGGTCGCGTGCGGCGGACTCGCCATCCAACCAGCGGCTCAAACGACATCGGCTGAGAACTCGGCCGTGACTGACGAGAACAGCGAGGGTCATGCCCCGATACTTGGTGGAGATTCGGAGGAGCGTTGAGTTGAGGTGGTAGCGCCGGCCATCGGTTCT
>JBKJIG010000051.1:0-29743 GCA_046598415.1 Gaiellales bacterium
GACGGCGAGCGGTCGGAGGCCGGCGAGGCGTGCTTCGAGCAGGCATCGCTTGTCATCGGTGCCGGACTTGCCGGCGTTTACATCGCTGACGTGCACCTCGATGCGAGTGATCTGGTCGGCGAAACGCGCCAAGGCCGTGGCCACCGACGCTTCTGCCTTTGCCGCCCATTGTTCGTCTCCCGCGATGTTGTGGTCGGTATTGATCTGGATCTTCACGGCAGCTTCCTTCTCGGTGGGCGGGAGGCCGTTGCTCGCTCGTGCAACGACGGTGTGGTCGGCATTCGTCCGGTCGGCACTAACGTGTGAGCAGTCCGCCGAGGCTCTCGACGGCGTTCGCCGGGAGTGCGACGTCCGCCGACCCCGTCGCGAACACGAGCACGCTCCCAATCGTCGTGCCGGCGAAGGCTGCGTTAGCCTTGACGCCGGGGGTACCCTTGCGGATCGCGGCAAGCTCGTCGGTCGCTCTCGCCCTGCTCTCCAGGAACTGCAGCGAGACCTTCACGCCGGAGGGTGAGACCGCGTCCAGCCACCCGAGCTGCTTGCCGCCGGCGATCGGGTTCATCCCACCCGCTGCGTTGACGTCCCAGCCGGCCTTGGTGAGCGCGGCTTGGGACGCGACCGGATCGTAGGTGGCGCCCGCGGTGGTGGAGCCGCCGCACGCTGTGAGCGCGAGGCCGACGAGCACGATGAGCACAACGCCGCGCATGCCGTCAGGGTAGCGCCGGTGTCCGGAGGTCCGCAGATGGCGGCGATGGGGCGGTCGTCGTACACCCCGAACGACGCCCCGGCCCCCACTGGGCCTCCTCGGCCATCGCCAGGATGTCGTCGCGGCCGAGCTTTCCCACGAGCTCCGGGTGGACGCGCGCGACGCGCCGCTCGACGGCGGCCACGAGCTCCTCCTCGGTGGCGGTGCGGATCACCTCGCCGCACTCGCAGTCCACGATCGGCCCGCGGCGTTTTGTCAAGGCCTGGAGGCGCCGTGGGTCGACGAGCGCCGCCGCGAGCTCGACGACCTCCGGCCGCGCGCGCTCGAATGCGTCGCGCACGCGGGGATCCGCCTCGGCGGCGCCGAGCTGGACGCGGCGCTGCGCTCCGGCCGGGCGTTGATCGCGACCTCCCGTACCGCGAGAGTGGACACCGCGTGCTGATGGAGGCGCTGGCCGCCCACGGCGACATGGCCGAGGCGCTCCTCGTCTACGACTGCCTGCGCACGTCGCTGCGCGACGACCTCGGCGCGACGGTCTCACGCGAGACGGCAGAGGTGCACCGGCGGCTGCTCGCGCGCTCCCCCGTAGCCGCGGCCGCGAAGTCCGCCCGGGCGGCGACGATCGCGCACTCGGGGTGTCGTGGGTGCCCGCACGGGGAAGGGTCAGGCACCGGGGCAGGGCGGGGGAGAGCCCGGCGGCTGCGCCGCGACGCCCGTCCCGCGCCGGGATCGCGCTCGAGTCCTTCGACGACCTCTGGATCCGGCGCACGGGGCCGCTGCGACCAACTGATGAAGGGCTGTGACATGAAGATCCTGATGGTGCTCACCTCGCACGACCGGCTCGGCGACACGGGCAACAAGACGGGCTTCTGGCTCGAGGAGTTTGCGGCGCCGTACTACGTGTTCACCGACGCCGGCGCCGACGTGACGCTTGCCTCGCCGCAGGGTGGGCAGCCACCCCTCGATCCGAGCAGCGACGAGCCGTCGGCGCACACCGACGCGACCCGCCGGTTCCGCTCGGACGCCGCCGCGGAGGCGGCGCTGGCCAGCACGTCGCCGCTCGCGAGCGTCACGTCCGACGACTACGACGCCGTGTTCTACCCGGGCGGCCACGGCCCGCTCTGGGACCTCGCGGAGGATGCCGACTCGATCGCGCTGATCGAGGCCACCATGGCCGCCGGCAGGCCGCTCGGCGCCGTCTGCCACGCCCCCGCAGTCCTCCGCCATGCGCGTGGCGCCGATGGCGCTCCGCTCGTCGCGGGCCGGTCAGTGACGGGCTTCGCGAACTCCGAGGAGGCCGCAGCCGGCCTCACCGACGTCGTGCCGTTCCTCGTCGAGGACTCCCTCGTCGAGGCCGGCGGCTCGTACTCGAAGGCCGGCGACTGGGAGTCCCACGTCGTCACCGACGGCACGCTCGTGACCGGTCAGAACCCGGCCTCGTCCGAGGCCGCCGCGGCGGCGCTGATCGGCGTGCTTCAGGGCGCGTCGAGCTAGTTCGGCTTGGCGTGGCCCGTCGACGACGCTGGCGGCCGGCCGGTGCGACCGCCTCCGTCGTCCGTCAGTCGATGGCTGCGGTAGGCTGACCGCCATGGCGTCATGCCGCCCGACGAGTTCCGCCGGCCCGCCTGCTCTCGCGTCGTCGTGACCGTCCGACCCGCCGGTTCCGTGCTGCTTCGCATCGGCTGCAACCAGCCGTTACCGCCGTTGATCGAAGAGCGCGACGGCGAGCTGCTCGGCTTCGAGCCGGCGCTGGCGCGGCGCCTGTGCGCCGCCTTGGGCTGGACGCCCCGCTGGTGCTACCACCCGTTCCCCGACCTGCCCGACGCGCTCCAGGCGGCGTCGATCGACTGCATCATGTGGAACCTCGTCGACACCCCGGAGCGCGCCGCGCGCTTCCGACTCTCGCGGCCGTACGGCGGCACCGACATGGCCTTGATGGTCCGCGATCAGGGACCGGTCCGCTCGCTCGACGATCTGTCCGGACGCAGCATCGGCGCGGTGCGCGGTACCACGAACCTGGAGATGGCACGCACGCTGCCCGGACTGGCTGGCGTACGCGTCTACGACCCCGGTATGAAGGTGCTCGGCCTGCTCGTCGAGGACCTGCTCGAGGGCGTCATCGACGCCGCCCTCGACGACGCCGTGCCGTTCCGCGCGATCGTCCGGGACAACTCGGCCCTGCGGATCGCGGCGACCCTGCCGACCGCGAACCGGTACGTCGTCGCCTTCCGACTCGACGACGCTCGCCGACGCGACGCAATCGATGGGGCGCTTGCCACGCTGATCGCGACCGGAGAGCTCGAGCGGCTCTGGCTGGAGCATGTGGACGAGCCGATACCGCCGGACGTCCTCGAGCGGCGATGATCGGTCTGGCCGATCGAGCATCGCGTGCGCCCCAGCCCCGGAAGGCACAGCAAACGCGACAACCGCCGCGCCGGCGAGGAGCAAGCTGCGCCCTGCGCGGACGGCCAGATGAGCGGCGTCGACACCGTGCGAGAGCGGGTCGCTGGCGTTGTCGTAGGAGAATGGTCAGCCGTCGGATCCAGCTGATCTGACTCGATCGCGCCGGTGAGGCCGTCGATCTTGCTCGTACGACGAGACGCTCGTTGTGGAGTCCGGCAGGGCGACGGTCGAGCTCGACACCGGCGACGTCGTGGAGCTCGGGCCCGGCGTGATGGCCTTCTTCGGGCGCGGCCACGAGTCGACCTGGACGGTGCACGAGACGCTCCGCAAGGGATTCCACGCCGACTCCCCGGATCCGCTGCCCTTCTAGCGGCACCGAGCGGTCGATTCGCGCGCCGCACGGCGTGCAGACTCCAACGAGGTCGGCCCCGTCGCCCTAGTACGCGCCCATCGCCTCGACGGCGGCGACGATGGACGCTGCGCCCGGAATGACGGCCTGCTGGAGCACGGGCGCCGCCGGGATCGGGACCGACGCGGCGCCGACCCTCGCGATCGGCGCGTCGAGCAGGTCGAAACCCTGCTCCACGACGCGCGCGGCGATCTCGCCCCCGAACCCGCCCGAGCGCACGGCCTCGTGCGCGATGACCAGGCGTGTCGTCTTCGCCACCGACGCGAGGACCGCCGGCATGTCGAGTGGCTCGAGCCAGCGGAGGTCGACGACCTCGGCGTCGATGCCGCGGCCACCGAGGACCTCGGCCGCGGCCAGCGCCTCCACGACCATCCGCCCCCACGAGACGATCGTCACGTCGGTTCCAGGGCGGCGCACCACCGCTCCGCCGATCGCGGCGATGGGGCCGCCGAGCTCGACTTCGGCGGTCGTGCCGTACAGCGCCCGGCTCTCGATCACGAGCGCCGGATCGTCGCAGGCGATCGACGTCCGAAGCAGCTCGTATGCGTCCTGGACGGTCGCGGGTACGCAGACACGGATCCCGGGCGCGTGGACGAAGAAGGCCTCGAGGCACTGCGAGTGCTGGGCGCAGGAGCCCGGCGTCACACCTTGCTGGGTGCGGATCGTGAGCGGCGCCGAAAAGGCGCCGTTCGAGACGTAGCGGACGTTCGCGGCCTGGTTCACGATCTGGTCGAGCGCGACCAGCGTGAAGTCCATGAACATGATCTCGACGATCGGCCGGTAGCCGCGCATCGCCGCGCCGACCGCCGCGCCGAGGATGGCGGACTCCGAGATCGGCGTGTCGAAGATGCGCGCGTCGCCGTAGTCCTTCCACAGGCCGCGCGACGAGCCGAACGGCCCGCCCGGCTTCGCGACGTCCTCGCCGAAGATGAGCGTGTCGTCATGCTCGGCGAGCGCCCAGCGCAGGCCCTCGGTGACGGCCTGGATGTAGGTCAGCTCGGTGCTAGGCATAGAGACGCTCCAGCGCCGTCGCCGGATCGGCCGGCGGCACGGCCCGGGCTGCCTCCAGCGCGGCATCGAGCTCGGCCTCGACGGCGGCATCCACCGCGTCGAAGTCCCCGGTGCGCTCCGGATGATCGTCACGGAGGCGCCGCAGCGGCTCGCGCGCGGCCGCCTCCTCGAGCTCGCCGCGCGGACGGTACTGCTGGGCGTCGCCGGTGTAGTGGCCGACGAGACGGTCGCAGTGCGCCTCCACGATGCTCGGGCCGTCACCGCTCCGGGCGCGTTCGACGGCCTCGGCAACGGCCGCCTGAACCGGGCCGATCGCGCGCCCGTCGACGGTCACGCCCGGCATGCCGTAGCCCTCCGCGCGCTTCGAGAGCGGCTCGACCCGGACCATGTCCCTGATCGGCGTCAGCTCCGAGTAGACGTTGTTCTCGACCACGACCACCAGCGGCAACTGCCAGACGGCAGCGAAGTTGAGCGCCTCGTGCACGGAGCCCTGGTTGAGCGCGCCGTCGCCGATCGCGACCAGGCTGACCGCCCGCCGGCCGTCGCGATGGGCCGCCAGCGCCGCCCCGAGCGCGATCGGCACGCCCGCACCGACGATCGAGTTCTCGCCGAGGAAGCCATGCGCGGCCGACGACAGGTACGCGGAGCCGCCCCGGCCGCCGCACAGCAGCGACTGCCGCCCCATCAGCTCGGCGTAGACGTCGGCGATCGGCACGCCGCGCGCAACCACCCACCCGTGCCCCCGGTAGGTGGCGGTCAACGCGTCGCCCGCGTCGAGCGTGCGGCATGCCCCCACGGCGATCGCCTCCTGCCCGCAGCAGAGGTGCATCGAGCCGACGATCTCGCCGGCCTTCCACACGTCGAGTGCGCGCTCCTCGAATCGCCGGATCAGGCGCATCGCGCGGTACCCGTCCAGCATGTTGTCGATCGGGGCGGAAATGGTCGTCTCCTCGGCTCGCCGGATGGCGGTCAGGCGCCGGTCGGCACGTTACGCCGGCGGCGCGAGCCGCACCGGCTGGTAGAACGGGTACAGGTTGGCCTTGAACGGCCGGTAGCCGGTCAATCCGGGTGCGTGCACCCAGACGTCGTTCACGGTCACGAGGGGAATGTACGGCAAGCCCGCCGCCACCTGTGCCTGGACATCGGCCGCCGCCCCGGTCAGCTCATGGTCCGGCGCCCGCAGCCAGCGGGCGAACGCCTCGTCGAGCGCCGGGACGGAGGCGTGCTGCCAGTTCGGGAAGGGGGTGTTGCGCGACGCCGTGAATCCGATCAGGGCATCGACGGCGTCGGGCCACAGCCACTTCGACATCGACGCGGGCGCGCCGGCCGCGGCGGCGTCGTAGAACGGCTTGAACGGGACGATCGGCTCGAGCTCGAGCATCACGCCCAGTCGGGTGAGCTGGTCGCGGACGGCCTCGGCCAGCGGCCGCAGGATGGAGTCGTCCTGGCAGATGCAGCGCACGGATAGCCGGTGACCTTCGCGAGCGCGGACGCCGTCGACACCCACGGCGAACCCGAGCTCGTCGAGCATCCTCGCCGCCTCGGTGGGATCATGCCGGCAGGCGAGGTCGGGCGCCGGGTCGTAGTGCTCGTCGCCGGGCGGAATGGCGCCGCCGCTCGGCGTTCCGTGGCCGTGCAGGACGTCACGGACCAGGGCCTCCCGGTCGATTCCGAGCGAGATGGCACGGCGCACGCGGACGTCGTCGAAGCCGAGCTGCGTCTCGCGGAAGTCGAGCGCCAGGTAGGCGTTGGACTGCTGCGGGAACTCGATCACGGAGTGGCGCCCGTCGGCGACGAGCCGGGCCACCTCGGCCAGCGGCGGGCCGTGGATGCAGTGCACGTCGCCGGCCTCGAGCGCCGCGAGGCGATCGGCCGGATCGAGGATCGCCGTCCACTCGATCCGTTCCGGCGAGCGCCCCGGCTCGTTCAGGAACGGCGCGGCGGGCATCGGATAGGCGTCCCAGCGCTCGGCGACGACGCGCTCCTCCGACCACGAAACCAGGCGATACGGGCCGGTGCCGTCGGCGACGTCGTGCCCGAACCGTTCCGCGTCACGCGCGCGCATTGCCTCGTTGTAGACCGCAGTGTGGGTACCCCAGAGCAGCGACGGGAGCCGCACGTAGGGGTGGTGCAGCCGGAACACGAGTGCGTCGGGCCCGTCGGCCTGCGCGGTATCCACCGGGTCCCAGTACCACAGCTGCTCGTCGCCCTCGAACTCCCAGCGGAGGAACCGGTAGGCCCGCAGGATCGCCTCGGCATCGCACGGCTCGCCCGAGTGGAAGCGCAGACCGGGCCGCAGTTGGAAGCGCCACTCGAGGCCGTCGGGTGACGTCGTCCAGCTCGTCGCGAGCATGCCGTGCGCGCCCCAGTCGGGGCCCTTCACGACCAGCGGCTCGTAGATGGCGACACTGGGCGGGTCGATGTGCGCCCCGGTCGGGTCGAGCCGCGAGAACGGGTAGTCGAACGCCTCTCGAAGGACGTTGTCCGCCATCAGGAGCCTCCCTGCAGGAAATCGAGGATCACGGCGACCGATTCCTCCGGCCGCTCGACCAGGTTGCCGTGGCCGCACCCCTCGAGGACGTGCAGCCGCGCACCCGGGATCGCGGCGGCCATACCGCGCCCCCCGACGCCGTCCGGGCCGCAATCGAGTGGCGTCAGGCAGTCCTCGGTGCCGGCCATCACGAGCGAAGGCGCCGAGATGCGGTCGAGCACCGGCACGACGTCGGTCTCGATCATCGCGTCGCAGGCATCGCAGAAGACGGGCGTCGCCACGTTCCGCGCCGTCACCTCCTGCATGTCGCGGACGAGGTCGTCGCCGATCGTGTCGAGGTAGGCGCGCGAGAAGGCCTTCGTCGTCAGCTCCAGCGCGACCGCCTCGCTGGCGACGCCGTAGGCCCGCGCAAGCAGCTTCCACACCTCGAACTGGGTGCGACCCATCCGGTCGCAGCGGGCCACGGCGCCGCCGATCACCAGCCGATCGACCCGCTCGGGGAAGCGCGCGGCGAACGCCGCCGCGACGAAGCCGCCCATCGACCCGCCGTGCACGTGGCACCGCTCGATCCCGGCGGCCGTCAGCAAGCCCGGCCAGGTCGTCGGCCCAGACGTCGATCCCGTACCGCTGATCGGGCCGGTCGCTCAGCCCGTACCCGCGATGGTCGTAGTCGAGCACCGTGAAGTGCTCCGCCATGCGATCGGTGACGGCGGTGTAGCCCTCGTGGCCGCTGACCGCACCGCCGATCTGGACGAGCAGAGGGCCCTCGCCGCGCAGCTCATACCAGATCTTCGCGCCGTTCACCGTTGCCTCAGCCATCCAGATACCTCCGCGCCGCCGCAGCGTAGATGGCGGTGGCGTCCTTGATGCTCTGCACCGAGATCGACTCGTTCGGGCGATGCGCCGCCGTCAGCAGGCCCGGGCCGAACGAGGGGACGGTCGGGATCCCTGCCATCAGCTGGAAGTGGGGCGCGTCCGTGCCGCCGGGGAAGAGCGCGAACGGCGGCGCCGCCCCGAGCACCTCAGCCGCGGCTGCGCCGAGCGCCCGCACGATCGGATGGGTCGGCTCGATCTCGCACGGCGGCAGCCAGTGCTCGACCTCGAGCGTCGCCTGCAGCCCGGGATGATCGGCGGCAACGCCGGCCAGGAACACCTCCAGGTCCTCCTGGATCTCGAGCCGCGTCATGTGCGGCAGAACGCGGATGTCGGAGACGAAGGACGCCGTGCCGGGCAGGATCCCGTACCCGACGCCGCCCGTCGCGACCAGGCCGGGGTTCATCGTCGGCCCCTTCGGCGCCAGCGGGTGCGGTGCGTACCGCAGCATGGCCGGGGCCTCCTCGGCGAACCGGGCGATCAGGCGGCCCATTTCGACGTTCGCATTCACGGAGGGCATCTGATCGGACAGACTCGAGTGCATCGCCGTGCCGCGGACATCGACCCGGAAGATGAACACGCCGCGGGAGATCAGCCGGATCGCCTCCCAGTCGCAGGTGACGCCGGACGGCTCGCCGATGATCGCAGCGTCGGCGACGAGCAGGCCCTGGTCGGCAAGCCAGCGGGCGCCGGACGCCGCGCCCTCTTCCTCGTCGGCCGTGAACGCCAGGATCAGGTCGCCGGCCACCTCGGCCTGTGCCACCTCGACGGCGGCGTACGTCATCGCCGCCACCGCGCCCTTCATGTCCGCCGATCCGAGCCCGAACAGGTGGCCGTTACGGATCACCGGCTCCCAGGGCGGCGTCTCCCAGGCAGCGAGATCGCCCGGCGGCTTGGTGTCGATGTGGCCGTTCAGGATCAGCGAGCGGCCGCCGCCACGCCCGGGGATCCGGGCGATCACGTTGGGTCGGGTGGGCGACGGGCCGATCACGCGGACGTCGTCGATACCGAGGTCGCGGAGCGCACGGACGAGCACATCGGCAGCCGGGCGCTCGTCGCCCGGCGGGTTTGGCGTCGGAGCCGCGATCAGATCGCAGGCGAGACGGAGGGCGCCGTCTCGGACGTTCGCGGACGACGCGCGCGCGGGCTCAGCCATGGAAGGCGTGCAGGATCCCGGCCTCGAGGGCCTCGTGGCGGAGCGGTGCGGCGGCGATGAACGCGGGGTCGACCAGCAGCGCGGCGACCGCCTGCCGATCGGGGTAGCGCACGACTGCGGCGCGGTCGTACCCGACCTCGTCGATCAGGTTCCCGCGCGGAACGGCCTCGCCCAGCCAGACGGCAGTCGCGCCGACGCCGGCGACGCTCGGGCCGATCGCCTCGAGGTACCGGTCGTACGCCGCGCGTCCGCCCGAACGGATGCGAACCAGATTCACGAGCACCACGGGGCCGTCGCCGGCCTCGGCGAGGAACGCCTCGAGTGCCGCATCCGTGATGTCGAGTTCCATCTCGCCGATCTCCTTCCGGGGCCGAGCCACACTGGCGCAGCCGGCGCCGAGGCCAGTAGAAAAACGATTCTCCAATGTCTATGATGCGCCGTCAAGTACGCCGGCCGTACCCGCGGCCACCAACAACGGCACCGGGCGATGCCGAGAGGGAGGACTTGTGGCGGCGAGGCGATTCGACGGGAAGACGGCTCTGGTGACCGGCGCGGGCGCGGGATTCGGGCGCGCCACCGCGATCGGCCTGGCACGCGACGGTGCCAAGGTCGTGGCGATGGTGGAGCGGATCGCCGACCGCCTCGACGCCGTCTGCGCCCAGGTCGAGGAGCTCGGCGCGCAGCCCGTCCCGATCGGCGTCGACCTGACGAGCCCTGAGGCCGCCCAGGCGACGATCGAGACGACGGTCGGGACAGCCGGCGGCCTCGACATCCTGATCTCGAACCACGCCGCGATGGCCTGGGGGGTTGACTTCCTGGACGGCACCGACGAGGCCTGGGCGCACGAGCTGAATGTCAACCTGACCAGCCACTACGTCCTCGCGCGGCACGCCGCCCGGGCGATGCGCGACGCCGGCCGGGGCGGCTCGATCGGATTCACGGCCTCCGTCAACGCCCTCGGCGCAGGGCGCGGCTGCACCCCCTACTGCGTCACCAAGGCGGGGCTGGTGGCGATGTCGCAGGTGATGGCGGTCGAGTTGGCCGCGTACGGCATCCGCGTCAACTGCGTCAGCCCGGGACCCGGAGACACGCAGCGATCGGTCGACCTCGTCGGCGAGGAGCGGATGCGCGATTTCCGCACCGGCTTCGCCGGTGTGCCGCTGAACCGGCTCGCCAGCGCGGACGACATCGCCGAGGCGTTCCTGTACCTGGCCTCCGACGCGGCCGCCTACGTGACCGGCCACAACCTGGTCGTCGACGGCGGCCTGACCGCCATCGTCTACGACGTGCCCGAGGAAGGGTAGCCAGGATGCGGCTCACACCGGACGTGGCGATCGTCGGCGGCGGCTCCCTGACCGGGTTCGGCCTGTCCGCCGACTTCGACGCGCACGTCTACCTGCTCGACGGCGGGACCGAGTGCGCGCTCATCGACTGCGGCATGGGCACGGCCACGGGCCGAGAGCGCGTGCTGGCGCGGATTGCGACGGTCGGCGTCGACCCCGACCGGGTCGGGCGCCTGCTGCTGACCCACTACCACACCGACCATGCCGGCGGGGCGGCCGCCTACCGGAAGCAGCTCGGCCTGCGGGTCTCGATCGGCGCCGACGTGCGCCGCGCCCTCGAGGACCCCGATCACGCAGCGACCCAGTTCGCGGCGGCCCAGGCGGCGGGCGTCTTCCCCGCCGACTACGACTACCCGGCGTGCCCGGTCGACGACCCGCTCGCCGACGGCGACGTCCGCACCGTCGGGCGGCTGACGGTCACGTATCTCGCGACCCCGGGGCACTGCGCCGGGCACGGCTCGTACCTGGTGACCGGCGGCGAGCGGACGTACCTGCTCGCCGGTGACGCCGTCTTCGCTCTCGGGCGGCTGTTCCTGCAGGGCATCCCCGACTGCGACCTGCCCGCGTCGCTCGCTTCCGTTCGCCGCCTCGCAGCGCTCGAGTTCGACGCGCTGCTGCCCGGACACGGCGCGATCGCGCTCAGCGAAGGCCGCGCCCACGTCGACGCGGCGGTCGCGGTCATCGACAAGCTCGGCGTCCCCGCCAACATCGTCTGACGGGACGAGCGCCGGATGGACCTCGAACTGGCCGGGAAGGTCGTCCTCGTCACCGGCGGCACGCGCGGGATCGGCCGCGCGATCGCGGGCCGCCTGGCGGCGGAAGGAGCCGCCGTGGTGGTGTGCGCGCGCGACGCCGGCGCCGTCGACGCGACCGTGGCGGAGCTCCGCGGGTCAGGCGCGCAGGCCTACGGGATCGCTGCCGACGTGACCGCCGACGGCGCGGCCGACCGCCTCGTCGCCGGCTCGTTGAGTGCCTTCGGACGGCTCGATGCGATTGTCGCGAACGCCGGCGCCGCGGTCGGCGGACCGCGGTCGACGCAGTCATCCGCGGACGACTGGGAGGCGACGTACCGCCTGAACGTGGTCCATCCGACATCGCTCGCGCGGGCGGCGCACCCGGCGCTTGCAGCCGCCGCCGGCAACATCGTGTTGATCGGGTCGATCTCGGCGGCCCGGCCGGGTCCGTGGCCGCAGTACGGCGCGGCGAAGGCGGCGCTGGAGGCGGCGACGCGGTCGCTCGCGGTCGAGCTCGCGCCCGATCGGGTGCGGGTGAACTGCGTGCGGCCCGGCTCGATCCGCTTCGCCGGCGGGGCCTGGGAACGGTACGCCGAGGCCGAGCCGGACGCGTATGCGGCGTTCGTCGCGGCCGAGCTGCCGCTGGCCGCCCTCGGCCGGCCGGAGCACGTCGCCGACGTCGTCGCGTTCGTGGTGTCGCCCCGGGCTGCCTGGGTGAACGGCGCCGTGATCGCGGTCGACGGGGCGCAGCAACGATCGTCGCCGTACCCGGCGAACAGCGACCACTGACCGAGGAGAACCGACGATGCTCAAGCTGATCGGCACCGCCTACCGGCGCCCGGACTTCTCCATGGAGGAGTTCATGCGCTACTGGCGCGACGTGCACGCCCCGATCTCCGCCCGGCCTCCGGGGCTGCGCGGCTATGTGGTGTCGGAGGTGATCCGCCGCTTGCAGGGCGAGCTCGAGGCCGACGCCTTCGTCGAGCAGTGGTGGGACGACGAGGCCGCGTTCGAGGCTGCCGCGGCGACGGCCGATGCGGCGGCCGCCTGGGCCGACGTGGCGAACTACGCCCGCACCGACGGCACGTTCTGGCTCTCCACGGAGCACGTCCTGATCGCCCCGCGCTACGACGACCCCGGCGTGCTCCGCGGCGGCAGCGGCACGGGAGCCGGCGCGCTGAAGGCGATCGGTACCGCCTACCGCCGCGAGGACTTCACGCTCGAGGCGTTCTTCGACTACTGGCGCGACGTGCACGCGCCGATCTCCGCCAGGGCGCCCGGGCTGGGCGCCTACGTGGTCACCGAGACCGGGCGCAGGCTGGTCGGCGAGATCGAGGCCGATGCCTTCGTCGAGCAGTGGTGGCCGGACCAGGAGACGCTCGACGCCGCAGCGGCGTCACCGGAGGTCGCTGCCGCATGGGCCGACGTAGCGAACTACGCCCGCACTGACGGCACGTTCTGGCTCTGTCGCGAGCACGTCTTCATCGCACCGCCCGTCACCGGGCCGGGCCTCCTGGAGGGCTGACGTGCCGCACCTCGCCCCGCACGTGTTCACGACCCCGCACTCCGGCATCCGCCGGATGGCCGAGATCGCCGGTGCCGCGAACGATCCGATCACGCTCGTCGGCGGCGACCCGAACTTCACGACGCCGCCCCACATCATCGATGCGGCCGCGCGGTCCGCGCACGACGGACGGACCGGATACGCCCCGGGTGCCGGGATCCTGCCGCTGCGCGAGGCGATCGTCGAGAAGGTACGCGACCGCAATGGGCTCGCCTGCGAGCTCGATGACGTGTGCGTGACGACCGGCGGGTGCGGCGGTCTGTTCACAAGCCTGCTGCTGCTGCTCGAGCCGGGCGACGAGGTGCTCGTACCCGATCCGGGGTGGTCGAACTACCCGGCGATGGCGCACGTCCTGCACGCCCGGGCGGTCGGCTATCCGCTCGACGCGGCGGCCGGGCTGGCGCTCGATGCCGCCGCCGTCGCCGAGCGCGTCACCGATCGGACGCGGGCGATCATCGTCAACTCGCCGGGCAACCCGACCGGCACGGTGGAGTCCGCCGAGCGGCTCGCCGCCGTGCTCGAGGTGGCCGCGCGGCACGACCTCTGGGTGATCTCGGACGAGTGCTACGACGAGTTGATCTTCGAGGGCCGACACGTCTCGACGGCCGGACTCACGACCGATCCGCGCGTGATCACGGTGTTCACGTTCTCGAAGTCCTACGCGATGACCGGCTGGCGCGTCGGCTATGTCGTCGCGCCTCCGGAGTTCTCCCGCCAACTGGCGATGAACCAGGAGCCGGTGGTCTCGTGCGCGTCGATGATCTCGCAATACGGCGCGCTGGCCGCGCTGCAGGGCCCGCAGGATGGCGTCGGGGCGATGACCGCCGCGTATCGCGATCGGCGCGACGCGGCGATCGCGGCGCTCGAGGAGCACGGCATCGGCTACGTCCGGCCACGCGGCGGCTTCTTCCTGATGGCTGACATCTCGGAGACCGGGCTCGGCTCCTGGGACTTCTGCCAGCGGCTGCTCGACGAGGAGAACGTCGCCGTCGTCCCCGGCGCGGCGTTCGGCGTCCATGGCGAGGGCTTCGTGCGGATCTCCCTCGCAGCCGCTCCCGAGAGCGTGGTGACCGGCGCGAGCCGACTCGCAGCGCTCGTCGCGCGGACACGTCCGTGAGCCTGAGGGTCGACCGCCACATCGCCGTCACGATGCCGGACGGCGTCCGCCTGGCCGCTGACGTGTTCCGGCCGGCCCGGCCTGGCCGGCACCCGGCCGTCCTCCTGCGCACGCCCTACGATCGTGGCAACGCGCCGTCCTTCGGCACACAGCTGAACGCGCTCCTGCTCGCGGAAGCCGGGTATGTCGTAGTGACGCAGGACGTCCGCGGCCGCGGCGGGTCGGAGGGTACCTTCACGCCCTTCGTCGACGAGCCGGCGGACGGGGTCGCGACGATCGAGTGGGCGGCCGGTCAGCCCTGGTCGAACGGCGTGATCGCGATGGCGGGGATGAGCTACTGCGGGTACACGCAGGTGCTGGCCGCCCGGGAGCGCCCCGAGCCGCTTCGCGCCTGGATCCCGGCCTTCTGCCCGCTCGACGTGCGCGACCACTGGGTCTACGAAGGGGACGCCTTCAGTCTCGCGTTCAACCTCGCCTGGATGCTCGGCAACGTCGTGCCGGGCCGGGGCGGAACGGCCGATGGGCGGCGCGCGATGGCCGCACTGGACGACTGGCCGGCGACCGTCCGGCACCCGGCCGACGGACACCCTGCGCTGGCCGGGGCGGCGGCCGGCGTCCCGTACGCGGATTGGCGGCGTCTCCGGGACGACGCCGGCTGGTGGAGCTCGCTGAGCGGCCGCGGCGCCGGGGCGCACGACGCCGCTGTCCTCGTTGTCGGCGGGTGGTACGACCTGTTCGCACCGGGTACGGCCGCGCTCCACGCCGAGATCGCGGCGACCGGCGCGGCGCCGGTCCGGCAGCTGCTGATGGGGCCGTGGGACCACTCGCCGCTGCCGCTGGCTTCGGCGGCCGGCGACCTCGAGTTCGGCTCGGCCGCGGCGATCGACCTCCCGCAGCTCCAGCTCGGCTGGCTCGACCACGTGCTGCGCGACGGCGACCCGCCGCTGCCAGCCGCCGCGCGGGCGTTCGTCACGGGCTGGAACGCGTGGCAGGACTGGCCGTCATGGCCACCGCCGGGCCGGGAGGCCGTGCTCTACACCGCGTCCGGCGGCGCACTTGCCGAGGGGCTGCCAGACGCGGGCGCGGATCGCTTCGAGTGGCGCGCCGACGACCCGACGCCCACCGTCGGCGGACGTCTGTTCCCTCGACCGCGGTGGATGCGCTCGGGACCGATCGACCAGGGAGGCAGGAGCCGGCGCCCCGACGTCGCGGTGTACCGGACGCCGCCGCTGGCGGACGAGGTGCTCGCCGCCGGCGCCGTCCGCGCGGAGGTGTGGTGCGACTGGGACACGCCCGGCGCGGCGGACGTCTCGGCCACCCTCGTGGACGAGGCAGCCGACGGCCGCGCATTCAACGTCGCCGACGGTGTCCGACGGCGATCCCGCGCGGGGGACGGGCCGATGCGCTTCGACGTCGATCTGGGGCCGGTCGCCCACGTGTTCCGGCGGGGCCACCGGATCCGGCTCGACCTTGCCGGCGGCAGCTTCCCGCGCGTCGACCGGCAACCGGCCGCCGGCACCAGCCGGCGGGCGCTCCACCACGGCGGGACGACTGCCAGCCGGCTGTTCCTGCCGCTCCCGATCTGATCGTCAGTGCGCGCGCAGGCGCGCGACGCCCGGGCCGATCATGGCTGACTGCTCGCGGACGAACGTCCCCGTCTTGTCGACGATGTGCGTGGCGAACGGGCCGGACAGGAATCCCGTGCCACCGGTGTCGCCCGCGAACGAGACACCGACCGTCCAGCCGATCGAGACGCGCCGGAGCGCGTCGGCATCAGCGGCATGCGGCTCACCGGCGGCGCTGAACACCAGCATCGCCAGACCCTCGCCCCGCAGGCGGGCGGTGTCGGCGTCGCCGATCGGCCCCGGGGACAGCAGCACGAGCGAGTCGGCGAGGGCGAAGCTCGGATCCTCGACGGCCCGCGCCACGGACTCGAGCGCCGCGATCCCGGTCGACCCGGCGGCGACGATCGCGACGTGCTCCGCGCCGGACCTGCGGGCGATGTTCACGGCGAGGTCGACGTCGAGCGCTGCGCGCGCCGCGTCCCACGTCCCTTCCGATCCGCCGTGACCGCGCAGGTCGAGAGCGAGGACGTTCCAGCCCTCGGGCTCGAGGGCGTCGATCAACGGGCGCCACTCGTCGAGATCGCCACCGGCGTCGTGCAGCATCACGAGCCACGTCGCGGTCGTTCCGCGGCGCACCTCGCCGCGCAGTACGACGCCGTCCGCCGTGGTCACCTGGACCGCCTCCATCTCAGGACCCGGCAACGGCTTCGGCCACCGGCGCCGGGTTGTAGCAGGCGACGAGGTGAGACGGGTCGACGCCTGCCGGCGCCGTCAGCGACGGGGTCGTCAGAGTGCACTGGGCGACGGGCCGGAAGCACCGCGAGGCGAACCGGCAGCCGGGCGGGGAGTCGACGGCGGTGGGCACGTCGCCGGTGAGCTTGATGCGCTGGGTGCCGCGACGGCGGTGGAGGACCGGTACGGAGGAGAGGAGAGCCTGCGTGTAGGGGTGCCGCGGGTTCTCGAAGAGCTCGTCGGCCGGGGCGATCTCGACGATCTTCCCGAGGTACATCACGGCGACCCGGTCGGCGATGTGGCGCACGACGGACATGTCGTGGCTGATGAAGAGGTACGTCAGGTCGAGCCGACCCTGGAGGTCGGCCATCAGGTTCAGGATCTTCGACTGGACCGAGACGTCGAGGGCGCTCACCGGCTCGTCGGCCACGAGCAGGCGTGGGCCGACGGCAAGCGCTCGGGCAATCGAGATGCGCTGCCGCTGGCCGCCCGAGAACTCGTGCGGGAACCGGTCGGCTGCGTCGGCGGAGAGCTCGACCAGCTCGAGGAGCTCGACGACCCGGGCGTCGCGTGCCGCGCGATCGAGGCCGAGGTGCGCCATGCCCTCCGAGACGACGGCACGGACGCGGAAGCGCGGATCGAGTGACCCGAACGGGTCCTGGAAGACGATCTGCGCCTTCGCCCGGAAGTCACGCAGTTCGCGACCGGAAGCCGCGAGGACGTCGACCCCGTCGAACTCGACCGAGCCGGCGGTGGGCTCGATCAGCCGCAGCACGAGCCGGGCGAGCGTGCTCTTGCCGCACCCGCTTTCCCCGACGAGCGCGACCGTCTCGCCGGCGAAGACATCGAGGTCGACATCGCCGACGGCCTCGAGAAAGCTGGTCGGACGCCCGAGGATCGTCCGTGCGACCTCGTACTGCTTCGTCAGTCCGCGCACGCGGAGCAGCGGCTCAGGCATGGCCGAAAGGTGTCGGGTGGTAGCAGCGAAGCTCGCGGTGGCCGTCGGCCATCGCGAGGGCCGGGTGGACGTCGTCGCAGCGCGCACCGCGGTTCGGGCAGCGGGGAGCGAACCGGCAGGCAGGTGGCATCGACCGGACGTCGGGAACGCGCCCCGCGATCACCGGCAGCCGGTCGCCGGCAGGCGTCAGCGACGGCATGCTCCGGAGCAGGCCCTGGGCATAGGGGTGGCGCGGGTCGGCGAAGAACTCGGACGATCGGGCCGTCTCGACGATCTCGCCGGCGTACATGACCACCACGCGATCGGCGATCTCGTTCACCACGCCGAGGTCGTGGGTGATGAGCAGCACGCTCATGCCGAGCTGGTCGCGCAGGCCGACGATCAGATCGAGGATCTGGGCCTGGATCGTGACGTCCAGTGCCGTCGTCGGCTCGTCGGCGATCAGCACCTTCGGCTCCATCATCAGCGCCATCGCGATCACGATCCGCTGGCGCATGCCGCCCGAGTACTGATGCGGGTAATCGTCGAGCCGCCGGGCGGCGTCCGGGATCCCGACGAGGTCGAGCATCTCTGCAGCGCGCGCCCGGGCCACCGACTTCGGCGCCTTCGCGTGCGCGCGGTACGTCTCGACGAGCTGGAACCCGATCGTGAAGGATGGGTCGAGCGCCGTCATCGGCTCCTGGAAGATCATCGACACGTCCCGGCCGCGCCGCCGCCGCATCTGGCCGTCGCTCAAGGTCGCGAGGTCCTCACCTTCGAGCAGCACCCGGCCGGACGTCATTCGGGCCGCCCCCGGAAGCAGGCGCATGACCGAGAGAGCGGTCAGCGTCTTGCCGCACCCGCTCTCGCCGACGATGCAGAGGATCTCGCCGTGCTCGACTGCGAACGACACGTTCTCGACGGCGAGGAACGCACCTTCGCGGCGCCGGATCTCGACGGAGAGGCCTTCGACCGCCAGCGCCGCGGTGCCGGCCCTGCCGACCGGGCCACGCTCCGCCGTCTCCGATGCGCTCACTAGAAGCGCCTCAGCCGGGGATCGAAGATGTCGCGCAGGCCGTCGCCGAAGGAGTTCAGGGCGAGCACGATGAGCGCGATCATCGTGCCAGGAACCACGGACGGCCAGAAACTCACGGCGAAGTAGTTGCGGCCGTCCGAGATCATCTGGCCGAGGCTCGGCGTGGGCGGCTGCGCGCCGAGCCCGATGAACGAGAAGCCGGCCTCCGCGATCACGCTGATCGCGATGTAGTAGGACGCCATCACGAGCACCGTCCCGAGGACGTTCGGAATCAGGTGATGGAGGATGATCTTCGGCGCCGGCGTCCCCAGCGCCCGCGCTGCCTCGACGAACTCCCGCTCGCGGAGGGTCTTCACCTGAGCGCGGACGACACGGGCGAAACCCGCCCAGACGACCGTTCCGATCGCGAAGATCACCGCCTTCAACCCCGGCTCGAGCATGCCCGCGTACACCACGGCGACGAGCAGGAGGGGAAACCCCCAGGTCAGGTCGATGAGGCCCGTGATGATGGTGTCGACCCTTCCCCCGAAATAGCCCGCGATCGACCCGAGTGTCAGCCCGAGCACGAGCGTGAAGGCGGTCGCCGAGACGGCGATCAACAGCGAGATCCCGGTCCCGACGATCGTCCGCCAGAGAATGTCACGGCCGAACTGATCGGTGCCCGCGAGGTGGCCTTCGACCCCGGGTGCGAGCAGCGCCTTCGACAGCGTCTGATCGAGGTAGAGGTGGTGCAGCGACGGGACCGCGAGGACCACGGCGCCGACGGTTCCGACGACCAGGATCACGATCGTCAGGATCCCACCGATGAACGCGACCTTGTTCGCGTAGAGGAGTACCAGGGCGTCGCGGACACGGGCCTCGCGGGGAGCGAGCATTCCCTCCGTCGACTCGATCGCGAACTCGCGGGCAGCGGACATCAGCCGCCCCTCGTTCGATCGCGGACGCGGGGATCGATCAGTTGATGGGTCACGTCGGCGAGGAAGTTGAAGAAGATCACCGTCGCGGTGAGGAGCAGGGCGAGCGTCTGCGCGAGCGCGTAGTCACGCTTGATGATTCCCTGGACGAGCGCGTAGCCGAGCCCCTCGTAGCGGAAGATCGTCTCGACGATCAGCGTGTAGCCGAGGAGCGTCGGCAGGATCACGCCGGCGAGCGCCACCACCGGAGTCAAGGCGTTGCGGAAGGCATGGAGCCACACGATGCGCGCCTCCGACAGCCCCTTCGCGCGGAGCGTCCGGATGTAGTCCGACGAGAGCTCCTCGAGCACGGACGAGCGCATCAGCCGCATGTTGAGCGCGAGGGCCTCGACGCAGAGCACGACGGCCGGGAGCACGAGGTGCCGGATCCCGCCGGGGCCGGCGACCGGGAACCAGCCGAGTTCGACGGCGAAGAATTGGATCAGCAGAACCGCGAGGAAGAAGTTCGGGATGCCCATCGCGAGGACGGCCAGGAACCGCACCGCCTGGTCGGTCGGCCGGTTGCGACGCCAGGCGGCCAGCACCCCGAGCGGGATCGCGAGCGTGTAGGTGAGGATGGCGGCCGAGACCCCGAGCGCGAGCGTCTTCGGCCCGGCCGACTTGATGATCGACGTGATCGATGCACCGTTGACCACGGACACCCCGGGGTCGCCGGCGAGGGCGTGCTGCAGGAAGATGAAGTACTGCTCGACGAGCGGCTTGTCGAGCCCGAGCCGCTCGTTCAGGTTGTTCCGGATGACCACCGACTGGGTCGGCGACGCAATCGCCGTGACGATGTCGCCCGGTGCGACCCGGAGGCCGTAGAAGACGAGTACGGACGCGATCAGTAAGAGGATCAGCGAGTACGCGAACCGGCGGAGGATGAAGGAAATCACGTGGGATCAGGAGAGGAGGGCCCGGAGGATACCTCCGGGCCGTCCGGGTGGGGAGAGCGTTTCCCGCGGCTCGCTTACGCGTCGATCCAGACGTCGTTGTAGAGCGGGTAGAGCATCGACTGCAACGGGGTGTAGCCCATGACGTTCTTCTGGGCGACCCATACGTTGTTGGTCGTGAGCAGCGAGATCTTGGGCAGCTTCTCGGCCCAGGCGAGCTGGAACTGACTCGCCGCGGCCGCCATCCCGTCGAAGTCCTTGGCGGTCTGCCACGCGGTCACGGCCGCCTTGATCTCCGGGATGGCGCCGTTGTAGGCATCGCTCGGCGACGCGTGGAAGAACACCAGGAGGTCGACCGGTGACGACCAGAGCCACTCGAAACCCCAGGATGCCGGCGGCTTGTCGCCGAACACCGCCGCGCCCCAGCCGGCAGAGTCGAGACTCTTGACCTTCATGTCGATCCCGGCATCTTTCAGCATCGCGACCACGGCCTCATCGATGGCCTTGGTGGTCGGCTGCCCGCCGTTATTGAGGTGCTCCCAGGAGAGCTTCTTGCCGTTCTTCGCGCGAATGCCGTCCGAGCCCAGCGCCCAGCCGGCCTCGTCGAGGAGGGACTTCGCCTTGTCGAGATCGAACTGGTTGAACGCCTCGACGCCCTTGTCGTACCATTTGAAGTTCGGCGGGAACGGCCCGTATGTCGCGGCCGCGTGCCCGAAGTACAACGACTGTGCGAGGCCCTCCCGGTCGATCGCGTGCGAGATCGCCTGGCGGACGCGGAGGTCGTCGAAGCCGAGGTCCTTGAGGGCGCAGTTCGGCGAGATCCAGTAGTTGGCGAGCGCCGGGAACTCCGTCGTGACGAGGTCGCCGTTCGACTTCAGGCGATCGACGTCCTGGGGCGCCGGGTTCTTGACGACCATCACGTTCTTCGTCTCGATCTCGTTCGCGCGATTGCCGACCTCGAGGATCGGAACCCACTTGACGGAGTCGAGGTAGGCCGCGCCCTTGTTCTGCACGTACGGAACGCCGCTGCCGGGGTACTGGTCCCAGCGGTTCACGACGACCTCGGTGCCGGGCTTGTACGTCCCGAAGGTGAACGGCCCGGTGCCGTCGGCGCCGGTGACGCCGAAGTTGTCCTTGAGCTCCTCACGCTTGCGCAGGTTGACCGGCATCGAGTTCTCGGTCGCGAGGGTCTCCGGGAAGGCCGTGAACGGGTTGTTCATGGTTACGACCAGGGTGGTCGGACCGGAGGCCTTGGAGCCCTTCACCGACGGCCAGAAGATCGCGTTCTGCCCCTTCTTCGGGTCGCGGAACAGCTCGAAGTTCTCGGCCATCATCGCCGCGTCGAGCGGCACGCCGCTCTGGAAGACGAGGTTCGGGCGCAGCTGGAACGTCCAGGTCAGGAGGTCCGGCGACACCTCCCACGACTCGAACAGCGACGGCACGTAGGCGCCGTCGGCGTCGCGAATCAGCGGGAACTCGTAGACCGCGACGAACGCCGGATCGTCCCACGTCGTGAGTACGGGGTCGATCTTGGCGAAGTCGCGGTCGTAGCCCTCGATCAGCTGACCGCCCTTCTTGATCGTGGCCGCATCGACCGGGACGCTTGCTGCCGGGGCGGTCGTGGCCGGAGTCGACGAAGTACCGCTCCCGCTCTTCCCGCCACCGCACGCGGCGAGGATCACGGCGGCGGCACTGCCCGACAGCCCGATCACGCCGGCGCGCTGAAAGAACGCGCGACGGTCGAGCCGTCGCGCAAGGTAGTCGTCGACGAGATTCTCGACGGACTGTTCGTCTCTCCGCACCACTCGTTTCCTCCCTCTCCGGTCGTATTGCCGGTCCCGGCGCGACGCATCCGGGCTGCACCCTCCGGTGCTAGGAAAACGATTCTCCACTGCCCCGCGAGCTCTGTCAAGTCGGGCGCCCGCCATTCGGCGCCGCGCTCAGAGGCGACTGGGCGGCGGGCCTGTCGAGTCGCGCTCGACGAGGACCGGGGGCGTCGCGACGAACACGTCGCCCGGGACGCCGCGTCCGCGCAGCGCGTCGAAGAGCGTCCCCACGGCGCGATCGGCGAGCTCTGCGAGCGGCATCCGGACAACGGTGAGCGGCGGCGCGAAATACGCGGCCGGCGGCGCATCGTTGAAGGCGACCAGTGAGAGGTCGCGGGGCACCGAGAGCCCGTGGCAGCGGACGGCGTGGAGCGCGTTTGCCGCGTCCCCGATCGTCCAGAGCACGACGGCGGTCGGGCGCTGGTCGAGGCGGAGCAGGTGCGCCATCGCCCGCGCCGGGCCCTCGTCGGGGTCGGCGCTCGACGAGACGACGTAGTCGCTTCGCAGTCGGACGCCCGACCGGCCGATCGCGTGCCGGAAACCCTCGAGGCGCCGGTGGACGGTATCGGCCTCGCCCGGTCCGGTGACGTAGGCGATGCGCCGGTGGCCGAGCCGGACGAGATGGTCGACGGCCACGCGCATGCCCGCCTCGTCGTCGACTGCGACGCCCGGTGCGAGCCACGGGATCCGCCGGTTCACGAGCACGAGCGGGAGCCGCTGGCGCGCGATCGCCGCGATGGCCGCGGTGGTCGGCATGAAGGTGCCAATCAGGAGTCCGTCGACGCGCCGTTCCAGGATCAGTCGTTCGTAGCTCTCCTCGCGCCCGATGAACTGGTTCGCGTCGGCGATCAGCATCGTGCAGCCGGACTCCGCGCCACGGAGGCGGGCCTCGGCCACGAGCTCGATGTTCTCCGGGTAGCGGAGGTTCACGACGAGCCCGAGCATCGGGTTGCGCGGGACGCCCCCGGTCGGGTCCAGCTTCCCGTGCGGCCGTGCGTGCTCCGCCCGCGCGAGCCCGCGCGCGGGGACATCCCGAAGGTGCCGGGTCGAGCGGCGCGATCCGGTCACGGCACCGGCGGCGGAGCGGCGGTCGAGGCGCGAATGACGAGCTCCGGCGGCGTCGGGACGATCACGTCACGGGCACCGTCGCCGCCGATCACCTTGATGACCTGATCGACGGCGGTCTCCGCCATCTCCCTGAGCGGCATGCGGATCGCGGTCAGGGGCGGGTCCAGGTAGGCGGCGAGCGGGGCGTCGTGGAAGGTCACGAGCGAGATGTCGCGCGGCACCGCGAGCCCGGCCTGGCGGATCGCGGCCAGGACGCCGACGCTCTCCACGATGCTCGCAACGGCGAGCGCGGTCGGACGGGCGCCGCTCTCGTGGAGGGCCTGGAATGCGCGGAAGCCGCCCTCCTCCGTGAACTGGCCGGCAGAGACGGCGACGTCGGCGGCGAGCCCGTGCCGCTGCATCGCCGCGCGGTAGCCGTCGAGCCGTCGCGAGGCGGTGTCGGTGTTCTGCGGCCCCGCGATGTGAGCGATGCGCCGGTGGCCGAAACCGACCAGGTGGTCGACGGCGAGGGCCATCCCGGCCGCATCGTCCGCAGAGACGCAGAGCGCGCCACGTTCCGACCGGCGGTTCAAGAGGACGTAGGGGATCCCGTGGCTGTTCAGGTCGTCGATGAAGCGGTCGTCGGCGGTCGCGGAGGCCACGATCAGCCCGTCGACGCGTCGTTCGAGGAGGAGACGGCGATGGACATCGCCGCTCCGCGCGAAGTCGTCTGCGTCAGCCAGCAGGACGACGTAGCCGGAGGCCGCCGCCTTGCGCTCTGCGCCCTGGATGAGGTCGGCGTTGACGGCGTTCGCGACGTTCGGCAAGACCAGACCGAGGGTCGTCGTCCGTTGCAGCTTCAGGCCGCGGGCGAGGGCGTTCGGGGTGTACCCGAGGTGACGGGCGGCGTTCCGCACCCGTCGTCGCGTCTCGGGCCGCGCGGAGAGCGTCGGGTCGTCGTTGAGGATGCGCGACGCGATCGACGGGTTCACCCCGGCCGCCTCGGCGACATCGCGCAGCCGAACGGGAGCGGGTCCGTTGCCCCGTTTCATCGCAGCAGGTCGCGCGGCAGACCGATCCGGTTGAAGTCTTTGGCAGCCGCCTCGACGTGACGACGGCCGTTGCTGAGAGAGATCATGTGGTGGCCGGGAAGCAGCGCATCGAACTCCAGCGCGGCGACCCGGTTCATGGAGTCAGCATACAGCTGAAGGTTGGCATCGGGCACGTTCTGCAGGATGATCGCTCCGCCCCAGAACACGAGATCGGACGCGAACAGGTAGCTGCGCCGCCGCCCCTGCAGGCGGAGGACGTAGTGCCCGTCGCAGTGCCCCGGTGTCGCGATCGCATCGAGCTCGAGCGCGCCGACCCGCATTCGCTCGCCGTCGGCGAACTCGTGTGCGACAGGACACGCCTCCCAGCGGTAGTCCTCCGGGTAGAACCCGAAGGACTGCGCCCACGTGAGCCCGATGCGGTCGGCGTCCGCGACGCGGATCGTCTCCGCCGCCTCCGTCGGCGCCCACAGCTCGGCACCGGTCGCGCGCACGAGGCCCGCGGCGCCACCGACGTGGTCGGCGTGGTAGTGCGTGACGAAGATCCGTGAGATCCGCCCGGGATCGAACCCGTCGCCGCGGATGAGATCGAGGATCTCCTCCTGGCCCGGCCCGAAGCCGGCGTCGATGAGGGCGAGCTCATCGCCGCCGTCGATGAGATACGTGTGGCAGTCGAGGCGGTGCGTGAGGTTGAATCCGTAGTCTCCGCCGCCGACCAGGTAGACGTCTTCCGTCAGTCGCATGGTCAGCTCGCCGGGACGCTGTAGGCGTGGGCGGTGAGGCCGCCGTCGACGACGAGATTCACGCCGGTGACGTAGGCCGCGTCGTCGGACGCGAGGTAGGAGAACGCGGCGGCGATGTCGTCCGGGGTTGCGAGACGGCCGATCGGCACGACGGGGAACCCCTCGCGGCGCCACTTCGCCATCAAGTCCTCGCCGACGAGGTCGACGGACTGCTGCGTGTCACCTGGTCCGGGGCTGACGCAGTTCACGCGGATGCCGTACTCGACAAGCTCCAGGGCGAGGGTCTTGACGAGGTTCGCGATCGCGGCCTTCGTCGCGTTGTAGTGCGAGAACTGCGGGCTACCACCGAGCGACGAGATCGACGACGTGAACAGGAGCACGCCGCCCGTGCCGTGATCGCGCATCGCGCGGGCACTGCGCTGGGCGATCACGAACGACGCGTTCAGATTCACCGCGATGACCTTCTGCCAGGAGACGTCCGGCATGTCGATGAACGGCTCCTGCGTCCACGCCGCAGCGTTGGAGATGACAACGTCGAGATGGCCGGCGCCCTCGAGCCCCCGGCGGACGGCGGCGTCGGCACCCTCGAGGGTGGACAGGTCTTCGCAGACCGTGGTGCTGGCGGCGCCGAGCGCGGAGAGTTCCGCGGCGACCGCGTCAAGCCGGTCCTGGATGCGGTCGACGAGGACCAGGTGGGCGGCGCCCTCCTGCGCGAACCGAAGTGCCGTCGCCCGGCCGAACCCGCTGCCGCCGCCGGTGATGAGAACGTTCCGGCCCGTGTGCCGACTGCCGTCCACCAAACCTCCCGAAAATCGATTCTCCAAGGTGCCGGATCTTTCCAACCGGGCACCGGTGTGTCAAGCGTGCTACCCGGCGCGGCCCCGACCGTCGGCGTCGCGGAGGAAGTCGATCACGGCGGCGTTCGATCGTTCGGCATTGTCCATCAGATTCGCGTGGCCGCTCGTCTCGAGGAGCAGAAGTTCGCGGCGGCGGGCCCCCACCAGGTTGTCGTAGATCCACTGTCCGCCTGCGCCGCTCGGCCCCTGGACGGCCGGCGAGAGCTGATCCTCGCCGCCGACCATGACCAGCGTCGGTGCGGTGACCAGCGCGACATCGGGTCGTAGGTCGGTCTCCATCATGGCGTCACAGGCGTCGCAGAAGACGTCGGCGTCGACCATCCGACCTGCCACGTCCATCACCGCCTCGACGATGGGTTCCACGCCGACCGTGTCGAGGAAGCGTCGCGATACGGCCTTGCTCGTCAACTCCTCGGCCAGCTCGCGACTCCCGCAGCCGTACGCGCGGGCAAGCGACTTCCAGACGGAGAACTGCAGACGCGCAAGCGAGTCCGACTTCGCGCCGCAGCCGCCCAACACCAGCCCATCGACGCGATCCGGATAGCGGGCCGCGTAGCGCAGCGCCACCAGGCTCCCCATCGACCCGCCGTGGACGTGCGCGCGCTCGACGCCGAGCGCGTCGAGCAGCCCCGCCATGTCGTCCGCCCAGGTATCGAAGGTGTACCGCTGTTGCGGGCGGGAGCTCGCACCGTACCCGCGCGGATCGAAGTCGATCACGGTGAAGTGCTCGGTCATCGCCGGCGTCACCAGCGCGTAGCCCTCGTGACCGGAGACCGCGCCGGGGACCTGGATCAGGTAGGGACCGGTACCACTGAGATGATGGTAGATATCGACGTCATCGACGCGAACGGTGGGCATTCGGGGGCTCCTGTCTCGGTGCGGGGGCCATCTCAGGCGCAGGCGATCGAGTCGCCGTCCCAGCGGTTGAAGGTCGGCATGCCGTCACCGGCCAGCCGGGCGCGCGCGGCGTACCACGACGCCGCCCACGCCTGCGGGTCGTGCAGCACCCGTTCCGGGTGGGCGCGACTGCGAGCCAGGAAACCGGGGAAGTCCGGCCGTCCGGTCGGCTCGTCGGGATCCTGGTAGCGCAGGTCGATGCTGATCCGAACCCGATCGGTCGACGTGTTCTCCAACGACCCGTGGACGAGGTTCTGGCCAAACAGGAGCACGCTGCCCGCGCGCATCGGGAGAGCCACAGCCTGATCGATCGCGACCGAGCGCTCCGGGATCGCGACCTGATCGACCGGGCAGTGCTCGAGCAGCGGCAGGCGGTGGCTGCGCGGAATGACACGCATGCACCCGTTCTCCTCGTCAGCGTCGGTGACGGCGATCCAGCACGACAGGATCGACGACGCATCGGCCTCGGGGAGGAGCACCCCGAGGTCCTGGTGCCACGGCACTGCGGCCGCCAGGAAGCTCACCCGGTCGCCGTCGCGCAACGGCGCGGCCGGCGTCTTGAACCGGACGTGCTGCACGGGGCTCGAGAGGATCTCCGGCCCGACGATCGCCTCGACGATGTCGAGCAGGCGCGGGTGGGTGAGGAGTGCGAACATCGCCCGGCTGACGTTGAGCGGTGTGTCAACTCCGATCGACGCCTGCGGCAAGCTGATATCGAACGGCTGGAACATCCCGCTGCCGAGCTCACGGCAGCACACGACGATTCGCTCGGCAAACGGCAGCCGCGTGGAACCTGACGGGCTGGAGCCAGAGCCAGAGCGATCCGGGACGAGCCGGTCGACGATCGCCTCCCACTCGGTGAGGCACGGGCCGAAGTCGGCCGCGGGATCGAAGACGTCCGCGACGATCGCGTACCCGATGTCGTCGATCTGCGAGCGCAGGTCGACCGCGGTCGCATCCATGGCGGGACCTCCAGTCGGCGGTCGTTCGTCGAAGCGGCGAGGGTATCAGAAAATCGATTCTCCGTCCGTTCCGTCGGGCGTTGACGAGTAGGGGCCGGGTGCCGACCCGCAACTCGTCACGGGAATGCTTGATCGGTCAATCACGTTCTCTCATCGAGTATGGCGAACCCCAAGCGAATCGGTTTTCTCTCGTTCGGCGCCTGGCATCCCGACGGCGGTCTGACCCATACCGGCGGCGACGCGCTCCGCCAGAGCCTGGAGCTCGCGGTCGCCGCCGAGGAGATCGGTATCGACGGGGCGTTCTTTCGCGTCCACCATTTCGCGCGTCAGCTCGCGTCGCCGTTCCCGCTCCTCGCGGCGATCGGCGTTCGCACGAGCCGGATCGAGATCGGCACCGGCGTCATCGACATGCGCTACGAGAACCCGCACTACATGGCGGAGACAGCCGCGGCCGCGGATCTGCTCGCAGGCGGCCGGCTGCAGCTCGGCGTCAGCCGCGGCTCCCCCGAGCCGGCCTGGCACGGCGCCGAGGCGTTCGGCCACTCGATCGATTCGGATGACGTGCGGGAGAAGACCGCGCTGTTCCGCGCGGCGATCGCGGGCGCCGGCGTCGTGGCCGCCGACATCGGCGGACAGCCGGGCCAGGTCAGGCTTCCCGTCCAGCCGCAGTCGCCCGGCCTCGGTGACCGGATCTGGTGGGGGGCGGGCAGCCGCGAGACCGCCGTCTGGGCCGCGACGCAAGGCATGAATCTGATGAGCTCGACGCTGCTCCTCGAGGACACCAAGGTGCCGTTCGACCAGCTCCAGGCCGAGCAGATCGAGCTGTTCCGGGAGGCTTGGGCGAAGGCCGGTCACTCCAGGGAACCGCGCGTCTCGGTCAGCCGTAGCGTCATGCCCATCACGTCCGATCTCGACCGGCGACTCTTCGGCGATGACGGGAACGAGGATCAGGTCGGCTGGCTGGACGGAGCGATCAGCCGCTTCGGTCGTCGCTACTCCGGAGAGCCCGACTGGATCGCCGACGAGCTCGCCAGAGACGCAGCCGTCCAGGCAGCGGACACGATCATCCTCACCGTGCCCAGCCAGCTCGGCGTCGAGTACAACGCCGCGATGCTCGACACCATCGCCCGAGACATCGCCCCCGCCTTCGGCTGGCAGCCCCAGAACGTCGTCGAGGCGGCCGGGGAAGCCGTTTCGTCCGATCAGGAGTTGCCGGCGGCGGCGAGGCGGGCGGAATGGCGCGCCTGATCGGTAGACGCGCATGGATGCCGAGGACCGGCTGCAACCAGGGACCGCCTAGACTCCAGGTCGCCGATGCCGACGTTCACGCTCAGCCCGCGGATCCGCACCTCGCCGTTCTATCCGGCGGTCGTGGCGGCCGGCATGACGGGTTTCTCCGTGTACAACAAGATGGTCATGCCCACGTCGTACGGCGACCTCGCGGCCGAGTATCGCCGGCTCGTCGAGGGCGTCGCGATCTGGGACGTGGCGTGCGAGCGGCAGGTCGAGGTGTCAGGGCCGGACGCCGCCGCGTGCGTGCAGTACCTGACGGCGCGCGACCTGTCCGCGTTCGCCGTCGGGCAGGGCAAGTACGTCGCGATGTGCGATCACGACGGGGTGCTGCTGAACGATCCGGTCCTCCTGCGGCTCGCCGATCGCTACTGGTTCTCGCTCGCCGACAGCGACATGCTGTTGTGGATGAAGGCTGTAGCACGCGAGCGTGGCTTCGATGTCGAGGTTTGCGAGCCGGACGTCTCCCCGCTCGCGATCCAGGGCCCGCTCGCCGAGGACCTCGCCGCCGATCTGTTCGGCGAGGAGGTGCGGGCGATCCGGTACTTCTGGTTCGTCGAGACGGCGCTGGACGGGATCCCGCTGGTGCTCTGCCGGTCCGGCTGGAGCAAGCAGGGCGGCTTCGAGCTGTTCCTGCGCGACGGGTCGCGCGGCGTCGAGTTGTGGGACCGGGTCGTCGCCGCCGGCCGGCGCTACGACATCGGGCCGGGTGCGCCGAACCATGTCGAGCGCGTCGAGAGCGGGCTGCTGTCGTTCGGTGGCGACACGACTCCCGGCTCGAACCCGTTCGAGGCGGGAATGGCCCGGTACGTCGACGTCGAGACGCCGGTCGAGTACATCGGCAAGGCGGCGCTGTCGCGGATCGCCGACGCCGGCCCACAGCGACTGCTCGTCGGCGTGGCGCTCGGCGACGACATCGCCGACGAGTGGCCGCTTCCGTCCCGCACGGTCGTCCTCCACGACGGGAAGGCGGTGGGCACGATGTCCGCGGTCGTCCACTCCCATCGTCTGGGCCGCACGATCGGCCTCGCACAGATCGACCGGGCGCACGCAACGAGCGGCACCGGGATCGACATCGCCGCCCCGACCGGCCTGCATCGTGCGACCATCAGCGATCTGCCGTTCGTCTGAACGTCGCCGGCCCGGAAG
>JBKJIG010000096.1:0-17085 GCA_046598415.1 Gaiellales bacterium
TACCGGCGCTACGCCATCGTCGTCCTCGCGATCGCCGCCGCAGCGCTCCCGGGCGTCGACCCGGTGTCGATGATCATGGAGCTGATCCCGCTGCTCGTGCTGTACGAGTTCTCGATCGTGCTGGCGAAGATGGTCGAGCGGGGCCGCCCGGTCGAGGACGTCGACGAGATCCCATTCGGCAACCGCTAGCCGGTGCGCTCGGCCGGGGCGGTTCGGCGAGGGAACGACCTCGTCCGCGTCAGAGCGACGCGGACGAGGTCGTGCGGAACGGGCGTGGCAGCAGGATCGCGCCGATGATGGATGCAGCGCAGAGCACTGCCGCGGCCGAGGTCATCGCGAGCGAGGGGACCTCGAACCGCGCAAACAGGGGCGCGACGGCGAATCCCGCCATCATCGAGGCCGTGCAGGCCGTGTGCGCGACACCGAACACCCGTCCGTGGACCTGCTCGGGCGCGGCCCGCTGGAGAACGGTGTCGAATACCGTCTCGGTCACCCCGTCGAACAGTCCGAGCAGGAGGAGCGCCACGATCAGCGTCGTCGCGATCAGCGTCGAGCCGGCCAGCGCGACGGCCGTCGCCATACCGATCAGGGCGAGGATGATGGTGCGTCCCCGGATCTGCTCGGAGGGGAGGATCGCGCCCAGCGCCTGCCCCACCAGGAGCCCGACGCCGATGGTGCCGATCCCGATGCCGTAGGCGAGGTCGCCGTCGACGTTCGTCAGGACCTGCGGCAATGCCGCGTTCACGAGCCCTGTGGCGAGAGTGGCGATCGCGAACATCGCGATCAGCGGAGCGACCGGGCGGAGCCCCCACGGGATCGCCGGGTCGCGTTCGGCCCGCTCGCCCATGTCATCGGCGACGTGGACGACGAGCCGCCGCAGGTTGGCATAGCCGCCGCCGACCGCGGCCGCGGTGACGGCGGCGGCGAAGACGAGCTCCGTCGCGCCCGTCACGCTCGCGAGCAGGCCCGCGCCGAGCGCACCGCCGGCCATCGCCAGGCCGCGCGCCGTCCCGAGCAGGCCGTTCGCCGCCGGCAGCAGCGAATCGTCGCGGCCGACGCTCGCCAGCACGAGCGCGCGGGAGGCGGTGTCGCCGGAGGCGGCCGCGAGCGACCCGAACGCGAACAGCGCGTACGCGACGATGGTCTCGTCGGTCGCCATCGCCATCGCTGCGCCCACCAGCAGCGCCGCCTGGACGAGCTGCGTCTGAAGCATGAACGCCGCCGGTCCCGCCCGGTCGGCGAGTCGTCCGCCAACCCAGGGCGCAGCGATCCCGGCCAGGCCGCGCAGGAGCAGCACCGCCGTCGAGCCGGCCAGGCCGCCCACGTTCTGATACGCCCAGGCGACCATCGTCGCGGCCACCAGCCAGCCAATGCTCGCCGACGCCAGCTGGAGCACGAGGCACCAGCGGAAGGCCGGCAGCCGAAGCGGCGCGCCGAGCACCTGGCGGCTGCTGACGGCTCGCTCGTCGCGGCAGCAGGCGCGGTAGACGACGAGGAACGCGCCGGCGAAGAGCAGCAGGTCTCCGACGCTGATCGCGGCGGTGATCGGGCTCGACGGCAGCGCGATGATGTCGCCGAGGAAGGCGAGATGCGTGTCCGCGTTCGCGAGGATGGTGTTGTGGTAGCCGCCGTTCGCCCACAGCTCGAGCGGCCAGCCCGAGGCCTCGGCGGCCGACGGGTCGACGGGCATCAGGCCGCCGTTTGCCGCGATCACGGCCGTGTTCGCGCCGGCGCCGAGCGCGACCACCGACATCCCGCGAATCCGCCAGTTGACCACGAGGAACGTGACGATCAGCAGGTAGGACACCAGCTGCCCGATACGGACGACCGAGCCGTTTCCGTCGGCGATCGGCGAGAAGATGGCGATCTGCACGCCCAGCGCCACGTAGATCGCGCCACGCGCGCGGAACGTGAGCGTGCCGAGGCGCGACATCGTGCCGCCCAGCGCCCATGTGACGATGACCGCGATCGCGACGGCTGGCAGCAGCGTCATGCAGCCACCCCGCGCAGCTCCGCGACCTGGGGGACGGGGGGCGCCAGGGCCTCGCCTGCCCGATGCTGGTTCTGGATGGCGTCCGCCACCCGCCCGGGGAGTGGTCGCCCGGTGGCGAGGCCGAGCCACTCGCCGGCGCGCGCGACCAGCACGAATGCCAGCCCGTCGACGTCGCCCTCCCACCGATCGCCCGGCCGGAGCCCGCCGGCGATCCGCGACAGACAGCCGTCGATCGCATCCTCGATCCGGCCGGACGCGACCGGCGAGCGCCACGCCTCGCCGGTGCGCGCCAGCGAGCTCGCGCGATCGGCGACCACGCTTCCGGCCCACGCCACGTGCACGTGCGGGTCGAGGATCGAGACGACCATCGAGAGCGTCGCCGCCTGGCCGAGCTCGTCGATCTTGATCAGCAGCGCGTTCAGACGGGCGCGGCGCCAGAGCGCGAGGCTACCGCTGGCCACCGCGAGCGCCGCCGCCACCACGAGGACCTGCACCCCGTAGCCGGGAACGAGGGCCGCCAGCGGCGCGAGCGCGAACGAGCATGCCGCCAGGAGGCGGACGGCGCGAGGCGCGGCAATCGACCAGGCCGTGCGGAGCGTGACGGCGGCCGTCGGCCGGCGTCCGGTCGCGAGGCCGCGCCTGAGGCTCGTCAGCTGAACGGCGTCGAGCACGTCCTCGGGGCGGAGGCCGGCCTGGACGGCCAGGAAGACGCGGCCGAGGATCGGGTGGAACTGGGTGCCGAGCGCTTCGTCGACGCGGCCAGCCGCGACCTCCGGCGACATTCCAGGCCGGTACGGGCGGTCGGACGTCATCGCGTCCCACGAGTCGGCGAGGATCAGGCAGTGGGCGGACAGCGGGATGCTGTCGACGGGCACGCCGTAGTAGCCGCGGCCATCGAATCGCTCGTGGTGCATCTCGACCGCCCGCGCCTCCTCCTGCGCGAACCCGAACGTCCCCAGCAGGCGAGCGGAGACGGCGGGGTGGAGCTTCACCTGCGCGAACTCGTCGTCGTCCAGCGCGCCGGGCTTCTGGAGGATCGAGCGGTCGACCATCACCTTGCCGAGATCGTGCAGCCGGCCGGCGCGCGACAGGGTCTCCACGTCGCGCTCGCTCAGCTTCAGGGCGCGCGTCAGACCCCGCACCAGCTCGCCCACGCGGTGCGAGTGGTCGAACGTCGACGGGTCGCGCTCGTCGACGATGTCCGCGAGGCGTCCCAGCGCCACGTCGGTTTCGCGGCGGAGTGCGGACGAGCGGGCGTGGGCGCGATAGACCGCGACCAGCAGCGGCAGGAGCAGTGGCGCGAACAGCGGCGCCGTCGTCGCGAGGCGGGCGAGCACGAGCGCCAGCGAGTACTCCGTCACCTGCGGCGCCACCGCCGTCGAGGCGTACCCGACGATGCTCGCGACTGGCGCCGCGCCGCGGGCGGATCCGACGACCGATCCGATCAGCACGATCTGCACCGCGAGGTGCACGACGACGAGTGCCGCCAGCGCGAGCAGCATCCGAACGTCGACCGCCGAGGTGGCGCCGACCGCGTCGTAGACGATGGCCGCCCAGACGCCGGCGATACCGTAGGCGGCGGCGTTGAACAGGAATTTGACCGCAGCGTCGCCACGGACGAAGTCGACGAGCACGAGGACGGCGAACGCGATCGCGCCGGCGGGCGCCGGGCCGAACAGCGCAGCCGCGGCCACCAGCACCGACGTCGAGAAGGTGAACGTCGGCGTCCCGGCGACCGCGTCGCCCTTGACGCTCAGGACCTCGCCGAAGACGGCGACGACCGCGAACACCAGCCAGACGAGAGGTGCGCCCCGGGCCGGCAGCTGCGCGGCGATGACCGCCGAAGCAGCCGCGAGCAACGCGGTCGCTGCGAGCAGCGCCCGCGTTCTGCCCGGGAGATGCCGCACGGTGGTTACAAGATCAACGGCCCCACTTGCCGCCAGCCCCGGAAGCAACGAGGAGCGCGACAAGGGGTGCCAAGCGGATAGCTGCGTGCTTCAAGTTCATCGAAATGCCTCCAGAGTCGAGGGGAGCGGCGAGGGTGAAGCCCCACGCACATCGAGTTATGGAGGTTTTCAGCATGTTCCGCGTGCCCCAAACGGGGGAGGTCGTCAGGACATCGGCGAGGTTGTAGACGATGTCGGCGCGGGACAGCATCGGCCTGGATACCCGCGCCGTTCGCCGGCTACCCGGCGATCGGCCGCACTCGGACAACGACGATGGCGACGTCATCGGGGAGTGCTTCGCCATGCGCCGCGTCGGCGGCGTCGACCACACGGTCGAGGCCAGTCCGGTCGAGGGATCCCGCGGGGAGCAAGTCGACGAGGCCCTCGAGGCCGAGTCGATCGGTCGAGCCGGGTCGCCTGCAGCCTTCGATCAGGCCGTCGGTGTAGAGGACGAGTTGCTCGCCAGCGGCGAAGGCGTGGTTGACCACGGTCCACGTCGCACTTTCGATGACGCCGAGTGGCGGTCCGCTGAGGCCGGGAATCGCAACCGTTGTCGGGCCGAGCACCAGCGGTGCGGGGTGACCGGCGCTGACGACGCGCACGTGGTTGCCGTTCGGGCTGATCCAGACGCAGCAGAGGGTCACGAAGAGGTCGGGTTGGCGGCGTTCGGCGCGAACCATCAACTCGAGTTCTCGCAGCAGCATCTCCGGCTCCCGCCCGGCGGACGCGAGCATCCGCCACGAAGCACGGAGGTTGGCAGCGAGGGCGGCCGCCTCGGGGCCGTGCCCTGAGACGTCGCCGATCGCCACCGCCAAGCCGCCATCGGAAAGCTGGAGCGCATCGTAGAAGTCGCCGCCGAGCGCGAGTCGCTGCTCGCCGGGACGGTAACTGGCGATGAAGTCGATCCGCGGATCGGTAATGACGACGTCGGGAAGCAACGCCGCCTGCAGCTCTTCGGATCGGACGCGGAACGCGTCGCGCTCGCGGTCGAGGCGGAGCCGCTCGCTGATATCGCGGACGTACGCGGTCACGACGGCCGGCCCTGGCAACTCGACGCGCGTCAGCGTCAGCTCGACCGGCAGCTCTGCGCCGTCGGCTCCTAGCGCCGGCACCTCCGTTCGCGCCCCGATCAGGCTCCCGCTTCCAGGAGCACCCGCGATGTACCGCTCGAGCGCACCGCGATGTGCGTCTCGCAGCGCCGGCGGCACGATCAGCTCGGCGAGCTCGAGTCCCAGCACCTCCGAACGGGTGTAGCCGAAGATGCGCTCCGCCGCCTGGTTCCATTCGGTAACCAGCCCGGCGTGGTCGATGGTGATGACTGCATCCAGCGCGGCGCCGAGGATGGCGCTCTTTCGCGCCTCGCTCCACCGCACCGCCGCCGCGGCCGCCTTCCACTCGATCACGCGCGCAATTTGCCGGCCGATCGCGAGACTCGCCCGAGCGATGTCGTCTTCGATCGCACCCGCCTCGTCGCGGAAGAACTCGACCACCCCGCGCAAGGCCCCGTCGTCGGCGATGACCGGCAGTGCCATCGCGGCGTGGAGGCCGGATCGCCGGGCCGCCGCTGCACGGGGAAAGTTGGAGTCATGCACGACGTCCGCGATCCAGCCCGGCTCGCGATCGCGCCACACGCGGCCGGGTAGGCCGGTGCCGCTTGGCAGGGTCAACGCGAGGCTCGCGCGCTCGAATTCGCCGGCGCTGGAGACCGTGTCGGCGCACCAGACCTCGACGCAGCGAAGCACCGACGCATCGTCGTCGACCAGCCACACGCTCGCAGCGCGCCAGCCGAGCGCCTCCGCGACCGAGGCGAGCAGGTCATGTGTCGACTCGGCGACCCAGGCTGGCGGCTCATCCATCGCGTCGAGCGTACCCAATCCGCCGAGAAACAGCGCGACGGGGCTCACCGCAGGGTCCTTTCGAGTGCCTCGCCGTGATCGGGCGGATGCCGTGGCGGCAGAGGCGTTGTCCGCACGGCGGCTCAGGTTCACCTCTCCGAGCAGCACGTCGGGCGGTCGCCGCTCCGAGGCTGGAGTGGTGGATACTCCCACCACACCGGAAGGACATGCATGGAAGCCACTGGCGTCAACGAGTCCAGCTTGTCTCGTCTCCGTCGCTGGAACCTCGGGCTCAGCCTCCTGCACGGCGTGCAGGCAGTCGCCGTTCTCCTGCTGGCCAGCGGTTTCGCGATCACCGTCACGTCGCAGTTCCCGTCCGGTCCCCCCGGCACCGCTGCACCCGCACCCGAGGCGTTGTTCGACGTCACGATCGGGACGGCCATCGCGGCATTCCTGGCGCTGGCCGCACTCGACCACCTGCTCACCGCGACGGTGTTCCGGTCTCGCTACGAGGTCGACCTGCGCGCCGGACTGAACCGCTTCCGGTGGATCGAGTACTCGATCAGCGCCACGATCATGGTGATCCTGATCGGTTTCTACAACGGGCTCACCGGACTCACCGAGGTCGTTCTGGTCATCGGAGCCAACGTCGCGATGATCCTCTTCGGCTGGCTGCAGGAGCTGATGAACCCGCCCGACAGGACGCGCACGACGATGTTGCCGTTCTGGTTCGGATGTGTGGCCGGCGCTGCACCGTGGGCAGCCATCGTCGTCAACCTGATCGGCGCCAGCGGTAGCAGCAACCAGGTGCCCGGGTTCGTCTACGGCATCGTCGCGTCGCTGTTCGTCTTCTTCATGAGCTTCGCGCTCAATCAGTGGTTGCAGTACCGCCGCATCGGGAAGTGGGCCAGCTACGCCTACGGCGAGAAGGTCTATCTGGTACTCAGCCTGGTCGCGAAGTCGGCGCTCGCGTGGCAGATCTTCGGCGGCTCGCTCGCCGGCTGAGGTGAGGGCCGCGATCCTCGGTCGCTCGGGACGGCGCGTCAGTCAGAGGCACGGACGAGCCGGTGCTCCGCATCGCAGGTCTGCACGTCGTATCGTTCAGCCGATCCGCTGCCACCGACGGTGTGGCTGTGCGCCGACCGCACCCGGGAGGTGTGAGATGTCAGACCCGATCGCGCGCCGCGATGTCGTCTGCTCGCTCGAGGAGCCGGGCTGGAACTACGGCCACGGCCGCTCGCCGTTCTACCGATACGACCTCGCCGACGGCGCCGCGTACTGCATCGCGGACGACCTGGAGCCCCGGCGCGCCAGCGTCGTCGGCTTCGACCTTGCAGATCACCCGTGCGAGATCATCGATCTACCCTTCTACGACGCCGACAAGAAGATCCCGCGCGGCCTCGAGACCCCGATCGTCTGACATGGGCGACTACCACGGCTTCGCACAGACCGAGTACGAGTATGTCCGCGACAACTTCTACCCGGCGTTCCGCTGGCAGGCCTTCGCGGAGCCGTCCGCGCGGACCGTGCCCGGCCGGCCGCTGCACGAGGCGCGGATCGCCCTCGTCGCCAGCGCCGGCGCCCACCTCACGGGGCAGCAACGGTTCAATCTCGACGACGACGGCGACCCGACGTACCGCGAGATCCCGGCCGACGCAACCCGGTTGCGGTTCAGCCACAGCGGCTACGACACCCGGCTCGCCTACCAGGATCCCGACGTCGTCTTCCCGCTCCGGACGCTCCACCAGCTCGCCGCAGCCGGCACGATCGGAAGCGTCGCACCGCGCGCCTTCTCGTTCATGGGGTACATCCCGGACACCGAGCTGCTGCTTGGCGCGTCTGGGCCGGCGGTCGCGAACGCGCTCCTCGCCGACGCGGTCGATCTGGTGCTCCTCGTCCCGTCCTGACCGATCTGCCAGCAGTCGGTCGGACTGCTCCAGCGCGTCTTCGACGACCGTGGTCTCGCCACCGTCTCGATCACCCAGGTGCGCGAGATCACCGAGATCGTGCGGCCGTCACTGGCATGCCTCGTCGCGCACCCGTTCGGCCTCACGCTCGGCGCGGTCGGAGACCAGCAGACGCACAGGGCAGTCGTCACCGCCGCCCTCTCCGAATCAACCCGACCGCACCCCGCGGGGACGATCGTCGACCTCGGCTACCGCTGGACGCGCGACGACCTACGAGCACGCCAGCTCCGCAACGAAGCGACGTGACCGGGCGAGCGCCGGCTTTCCCGGCCGCTGGCTCGCTTCAGCTCATCGCGCCGTGGGAAGCGCGGTGCGTCAGTCGGGCCACGCGGGCGGTTCGAGCACCTTTAGGTCGAGGTGCGTCACGAACGCCAGTCCGGCATCCATCGTCAGGGCCAGGTCGACCGACCCGGCCGGGCCGCGCGCCCGCAGCGTCAGCGTCGTTGCCCCGTCGCCGGCCACCAGGCCGGCTACCTCGACCGGCGCGAGGTGCGCGGCGGCGTCCCGCAGGGTCACGCGGGCGTCGGTGCCGATGGCATCGTCCGCGAATGCGAGGCCGGCGGGCAGTTCGCCCCCGGCGTTGAGCGCTGCCAGCACGGCACGTCCGGCCGCGGCCAGAGCCGGTGGGGGCTCCGGGATGGACGTGAACTCGAGGAACTGGATCAGCGGTGGCACGTCCGGCGTCAGGGTCATCTCGACACCGACGCGTCCGCCGCGCTCGCCGGCGAGCCACCAGCGCAGCCGCATCGGCGTCTCGACGACGACGTCCCCGTCGCGCTCGAGCCGGCCGTGGGCGCCGCGCAGCTGGTCGATCTTCGCCCGGCGTCTCCAGAGCGGCTCGTCGAGCGCGACGTTCGGGGCGAATCTGGAGGCGATCGCATCGTCCCAGGACACGAGCAGCCGGTCGACGTCGTCGCGGGCGGCCGTCGCGGCAGGCGCCGGCCGTGGTCGTCTGCGTGACTCGCCGCCGGCTGCGACGAGCAGTTCCAGGGCCGCGGTTGCCAGCTTCCAGGTCGGGGCGTAGCGACCGTTCGCGAGGGCGACCACGCCGATGCCCGTCGCCGGATGCCAGCGCATGTGGGAGCCGAAGCCGGGGTACCCGCCGGAGTGGCTGAGCGCGCGGCCGGTCACGAGGTCCTCGTCGGAGACGAGGCCGAGGCAATAGGCGGACGACACCGTCCGCAGTCGACCGGTGTGGTCGCGGCGCAGGAACGGCGGCAGTGTCGTTTCGGGCCGCTGCATCTCCCGGCGCGTGGCCCGTGACAGCAGGTGGCGCGCGCTCTGCCCCGCCCCTCCCGGCCAGGCGTCGCAGAACCCTGCCATCCACGTTGTGATGTCCCGCACCGAGCTGTACAGGCCGCCGATCGCCGAGAAGGCCCCAGGTCGCTGCGTCGGCTGCAGCTCCCAGCTCTCGTCGACGCGGTGGTGGCCGGCGGCGATCAGCGCGGGGTCGAGCCCGTCGTCGGCGAATGCGGTCGCCGTCAGCCCGAGTGGTCGGAGGATGCGCTCGGCGACGACCTCGTGGAAGGGCGCCCCCGCGATGTTCGCGACGAGCCGCCCGAGGATCGCATAGCCGAGATTCGAGTACTCGTAGGCCACCCGCGCCGGCCAGGCCGGGGTCGCGCCGTGCCGCAGCAGCGCGCCGAAGTCGGTGTGCGCGAGGTCCTCCAGCCGGTCGGCCCACGCGTCGTCCTGCGGCAGGCCCGAGGACATCGAGAGCAGGGTCCGGACACTGATCGGCGGATCGTCCGCTTCGGCCGCAACGAGCCCCTCCGCCTCCGGCACGTGCCGCTCGATCGGGTCGTCGAGCCCGAGGCGACCCTCGTCGCGCAGCAGCAGTACGGCAGCGCTCGTGAAGCTCTTCGTCATCGAGGCGATCCGAAAACTCGCGTCGGGGCCGGGTGTGCGGTCCTCGCCGTCGCGGAGCGTTCCCCAGCCGCCCGCGTGCACGAGCCGACCGTCCATCAGCACGCCCCACGCCATTCCCGGCGCCGGGAATGTTCCGTCGGCTCCCGCGGCGAACCTCGTAAACCGCTCGTCAACCGCCGTGGCGAGGTGGTCGTCCAGGCCCTTCACCGCGGCTCCACGATCGACCTGGTGAGGGCGACCACCGTCACGAACGTCCGATACAGGCGGAGGGGGTCGTCGTCGACGATCCGGACGGCGCGCACGTCGCTGCGCTCGACGCCGCGGATCCACGTGGCCATCTCCGCCTGGTCGGCCGTGAGCAACGTGAGGTCGAGCCGGGCGGGCAGCTCGATCGCCGGCGGTGCCGCCGTCACGGCGCGCTCGACGGCGCGACGGGCGCCCGCGCGGATCCGCTCGCGGGCCTCCTCGGGGTGAACGCTCTCGCTGGCGAAGCGCGTGATGGAGCGCTTCACGACCACGACCTCGATCCCAGGCGAGAACCGCCGCGCCTCCTCGCCCGTGATCTCGTCGCCCGTCACGAGCACGACCGGGACGCCGTAGTGGGCCGCGACGAGCATGTTGATTGCGGACTCGCCGACGACGGCGCCGTTCAGCTCGGCGTGCCAGATCACCTGCGGGTTGTAGGTGTGCGAGAGGGTGGCGTGTTCGGCGCTGATCGAGCCGTGGTAGGAGACGAGCAGCGCGCAGCCGAACGACCCGTCGAGGCCCTCCATCATGTACAGCGGCTTGTGGAACCCGGAAACCAGCGAGGCGCGGCCGACCAGGTTGTGCGGCCGCAGGTTCTGCATCGTGTGGTGGGCGTCGTTCACCACGACGGCGGTCGCACCTGCGTCGATGGCGCCGGCGATCGCGGCGTTCACCTCGCCTTCCAGCAGCATCCGGCCGAGCTCGTACTCGTGGGAGCCCATCAGGACCTGGCCCCAGTCGACGATCCCGGCGGTCCCCTCGATGTCGGACGAGATGAAGACCTTCACGGCGTAGCTCCCCGGTCGTCGGCCCCGGCGGCGACCGCGGGCCGAGGGGCGAAGGCGAAGTGGCAGGCGGCGGCATGGCCGGCGGCGCCGCGTTCGAGCGCCGGCTCCGTCGCGATGCAGACGTCCTGTGCGATCGGACAGCGGGGCCGGAACCGGCAGCCGGCGGGCAAATCGATCGGCGAGGGCGGATCCCCGGTGATCGCGACCGCCTGCGACAGCCGTCCGGGCACGAGGCGTGGAACGGCGGTCAGCAGCGCCTGGGTGTACGGGTGACGAGGCGTCGCGAACAGCTCGGTCGTCGGCGCGGACTCGACGATCCGACCGAGGTACATCACGGCGACGCGATCGCAGACGTGGCGGACGACGGCCATGTTGTGGGCGATGAAGAGCATCGTCAGGCCGAGGCTCGACCTGAGCTCGGCGAGCAGATTGAGGACCGTCGTCTGCACCGAGACATCGAGCGCCGAGACGGGCTCGTCGGCGATCAGCACGTCCGGCTCGAGCGAGAGCGCGCGGGCGATCGAGATGCGCTGGCGCTGACCGCCCGAGAACTGCCTGGGGTACGCGTCGAGGGACGTCGCGGGTAGTCCGACGATGTCGACGAGCTCGCGGCAGCGGGCGTCGATCGACGCGCGCGGGACCATCTGATGGACGCGGAGCAGCTCGGAGAGCGCCTGCCGCACGGTCATCCGCGGGTTGAGCGAGGAGTAGGGGTCCTGGAAGATCATCTGCACGCGCTGCCGGTCGGCCGTGCTCCGCCGCCCCTCGAGTCGCCGGCCGTCGAGGAGCACCTCGCCAGTCGTCGGCGTGTAGAGCCCGACGATCAGCCGGCCGAGCGTCGACTTGCCGCAACCGGACTCGCCGACGAGGCCGAGCGCCTCGCCGCGGGCGAGCTGCAGGTCGACGCCGTCGACGGCCCGCAGGAGCTCGGCGTGCCGGCCGAGCAGACGGCTCGCGAGCCCGCCACCGAGCGGGAAATGCATGCGCAGGTCGCGGGCCTCGAGGACGGGCGCGGGGTCGGTCATACCGGCACCACCGGATCGAGCCGCGCTGCCGCAGCGCACGCGTCCGCGTTGCGGCAGGCGACGGCCCGGTCGTCGCCGTACCGGACGAGCGGCACCGGTGCGCTGCGACAGCCGGGGTCGGCGAACCCGCAACGCGGCGCGAACCGGCAGCCGACCGGCAGGTCGGTCAGTTCCGGTGGCCGCCCGGGGATCGCCTCGAGGTCGTGCCTGACCCGCTCGACGTCCGGTACCGATCGCAGCAGGGCGAGCGTGTACGGGTGGCGCGGCTCGTGGAACACGTCCCGGACGGGACCGGTCTCGACGATCTGTCCGGCGTACATGACCGCGATCCGGTCGCAGGTCTGCGCGATCACCGCGAGGTCGTGGGTGACGAAGACGATGCTGGTGCCGTGGGATCGTGCGAGGCTTGCGAGGAGCTTCAGGATCTGGTCCTGGATCGTCACGTCGAGCGCCGTCGTCGGCTCATCGCAGAGGATCACGCGCGGCTCGCAGGAGAGGGCGATGGCGATCATGACGCGCTGGCGCATCCCGCCCGAGAGCTCGTGCGGGAACGCGCGGTAGCGGCGGGCGCGGTCCGGGATCCCGACCTCTCCCATCAGGTCGAGCGCACGCCGCTTCGCCTCGGCTGCGCTCCGGCCGAGGTGGAACCGCGGGCCCTCGGCGATCTGGGGGCCGATCCGCATGACCGGGTTCAGCGCGGTCATCGGCTCCTGGAAGATCATGGCGATGCCGCTCCCCCGGAGCCGCCGCAGGCCGGACTCCGACAGCGCCGTCAGCTCCTGATCGGCGAACCGCACGCTGCCGCCGGCGATCCGTCCCGGCCGCGGCAGCAGCCCGAGGATCGCGCGGAGGGTCATCGACTTCCCGCAACCCGACTCGCCGACCAGCCCCAGCGAGCTGCCGGCGTGAAGGTCGAAGGACACGCCGTCCACGGCGTGCACCGTCCCGGTCGGCGTCGGGATCTCGACGCGGAGGTCGCGCACACTGAGGATCGGAGGCCCGGTGCTCACTCGGGACGCAGGAGGTCGGCGAGGCCGTCGCCGAGGAGCGAGAGCCCCAGGCCGACGAGGACGACCGCGAAGCCCGGGAAGGTCGCGATCTGCCACTGGGTCGTGAGGAGCGACTCGCCCTCCGCGATCATCGACCCCCAGTCCGCCGTCGGCGGCGCGACGCCGAGGCCGAGGTACCCGAGCGTGACGATCGCGAGGATCGAGAGCACGATGTCGCTCATCGCGAACACGATCGCCTGGGTGACGACGTTCGGCAGCAGGTGGCGGAGCATGATCCGGCGACCGCCGAGCCCGGCGGTCTGGGCCGCGAGGACGTACTCCTGGCGTTTCTGCAGGAGCACCTCGCCGCGGATGATGCGGGCGTAGCTGACCCAGCCGACCATCGTGATCGCGAACACGATCGAGCGCGCTCCGGGGCCGAGCACGAAGACCAGGGCGATCACCAGGACGAGGAACGGGAACGCCACGACGACGTCGACGAGGCGCATCACGGTGGTGTCCACGATCCCGCCGTAGTACCCGGCCAGAGAGCCGAGGACGGTGCCGAGGCAGAAGGGCAGGAGGACGGCGAAGAAGCCGATCAACAGGTCGACGCGGCCGGCGTAGACGAGCCGCGTGAAGACGTCGCGGCCGAGCTGATCGGTGCCGAGCCAGTGGTCGCCTGAGGGGTGGCCGTAGGAGTGGAGCAGGTCCTGGGCGTTCGGGTCGTAGCGCGTGATCACCGGGGCGGCGAGGGCGGCGGCGATCATTCCCGCCACGATGACGAGTCCGGCGACGAACGCGGGCGACCGATACCAGCGCTGCCGAAACGTCCGTCGGCGGGCGACGACGTCGGCGGACCCGGCGAGCACGGCGGCCGCCATCAGTCGAACCGCACCCGTGGGTCGAGCAGCGAGTAGAGCAGGTCGGATGCGAGGTTGACCAGCACCACGAGCAGCGCGAAGACGAGCGTCACGCCCTGCACGACCGCGAAGTCCCGGTTCGAGATCCCATCGAACATCAGTGCCCCCAGACCGGGGAGGGCGAAGATCTTCTCGATCACGACGGTGCCGCTGACGAGAAAGGCGAGGTTGACCGCGAGCACGGTCAGCATCGGCATCACCGCGTTGCGCAGCGCGTGGCGCAGGAGCACGCACCGCCCCGGGAGGCCCTTCGCCCGCGCCGTCGTCACGAAGTCGGCCTCGAGCACCGCCAAGAGGCTCGAGCGCAGGCTCCGCACGAGGATCGGCGCGATCCCGATCGCGATCGTGAGCGCGGGCAGGAACAGGCTCTCGATGTGGCCGCCGAACCCGATGCCATAGCCGCCGACCGGGAACAGGCGGAAGACGTCGGCGGCGAGCAGGAGGATCAGCATGATCCCGACCCAGAACGGCGGCATCCCGAGCCCGACGACGGGGATCGCCCGGACGATCTGGTCGCGCAGGCCGTCCTTGCGCGTCGCTGCGAGCAGCGCCAGCGGCACGGCGATCAGCACCGACAGGAACGCCGCGTAGACGAGCAGGAACACCGTCACCGGCGTGCGGTCGCCGACCAGGGAGCTGACGGACGTGCGGTAGAAGAACGACGTCCCGAGGTCGCCGTGCAGCAGGCGGCGCATGAACAGCCAGTACTGCTGCGGAAGCGACCTGTCGAGGCCCCAGTGCCGGTGGAACTCGGCGATCAGTTCCGGCGTCGCACGCACGCCGAGGATCGTGACGGCCGGGTCGCCGGGGATCAGGTGGACGAGGAAGAACACGAGGATCGTCACGCCCAGCACGACCGGCACCATGTGGGCGAGCCGGCGCAGCGTGTAGGCGAGACGATCCATCGTGTTCGGCAGCGAGGAGCGAGGCCCGACGGCTAGGACTGCAGCCAGACGTCCTCGAGGTGGTAGTTGCCGGTCGGGTAGACCTCGAAGCCCTGCACCTTCGAGGAGTAGGCGTACCGGTACGGCGAGTAGTACAGGAAGCCCATGAAGGCGTCCTCGGCCGCGGTCTTCTGCACCAGTGAGTACAGCTCCTGACGCTTTGCGGGGTCGAACTCGCGAGCGGCGTCCTGGGCGGCCTTCGAGGCGACCGGGTTGTCGTACCAGGTCTGGAACGAGTGCGAGCCCTGGGTCGGGTCGACCGAGAACGACACCAGCTCGTCCGGATCGGCGATGTCCATCGTCCAGTACGACGTCATCATGCCCGGGTACGTGGCGGCCGCCCAGTCTGCCTGCGCGGCGTTGGCGTCCTTCTTGATGATCTCGACGTCGATGCCGAGCGGCTTCACGGCCTGCTGGACGACCTGCGCGATGGTCTCGGAGTCGAGCTGTCCGCCGATCGCCTCGAACTTGGCCTTGAAGCCCCCGGGGACGGTCGACTGCGCCATCTCGGCCTTCGCCTGGTCCATGTCGAGCTGGATCCCCGGCGAGTTCGCGTCGTAGTAGGGAACCTGCGGCGGCATGAACGAGTTGGCGGCCTGGCCGTTGCCGAACAGGATCGCCTTCACGAGCGCCTCGCGGTCGATCGCATAGGAGATGGCGCGCCGGACGTGCGGATCATCGAACGGCTTGACCTTCTCGTTGAACAGGAGGTAGTCGGTCCGGGTCGACGGGAACAGCGTCATCGTCACCCCCTCGGTGCCCTTGAGCTGTTCGACGGACGACCACGGCGGGAACTCGTTGATCTGCGCCTGGTCGCCCTTCAGCTGCAGGATGCGGGTGTTGTCATCGGCGACGTTCGTCCACGTGACGCTGTCCAGGTAGGGCTTACCGGCCTGCCAGTAGCTCGGGTTCTTGACCAGCTTGAGGTCGGCGCCCTTGTTCCAGTGATCCCACTTGAACGGCCCGGTGCCGACCGGGTTCTCGTAGAACTTCTCCTTGCTGACGCCGCCGTAGTCCTTGGGGACGATCGCGTTCGAGAAGAGGGCGAGGTCGGCGACGAGCGGCGCCCACGGGTACTTCGTCGTGATCACCACGGTCGCCGGGTCGGGCGCCGTGACGTCCTTGATAGCGACGTCGATATAGCCCCAGCCGTCCTTCGTCGCGGCGGCGTCCTCGATCGAGAACTTGACGTCATCTGCGGTCATCGGCGCGCCGTTGTGGAAGGTCACGCCACTCCGCAGGTGGAAGGTGTAGGTCAGCTTGTCGGCCGAGAGGTCGTAGCTCTCGGCGAGCCACGGCTGCACGTCCTTGCCGTCGGGGGTGACGGCGTAGAGCGTCTCGAACATCTGCTGGAAGACCCAGATCGCCTCGTTGTCGAACGCCGCCGTCTTATCCATCGTCGTCGAGTCGGCGGTGCGGGCGATCACGAGGTCGCCGCCGGATTGCGGCGTGCCCGCGTCCGCAGCGGTCGTGGCGCCCGCGGCGGCGGTGGAGCCGGCGGGCGTCGTGGCGGTCTTCGACCCGCCGCCGCACGCGGCGAGCAGCGCCGCTCCGCACACCACCGCCAGCGCGATGGCTGCTCGCCGGCCGCGCGTTGCGTCGCCCGCGAACCCACGCTGGGGCGAGTTTCTCGTGGCGGTCATGCCCGACCTCCTCGTCGATGATGTGTGACGCCCGCCGGGGCGACGGGCACGGGCGCAGTCGCGTCATTACGCCGAACCGCCGCCACCGCGCTCCCGTCACCTGCTTCTGCCGACGTTGCGTCGCGGCGATACTCTCAGCCGTGCCGGACGCTGTCAACCCGCTCACCGAGCGGATGACGCCGACCGCAGAGGCTCTGCGATCACGAGGAGGAGACCATGAGCGAGCGCACCATGCGCTGGCGCGACCTCGAGACCTGGTACCGGGTCGTCGGCGACCTCACGCCCGGGACGGGACAGACGCCGGTCGTGATCCTCCACGGCGGGCCGGGAGCGAGCCACGACTACTGCGAGCCGATTACGGAGCTGAGCCGGTTCGGGCACGCCTGCGTCCTGTACGACCAGGTCGGCAATGGCCGCAGCACCCACCGGCCCGCCGCGCCGGCGGACTTCTGGAACGTCCAGCTGTTCAAGGACGAGCTGACCGAACTGACCCACCACCTCGGCATCGCCGACCGGTACTTCCTGGTCGGCCAGTCCTGGGGCGGCATGCTCGCGATGGACTTCGCGCTCGGCCATCCGACCGGTCTCGCGGCGATGGTGGTCGCCGACTCGCCCTCCTCGATGGAGCTATGGGTGCAGGAGGCGAACCGCCTCCGCGCCGACCTGCCAGCCGACGTGCAGGCGACGCTGCTGCAGCACGAGGCCGCCGGGTCGACCGACGATCCCGCGTATCAGGCGGCGACCGAGGCGTTCTACGATCGTCACGTCTGCCGCGTCGCGAGGCCCGATTGCGTGCAGCGGAGCTTCGCGGCGATCGCCGCTGACCCGACGGTCTACCACACGATGAACGGGCCGAGCGAGTTCCACTGCGTCGGCTCTCTGCGCACCTGGGACATCACGCCCCGGCTGCACGAGAT
>JBKJIG010000055.1:0-10703 GCA_046598415.1 Gaiellales bacterium
GCGCTCGGGCGCTTCGGCGGCCGCGCCCGGGTGTCGACGTGGCTGTACCGCATCGCAGCGAACGCCTCGTACGACGTCATCAGCCGCCGCCACGGCCGCGACCAGGCGCTCGACGACGGCGCGTACGAGCCCGCCGCACCGGGTGACTCGTTCGTGCAGAGCTCGCAGCGCCAGGCGCTGGAGCGAGCCCTGGCCACACTGCCGGACGAGTTCCGGGAGGCGGTCGTGCTCTGCGACATCGCCGGCCTCGGCGCGGGCGAGGCGGCGGAGCTGCTGGGCGTACCGGCTGGTACGGTCAAGTCCCGGGTGTTCCGAGCCCGCGCGCTGCTCGCCGTCGCGCTCCGGGAACCCGATGCCCTCGATCCGGTCGAACCCTTCGAATGAGCGACAACCCCGGCACGCCCCAGCACGACGAGCCTTCGGCAGCGGAGCTCGACCACGTACGCGGGCTCCTCGCGGAGCTCGGCCAGGCGCCCGCGCCACCCGCGGTCGTGGCGCGACTCGAGCGCGTGCTCGAGTCGCAGCTGCCGGCTGCCGTCGCGGTGCCGGCAAGGCGTCGCCGGCCCTGGGTGCGGCGTGCCGTCCTCGGCGCGCTGCCGGTCGCGGCGATCGTCGCCGGCGCGCTCGTCGTGTCGCAGCAATCCGGCAGCGACAACGGGTCCGATGCGCAGCGTGCCTCGGGAGCGCCCGAGGCGCTCTCGCAAGCGGCGGCGGCGGCCTCGGCGGCCGCCCCGGCACCGCTGTCCGCAACCGACGGCGCGACGACCGCCTCCGGTGCCGCCAGCTCCGCCGCCTCGGCGCCCCCGGCGGACACGGTCGCCGCCAAGGTCGCCGCGCCGCCAGTCACGACGCCCGAGGCGGAGCAGCTGCGCGAGGCGGCGCTCGACGCGTATCGTGAGACCCGTCGGATCCTGCTCGACCGCCGCTCCCCATGATCGCCCCCGTCCTCCCCTGCCCCGTCTGCCACGCGCCGACGCCCTACGACTGGGACCGGTGCGGCACCTGCGGGGCGCAGCGCCTCGTCGCGGCCGACGGCAGCCACGCCGGGTTCGCAGCACAGGCCGCACCGTGGCGACGGGTCGCCGCGGCCCTCCTCGATCTCGCGCTGTTCGCCATCCCCGCCGTGCTCGTGCTGGCGGTGCTGCCCGATCGCATCGCCGACCCGACGCCGGCCGCCGGCGGCCAGGAGGGACTGATGGCCGTGATCATCCTGGCGGCGCTCCTGTACAGCCCGGTTGCGATCGGCGCCCACGGCCGCACAGTGGGCAAGCGGTTGCTGCGGATCCACGTCGTCGGCGACGACGGCCGGGCGCCGTCCTATCCGCGGGCCGGTGTGCGCGAGGGTGTCGGCAAGGTGCTGCTGCTCGGCTCGCTGATCGCCCTGCCGCTGCTCGTGGCCCAGATCGACGACGCGGCGACCTACGACGGCGCGGGCGGGAACGCCGGCACCTACGTCGCGATCGTCGTGCTGTTCATCGCGCTGTCGTTCGCGGGCATCTCGGTCGGTCTGCTGTTCGCCGGCGACCGGCACCGCTCGGTGCACGACCGCATGGCCGGCACCGTCTGCGTGGCGGGCGTGCCCGTCAGTCGAACAGCTGAGGCTCTCCGGGCAGCTCCGGTAGCCCGAGCGTCCGACGTCCCCGTCCCGTGAGCACGCGGCCGCGCGGCGTGCGCTGGATCAGCCCCTGCTGGATCAGGTACGGCTCGTAGACCTCCTCCAGCGTTCCGGGATCCTCGCCCAGCGCGACGGCCAGCGTGGAGAGGCCCACGGGGCCCCCGGCGAACTTCTCGGCGATGGTCTGCAGCAGCGTCCGGTCGGCGTGGTCGAGCCCGTCGGCGTCGACCTGCAGGAAGTCGAGCGCCTCGACCGCCATCGCCTGATCGACGCGCTCGATGCCGCGCACCTGTGCCACATCGCGCACCCGGCGCAGCAGCCGGTTGCCGATGCGCGGCGTGCCCCGGGCGCGCCCGGCGATGGTCTCGGCGCCCTCGGTCGAGACGGGCAGGCCGAGGATGGTGGCCGAGCGGGCGACGATGCGCGCGAGGTCGGCAACCGGGTAGTGCTCGAGTCGGAAGTGGATGCCGAAGCGGTCGTGCAGCGGCTTCGTGAGCATGCCGGCGCGCGTGGTGGCGCCGACCAGCGTGAACGCCGCCAGATCGAGGCGCAGCGTGCGCGCGCCCGGCCCGGAGCCGATCACGATGTCGATCACGCCGTCCTCCATGGCCGAGTAGAGCAGCTCCTCGATGGCCCGCGGCGTCCGGTGGATCTCGTCGATGAACAGCACGTCGTGGGGCTCGAGGGCGGTGAGGATCGCCGCCATGTCGCCCTTGCGCTCGAGCGCCGGGCCGGAGATGGTGTGGATCCGCGAGCCCATCTCGTTGGCGACGATGTGCGCGAGGCTGGTCTTGCCGAGGCCGGCCGGACCGGCCAGCAGCACGTGGTCGCATGCCTCGCCCCGGCCGCGCGCCGCCTCGAGGTAGACCGACAGCTGCCCGACGACCCGCGGCTGGCCGAGGAACTCGGACAGCCGTTGCGGGCGCAGGGTGCCGTCGTCCTCGGGCCCCTGCTCGGCCGGGTCGACCATGCGCTCGTCCACGATCACCGCGCGACCGCGCCGCGCAGGCGCGCGAGCCCGGCCCGCACGCGTTCGTCTTCGGTGCCGTCGATGCCATCGAGGGCGGCCTCGCAGTCGGCCAGCGAGTAGCCGAGGGCGACGAGCGCCTCGCGCGCGCCGTAGTACGGGTCGCTGAGATCGGCGCCGAGCGGCACGCCGGGCGCGGCGACGGCCGCCGCGCCGTTGGCGCTGGCGACGGCCGCGGCACCGACGCCGCCCATCTTGTCCTTGAGGTCGACGCAGATGCGCTGGGCCGTCTTGCGCCCGACCCCGGAGACCGACGCGAGCAGCGCCACGTCCTGGCCGGCGATGGCCCGCTGCAGCTGGTCGGGTCCGTAGGCCGAGACGATCGCGAGCGCCAGCTTGGGGCCGATGCCGGAGACGCCCATCAGCAGCTTGAACAGCGACCGCTCGCCGGCGTCGGCGAAGCCGAACAGCTGGAGCGCGTCCTCGCGGACGTGCAGGAAGGTCTCGACGGTCACCACCTCGCCCGGCAGCGCGAGGCGCTCGGCGCTGCGGGTGGTGAGCAGCTCGAAGCCGATGCCGCCGACATCGACCACGAGGCGCTCGGCCTCGCGGCTGACGACCCGGCCCGTGACGTGCGCGATCACCGGCGGCCGCCCAGGGCCGGCTGGCGTGAGCGCTGCGTGTGGCAGATGGCGGCCGCGAGCGCATCGGCCTCGTGCTCGGAGCGCGGATCGGCGGCGAGGGCGAGGATGGCGCGCACCATGCGCGCGACCTGCGCCTTCTCGGCCCGGCCGTAGCCGCAGACGGCCGACTTGATCGTCGAGACGGAGTACTCCGTCACCTCGATGGCGGCCAGCCCGCAGGCCGCCAGCGCCGAGCCGCGGGCCTGCGAGAGCAGCAGCATCCCGCGCGGATCGGGGCCGACGAACAGCTCCTCGACGGACGCGGCGGTGGCCCCGTGCGCGCGGATCAGCTCGCCGACGCCGGCGTGGATGATCGCGAGGCGCTCGGCGTGCGGCTGCCGCGGGGTCGTGCGGATGACGCCCGACGCGACCGCGCGGACGCGGGAGCCAGCCACCTCCACCACGCCGAAGCCGGTCGACGCGATGCCGGGGTCGAGTCCGAGGATGACCACGCAAGGAGTGTACGGGCCGGGTCGGATACGAACAACTGTTCGCCTACCAGCGCACCCATAGCTCGGGTGGCTTGTGGAACACCGCCCCGCCGATCACGGCCGGCCGGGCCGGATCGAGCGCGACGCCCGGCAGGCGGTCGAGCAGCCGGTCGAGCGCCGTCGCCGTCTCGAGCCGCGCCAGGTGCATGCCGAGGCACACGTGCGGACCCTGCGCGAAGGCCAGCTGCAACCGCAGGTCGGTCCGCTGCGTGTCGAACCGCTCCGGCTCGGCGAACACCGCCGGGTCGCGGTTGGCGTGCCGCAGCGAGACGCGCACCAGGTCGCCGCGACGCACCTCGGCGCCCGCCACGATGACGTCGGCCGTCGCGTAGCGGTCGACGAACGGCGCCGCCGGATCGAGCCGCAGCGACTCGTTGACCGCGTTCTCAAGCAACGCCCGGTCGGCCACGAGCAGCACCCGCTGCTGCGGGTGCGCCAGCACGTGCAGGATGGCGTTGCAGATCATCCCCTCCGTCGTCTCCACCCCGCCGAACAGCAGCACCGCGGCGTTCGAGACGGCCTCGTCGGGCGTCAGATCTCCCGCCGCGGGCAGTGCCGGCCGCAGGTGGTCGGCCATCGCCGCGAACGCCGCGCGGCCCGCCGGCGTGACCTCGCCGCCCTCGGTCACCTCGGTCACCGCCGCCACGATCGCCTCGTACCAGCCGAGCACGGTCGTCACCGGCAATGCGTCGAGGCCTAGCGCGCGCGCCATCGTGGCCACGGCGAGCGGCCCCGCCAGCTGGCGCCGCAGCTCGGCCTCGCCCGCCTCGGCGAACCGGTCGATCAGCGCGTCGCACTCGGCCCGCACCGCCTCGGTGTGGTCGCGGCGCACGGCGTCGAGCCGGTAGGTGCGGGCGAACGGCGTCCGGTGCCGGGCATGCTCGGCGCCGTCGGTGGACAGCATGCTGGGTCCCACCACCATCGCCGTCGAGAAGCGCGGGTCGTCGACCGTGAACGTCACGTCGTCGCGCAGCACCTCGAGCACCAGCGCGCGGCTGCGCACCTCCCACGCGCTCGGGCCGATCGCCTCGATGGCCGGCTCGGACACGGCTCAGCCGACGTCGGGAATGACCGCGACGCCGGGCAGCACGCGACCCTCGAGCAGCTCGAGGCTGGCGCCGCCGCCGGTCGACACGTGCGTCACCCGGTCGACCAGGCCGAGCTGCGTGATGGCCGCGACCGAGTCGCCGCCACCGACCACGGTGATGCCGTGGCAGTCGGCGACCGCCTCGGCCAGCGCCTTCGTGCCGGCCGCGAACGGAGCCAGCTCGAACACGCCCATCGGACCGTTCCACAGCACCGTCGCGGCGCTGCGCACCCGCGCGGCGTAGAGCGCCGCCGCCGCCGGCCCGATGTCGAGGCCCATCCAGCCGTCGGGTATCGCGTCGGTCGGCACGATCTGCGTCTTCGCGTCGGCAGCGAACGCGTCGGCCGCGACCGAGTCCTCCGGCAGTCGCAGCTTGCAGCCCTGCTCCTTCGCGTGGGTCTGCGCCTTGCGGGCCGTCTCCTGCCCGGCCTCGTCCTCGTGCAGCGAGCCGCCGACCGAGCCGCCGTTCGCGATCGCGAACGTGTACGCCATCGCGCCGCCGATCAGGATCTCGTCGGCCACCTCGCAGAGCCGCTGGATGACGCCGATCTTGTCGGCCACCTTGGCGCCGCCGAGGACGGCGACGAACGGCCGCGCGGGCGCCTCGAGCAGCGCCGACAGGGCCGACACCTCCCGTTCCAGCAGGTGCCCGGAGGCGGCCGGCAGCAGGCGCGCCACGCCCTCGGTCGAGGCGTGTGCGCGGTGCGCGGCGCCGAACGCGTCGTTGACGTAGTGGTCGGCCAGCGCCGCCAGCGCCGCCGCGAAGGAAGGGTCGTTCTGCTCCTCGCTGGCGTGGAACCGCACGTTCTCGAGCAGCAGCACATCGCCGTCGCCGAGCTTCGCCACGGCCGCCTCGGCCGCCGAACCGACGCTGTCGGTCGCGAACGCCACGTGCGTCCCGAGCAGCTTGCCCAGGTACGTCGCCACCGGCCGCAGCGAGAGCCCCGCGGCGACGCGACCCGCGGGCCGTCCGAGGTGCGAGCACAGGATCACCCTCGCGCCTCGCGCACGCAGGTCGTCGATCGTCTCGCGCGCCGCGCGGATGCGCGTGTCGTCGCCGATCACCCCGTTGTCGAGCGGGACGTTGAAGTCGACGCGCACGAGCACCCGCCTGCCGCGCAGGTCGCCCAGATCGTCGATGCGCGCTCGCCGGGCCACGCCCCGCCTCAGACGCGCTGGACGAGGTCGACGAGCCGGTTCGAGTACCCGAACTCGTTGTCGTACCACGACACGACCTTGAGCAGCCTGCCGCTCGCCATCGTCAGACCGGAGTCGAGAATCGACGAGTACGTGGTGCCGACGACGTCGATCGACACGATCGGATCCTCCGTGTAGGCCAGGATGCCCTCGAGCCGGCCGGTGTCGGCCTTCGACTTCAGCAACGCGTTGACCTCGTCGCGCGTCGTCTCGCGCCCGAGGTTGCAGACCAGGTCGACGACCGAGCCGTTGGGCACGGGGACGCGCATCGCGATGCCGTCCATCCTGCCCTGCAGCTCCGGGATCACGAGGCCGATCGCCTTGGCGGCGCCGGTCGACGTGGGGATCACGGAGACCGCGGCGGCACGAGCGCGGCGCAGGTCCTTGTGCGGCATGTCGAGGATCGCCTGGTCGTTCGTGTACGCGTGCGTCGTCGTCATGAAGCCGTGCTCGATGCCGAACTCGTCGAGCAGCACCTTCGCGACCGGGCCGAGGCAGTTCGTCGTGCACGACGCGTTCGAGATGATGTGGTGCGACGCCGGGTCGTAGGCGTCGTCGTTGACGCCGAGCACGAGCGTCACGTCGGGATCGGTCGCCGGCGCCGAGATGATCACCTTGGACGCGCCCGCCGTGAGATGCTTCGAGGCGCCCTCGCGGCCCGTGAAGAAGCCCGTCGACTCGAGCACGATGTCGGCGCCGAGCTCTTTCCACGGCAGGTTCGCCGGATCGCGCTCCGCCAGGACGCGGATCTCGTCGCCGTTCACCACGAGGCCGCCGTCGGACACCGAGACCTCACCGGCGAACCGGCCGAGGACCGAGTCGTAGCGCAGTAGATGCGCGAGCGTCTTCGCGTCGGTGAGGTCGTTGATGCCGACGATGTCCAGCTTGATATTGCGCGCTGCCGCGGCGCGGAAGAAGTTGCGGCCGATCCGGCCGAAGCCGTTGATGGCGATCCGAGTCATGCGAGGGATCTTAGTGCCTCGCCGACGGCAGGCATCCTCGTCAGGCGTCGTCGGCGAGCGCCTCGATGCGCCGCAGGCGCCCCGCCAGCGTGGCCTTCGAGAGGTCGCCGAGCGCCGCCAGCTCCGCCAGCGGCAGCTCCGGGTGCTCGAGCCGCAGGGACGCCGCCGCGGCCAGCTCGGGTCGCAGGCTGGTGAGGTCGAGCAGGCCGATCGCGATCAGCTGACGACGCGCCGCGACGACGTGCCGACGAATGTTCGCCGTCTCGGCGTTCGCCTGCCGGTTCGCGTCGCCGCGGGCGAACGAGACGACTTCGCCCTCGGCCAGCCGGACGACACCCTCACTGGCGCCGATGTGCGCGAGCAGGTCCTCCACCGTCCCGATGCGCTTCGCGTACACGGCCGCGTGCGCCGCCCGCTGCCGCACACGCAGCTCGATGCCGTCGCGGGCCGCAATCGCCTGCAGGTCGGTCGCCGCCTCGGCGTCGTGCGTGCGGATCTCGAGGTGCGCCGGCCGCCGCGGCGGCGCCACGGTGCCGGCGGCGAGGAACGCACCGCGCAGGTACGCGCCGCGGCAGCACGTGCGGCTGAGCAGCCGCGCCGGCGGGCGGCCCATGGGCGCGAACGACGCCGACAGGATGCCCGCGTCGTGCAGCACCTCGAGCGTCGCGGCGTCGCCTGCGCAGCTGATCTCGATCCGCTGGCCGCTCTGGAAGCGGCGCTCGCGGTGGGTGCGGATCTCGCACGTCGCGCCCAGCGACCGCAACAGCTCGACTGCGCGCCGAGCCGGCCGGCCGGCCGGCAGCTCGACCTCGACGTGCACCTCGCCGCGACCGCGCAGGTGGTACGAGCCGGCCGTGCGGACGAGACCGCAGAGCAACGCGCGCTTGCAGCACGCCCGGTCCGGCAGCGGCGCCGAGGCGAGCTCCTCGCGCACCTCCTCCGAGAAGCTCACGCGCGGACGACGGGCCGTCGGGCCTGGCGCACCAGCTGCCGCGCGAGCGCCACCGGGTCGTGGTGATGCCCGATCGTGACGTGCGCCCCGACCACCTCGACGCCGCGGTCGAGCAGCTCGGAGCGGTCGAACACGACCGCGATCAGGTCGGTCGCGAGACGCCGGAAGTGCGGGACGATGACGGTGTCGACGATGCCCTCCCCCACGTGCTGCACCAGCCGGTCGAGATGGTTGGCGGCGCCGTAGCCGAGCGTCTCGCCGGGCTGCTGGAGCAGGTTCGCGACGTAGACGCGGCGAGCGCCCGAGGCGAAGATGGCGTCGCGGATCGCGGGCACCAGCAGCGGCGGCAGCGTCGACGTGAACAGCGAGCCCGGGCCGAGCACGATCAGGTCGGCGCGCTCGATCGCCGCGACGGTGTCCGGATGCACCTCGGGGTCGGCCGGCTCGAGCCGCAGCCGGCGCACGCCGCTGCGATCCGACGCGACCGCCGACTCGCCCGCCACCACGCGGCCGTCGTCCATCTCGGCCACCAGCACGGCCGGTGCGCGGGTGGCCGTCAGCACCTCGCCGGCGATCGCGAGCGCGTGCGAGGTGAGCGCGACCGCCTCGTCGAACGAGCCGGCGAGCTCGGTCAGCGCGGCCAGGAAGAGGTTGCCGAGGTTGTGGCCGGCCAGCTCGCCGCGCGAGAAGCGGTGCTGGAACATGTTGCCCATGAACGACTCGTCCTCGGCCAGCGCCACGAGGCACGCCCGCACGTCGCCGGGCGGCGGGATGTCGAGGTCGCGGCGGAGCCGGCCGGACGAGCCGCCGTCGTCGGTCAGCGTCACGATCGCGGTCGGCTCCTGCCCGACGGCCTTCAGGCCGCGCAGGACCGTCGACAGACCGGTGCCGCCGCCGAGGCAGACGATCCGCGGCCCCTTCACAGGTGCAGCCCCTCGTGGCGCAGCAGGCGGCGCTTGTACGCGTTGCCTTCCGGCCCCCACTCGCCGATGCTGCCATCGGAGCGGATCACGCGGTGATAGGGCACGACAATCGAGAGGGTACCGCGCGCGCAGACCGAGCCGGCCGCGCGATGGGCGCGATCCCGTCCGGCGCGCCGAGCCAGGTCGCCGTAGGACACCGTCTCACCGTAGGGCACGCTCTGCAGCTCGCGGAGACACCGCTCCTCGAACGGCGTCACGCCGGCCCACGCCAGGGTCGGCGCGAGGTCGAAATCGGCGAACGTGACGCGCTCCCCCGCGAAGTAGGCGAGCAGCAGGTCGATCAGCTCGTGCTGCGCGGGCGTGCGCGGCGCCGAGCCGGGCCGGTCGATCTCCTCGGGCGACTCGTGGTGGATGGCCACCTCGTCGCGGTAGACCACCTCGCCGACGCCCCAGCCGGGCGCCTCGTAGACGATTGAGGCGAGGCGGCTCACGTGCGCGCCGCGCCGCCGGTCTTGTTCAGGAAGGCGTGGATCTCGCGCGCCGTCTTCAGCGGCAGGCCCGGGACGGCCTCGAGCTCGTCGGAGGTCGCGCCGAGCACGCCGGCCGGCGAGCCGAAGTGCGCCAGCAGCAGCTGCTTGCGGGCCGGGCCGACGCCTGGCAGCCGGTCGAACAGCGAGTCGGTGCCGCTGGCCTTGGCCCGCCGGCGGCGGTGGTGCTTGAGCGCGAACCGGTGCGCCTCGTCGCGGATGCGGCGCAGCAGCAGCAGCGCGGGCGAGTCGGGCGGCAGCATGATCGGCTCGGCGCGACCGGGCACGTACACCTCCTCGATCCGCTTCGCGAGGCCGATCGCGGCGACGCGCGGCAGGTCGAGCCCGTCCAGCGCTCCGAGTGCCGCCGACAGCTGGCCCTTGCCGCCGTCGATCACGACCAGGTTGGGCACCGATGCGAATCCGGGGTCGTAGCCGTCGTCGGCCGAGTCGGCGTTCGCGAGCCGCGTGAAGCGCCGGCGCACGGCCTCGGACATGGACGCGAAATCGTCCTGGCCCTGCCCGTGGCCGATGCCGAAGATGCGGTAGTCGGCCTTCTTCGGCACGCCCTGCTCGAACACGACCATCGAGGCGACGGTCGCCTGCTCGCCGAGGTTCGAGATGTCGAAGCACTCGATGCGCAGCGGCAGCGACTCGAGGTTCAGCACCTCGCGCAGCTCCTCCAGCGCGCCGAACCGGCGCAGGCGCGTGCGCTCGCCCTGCAGCCGCGCCTCGGCCAGCGCGTGGGCGGCGTTGGTCTGGGCCAGCTCGAGCAGTTTGCGGTTGTTGCCGCGTTCGGGGACGCGCAGCTCGACCCGGCCGCCGCGCCATTCCGACAAGAGCTCACCGATCAGCTCGCCCTCCTCCAGCTCGGCCGGCACGCACACCAGCGGCGGCACCGACCCGTTCGGGCCGCCGTAGCGCTCCTCGGCCGCCAGCAGCACCAGCTCGTCGGGCGAGGACGCGGCGGCGTTCTCGACCACGAACGTGAACCGGTCGCCGAGCCGGCCGCCGCGCAGCGGCAGGATCAGCACCGTTGCCAGGTCCTCCTCCTGTGCGATACCGAAGACGTCGACGTCGCCGACGCCGGGGCGGTCGACGAGCTGGCGCTCGCGCAGGTGCTTGACGGCCTCGAGCCGGTTGCGGGCGCGGGCGGCGTCCTCGTAGCGGCGCTCGGTGGCTGCGCTCTTCATCTCGCGGGCCAGCTCGCGCTCGATCGGCCCGCTGCGACCCTGCAGGAACTCGATGATGCCGTCGATCAGCTCGCGGTAGCCCTCCTCCGACACGTATCCGACGCAG
>JBKJIG010000151.1:0-3168 GCA_046598415.1 Gaiellales bacterium
GGGGAGCTCACGGCAGTGGCCGACGACGACATCCCGGTGCTGCATGCCCTGGCGACGGCCGCGCCGGCCGATCGCGCCGCCGCCGCAGCCGCTGCCTCCGAACCGGCGATCCGGCTCGGCGCCGCCGCGACCGAGGTCGCCGGCCTGGCCCGGACGATGGAGCGCGACGGCCCCCGGCGGCTGCGCGGCGAGGCGCTCTGCGCCGCCCTCCTGGCCGATGCCGCCGCCGCCACCGCCGTGGCCGTGATCGCTGCGAACGAGAGCTACCAGCGCTTGGTGTAGCCCGTCGTCAGCTCGGGCGAGGGCTTGCGCCAGGCCGGCTCGATGTCGTACTTGCGCTCGATGTTGCGCTGGCGGAAGTACCGCAGCACCGGGCCGTACGTGAATCGCGTGGCGCGAGCGGCCGCGAGGCCGAGGCGGTCGGCATCCATGAACGGCAGGTACTTGTCGGGGAAACCCGGCATCGTGCACGCCATGCAGATGCCGCCGACGTTGGGGCAGCCGCCGATGCCGTTCACCCAGCCGCGGATCGGGACGTTGCACTTCACGACCGGCCCTCGGCAGCCGAGCTTCACCAGGCAGCGGCCGTCGCCGTGCGTGGACGAGTACTGGCCGGAGTCGGCCAGGCCGGCGCGGTCGCAGCTCTCGTGCGCGGTGCGGCCGAACAGCCGCACCGGCCGGCCCTGCTCGTCCAGGTCCGGCGCCGGCCCGGCGCCGCCGATGTGCAGCACCAGGCCGAGCAGCGTCTCGGTGATGTTGTCGGGCTGCACCGGGCAGCCGGGCAGGTTCACGATCGGCAGGCCGCGCCGCGACGTCCAGCTGCCGCCGAGGTAGTCGCGCAGGCCCATCGCGCCGGTCGGATTGTTCTTCATCGCCGGGATGCCGCCGTAGGCGGCGCACGTGCCCAGCGCCAGCACGCAGGTGGCCCGTGGTGCAAGGCGGTCGATCCAGGTCGTGGTCGGGATCGGCTGCCCGGTCGCCCGATCGACGCCGAAGCCGGTCCAGTGGCCCTCGCCGTTGATCTGCTCGTTGGGCACCGAGCCCTCCAGCACGAGGATGAACGGGTCGAGCCGGCCCTCGGCGGCGTCGTCGAAGGCGCGCACGAAGTCCTCGCCCGTCTCGTACGCCAGCAGCGCGTTGTAGATGACGATGCGTGGCATGCCGGGGAGGGCGCCGGTGAGGAGATCCTCGAGGCTCGGGTTGGTGGCCGCGGTCATCGAGACCGTGTCGCCGTCGCAGCTCAGGCCGCTGGTCAGCCAGAGGACGTGGATGAGCTGCGTCTCGGTCCGCCGCTGCTGCGGCGCGAACTCACGAGACGGCATCGGTGCGGTCGAGCCCCGGCTGCCGGACGGACTCCTCGGCGTGGATGAAGGGCTCGGCGCTGCGCTCCATGAGGTGCCAGAGGTGGTGCTCGACGCTGCCGTGCAGGTGCAGGTCGTCGGCGCCGCCGGTGACGAGGCCGGTGCGCGACAGCCGCGCCATCGCGTGCGAGACCGACGGCCGCTCGGCGCCGACGATCTGCCCGAGCAGCCGGTGCGTGAGCGGCAGGCAGAGGTGGATGCCGGAGTGCTCGACGCGGCCCCAGCGGCGGGCGAAGTGCCACAGCACCAGCACCAGCCGCACTTCGAGGCGGGGTTGGGAGGCGATGGCCCGCAGCACGTCGAGATCGGCCGCGCGCTGGCCGACGCGGCGCAGCAGCTCCTGGGTGATCTGCGGCCAGGGGCGGGCGCGCTCCGCGAACCCGTCGTCCAGCACGGCCAGGCGCGCCGGCTGCAAGGTGCGCCAGCTGGCGACGTGCTCGAGGATCTCCTCGGGTGCGCGCACGCACCGCTGCAGCAGGTCGCCGGCGCCGACGAGCTCCGTCGCCGTCCGGTCGCCGACCCGCGCATCGACCGCGATCACGCCGTCCAGCATCAGCAGCCCCGGCCCGTTTCCGACCGTCGCGCACCAGGCGTCGAGGTCGACTTCGCCCACCTGCGTCTCGAACACCGCCGCCGTGATCACCTGGCGCGCCGCCAGCCGCATGCGCAGGTCGAAGGCGTCTGCCAGGTCGTCGTCGGCGTCCAGCAGGAAGCAGTGCGTGGCCGGAAACCCGGTGCCCCGCGGGCGCTCGGCGCGCAGCGGCCACTGCGAGAGACGTCGAGCTGCAGACCCTCTGGCATCGAGCGACATCGCGAGCTCCCGCGTTCGTCGTGCGGCAGCCACCTTACCAGCCGGTTTCCAGCGGTGTGGGGAAGTCTCCCGCAGGTCTGTGAGACGGCGGTAATGACGATTACCCGCTCCAGTCGTAACTGACGTTACGAGAGCGGTTACGCGCCCGGAGGCCCCTGGTAGAACAACCGCAACCGCGCGGCGATCGAGAGGGGCACCTCGTGTGCTTGGCGATTCCAGGGCAGGTGATCGAGATCGTCGATGAGGCGAACAGGCTGGCCCGCGTCGAGATCGCGGGCGTGCGGCGCAGCGTCAACATCGGCCTCCTGGACGACGACCCCGGCGGGGGTGTGGAGCCGGGCGACTGGGTGCTCATCCACGTCGGCTTCGCGCTGTCGAAGGTCGACGAGGAAGAGGCCCACGCCACGCTCGCGCTGCTGCAGAACATGGGCGCGGACTACGAGCAGGAGCTCGAGGAGCTGAAGGCGAGCGTGATCGAGTGACGCGCCCGCAGACCGGACCGCAGTGTTCGTGCATCACCTGCAGCGACCAGGGCATCCCGATGCGCGTCGACGACGTCGACGCGGCCACCGGGCTCGCCAGCTGTCGTGAGACGGCGGCTGCGGGCGAGCCCGGTGCGCTGGTCGACATCGAGCTGGTCGCACCGGTCGAGGCGGGTGACCTCGTGCTCGTGCACGCGGGCGTCGCCCTCGTCCTGCTCGAGCGGGCGGTGGTCGCATGAGGTTCGTCGACGAGTTCCGCGACCCCGAGCTCGGGCGCACGCTGGCCGGGGAGATCCTGGCCACCGTGCAGCCTGGCCGTCACTACAAGATCATGGAGGTCTGCGGCGGGCACACGCACTCGATCTACCGCTACGGCGTGGACGACCTGCTGCCGGAGAACGTCGAGCTCGTGCACGGGCCGGGGTGCCCGGTGTGCGTGATCCCGATGGGCCGCGTCGACGACGGCATCGCGATCGCGAACGAGCCGGACGTCATCTTCACGTGCTTCGGCGAC
>JBKJIG010000165.1:0-22629 GCA_046598415.1 Gaiellales bacterium
CAGTCCCGCCGCCGTCTCCAGCACCACCTCGGTCTCAGGCCCGGTGATCGGCACCGCGCCCGTCTCGATCAGCGCCGTGACGACGCAGATCGTGTTCGAGCCGCTCATCGCGTGCGCGCGGTCGGGTTGCAGGATCACGAATCCCGCGTGCGCTGCAGGATCGCTCGACTCGAACACGAGGTTCACGCTCGTCTGCGGGCGGCCACGCGGCTCGAAGCACAGAAACCGGCGCAGCGAGTCGTCGACCTCGTTCAGATGGCGGAGCTTCTCGCGCATCGTCAGGCCCGGGATCTCGAACACTCCGCCCAGGAAACACGTGCCCTGCTCGCCCTCGGCGTGGACCTCGATGCCGGTGAGCGTCCGCGCGACCCGCATCAGACGGGAGCGAGCGAGACCGCGAGCGCCTGGTCGAGCATCGAGATCAGCTCGGCGGCGGCGTCGTCCTCCAGCGGCAGCAGCGGTTGGCGGACAGGCCCCGTGGCGATGCCCTGGTGCAGCAGGCCGAGCTTCGCCTTCTGGTTGTAGGAGCCCGACTCCATGTGCTGCACCCACGGCAGGATGCCGTCGAACAGCCGGTAGGCGGTCGCGTGATCGCCCGCGTTGGCGGCGTCCATGATGGCGGCGTGATGCCGCGGCAGGACGTTCGACGTGCCGGCCAGCCAGGAGCGGACGCCCCACGAGAAGTAGTCGGCGGCCTGGTCGTCGGAGCCGCACATGATGGTGATGCGGTCGGCGTAGCGGCGGCGCAGCTGCAGGAAGCGCGAGAAGTCGCCGCTCGACTCCTTGATGGCCACGATCTCGGGCAGTTCGGCGACGGCGTCGAGGCATTCGATGCCGATCTCGACGCCGGCGCGGGCCGGGTAGTTGTAGAGCACGACGGGTAGGCCGACGGCCTGCGCCACGGTGGTGTAGTGGCTCGCCAGCTCGCGCTGCGTGGGCAGCGACGTGTACGGCGCCGCCAGCATCAGCGCGTCGTAGCCGAGATCGCGCGCCGCCTCGCCGTAGGTGATCACGTCACGGGTCGAGCCGGCGTTGCACCCTGCGATCAGCTGGGCGCGGCCCGCCGTCACGTCGCGCGTGAGCTCGAGGATGCGCAGACGCTCCTCCATGCTGCACGCGTAGTACTCGCCGGTCGTGCCGCACGGCACGAGGCCGCGCATGCCACCGGCCAGCACGAACTCGATCACCGCAGCGGTGGCATCGAGGTCGAGCACGTCGCGCTCGTCGAATGCCGTGACGATCGGGGTGTAGACGCCTTCGAATTCCATACGCCGAGAATACCGCGATCGGCGTCGGGAGGACCGTCAGGGTCCGTCGAGAAGCACGCGCCAGCGGGGATCGTCGAGCGGATCCCCGACGCGATCGCCGAGCAGGCCGCGCACCTCGGCGCGCAGGGCGTCGTCGCCGCGCGTGAAGTGCTTCACGCCGTCACGCTCCACGAGGGTTCCACGTGCCATCAGCCGCCGTTGCACGCCGAGCTCGAGCAGGGCGTCGAGCACGTCCTGGCCGTTCCGGCCGGTCTCGGCGCCCTCCAGCAGGCCGCGCAGCAGATCCTCGGCCGTCAGCGTCAGGTCGGTCACCTCGTTGATGAGGGCGACGGCGTTCGACGCGTGCTGCCAGGCCCGCTCGGTCGCCGAGCCGCGCACGGCGACGTTCAACGCCCGGATCTGGGCCTCCAGCGGACGCTGGATCAGGCGGAAGGGGGCCGGACGGGCCGGTTGTTCGGGCACTGCGCCACGCTAAACCGAATCCGCGCTCGGCGAAAGGGGGGAATCGGCCAAGATACCCCGAACGGGTCATCGGAACATGGACCGCATCGATCAGGACTGGCTGTCCTGCTAGGCTCCGCCCCCATGCTAGGAGCCCGCAGAGGACTCCTCGGGGTTGTGGCGCTGCTCGTCCTGTTCGCGCTCCTCGGTGGAAGCGCGCACGCAGACCGGCTGGCCGATCGTCAGGCCGAGGCCGACCGCGTCCAGGCCGAGCTCAGCCGCATGGATTCCGACCTGTCCAAGGCCATCGAGGCGTACGACCGCGCGCAGACCCGGCTGGAGAGCACCGAGGCGGCGATCCGCGACAACGCGCAGCAGCTCGACGTCACGCGCCGCAACCTCGAGGTCGCCGAGGGCGAGCTCTCGAAGCAGCTCGTCGCCGACTACCGGACGGGCGATCCCGACGCGATCGGCGTGCTGCTCGGCGCCGGCTCGATGTCCGACATGCTCGCGCGCATCGACATCGTCAAGCGCTCGTCCGGCCGTACGGCGCGCCTCGTCGGCAAGGTGCTGTCGCTGAAGAAGCAGTTCGAGCGCCGCACCGCCACGCTCGCGAAGCAGCGCAAGTCGCGCGAGCGCGCGCTGGCCGACCGCGCAGCCCGCAAGGCGACCATCACGAACGGCATCGAAGCGCGCAAGAGCCGCCTCGCGTCGGTGAAGCGCGATATCCGCCAGATCATCGCCGCCCGTGAGGCCGCCGAGCGCGCAGCCGCCGCGGCCCGCGCCGCCGCAGCCCGCGCCGCGCAGCAGGCCGCAGCGGCCGCCGCGACGCCCGACGACCCTGGCATCGGCGGCTCCGGCGCCGGCGACGGTGGCGGCGGCTCGGGCGACACCGGCTCGGGCGACACCGGCTCGGGTGGCTCCGGCTCGGGTGGCTCCGGTGGGGGCGGTGGGGACGGCAACAGCGGAGGTGGCGGCGGCTCCGACGCGCCGATCCAGCCGCCTCCGTCGTCCGGCGGCTCCTCCGCCGTCGGCGCAGCGCTCTCCCAGCTCGGCGTGCCGTACCGGTGGGCCGGCGCGTCGCCGAGCGGTGGCTTCGACTGTTCCGGCCTGACGATGTGGGCCTACGCGCAGGTCGGCGTCTCGCTGCCGCACAATGCCGCGATGCAGCACGGGATGGGCACGCCCGTCGACCGCTCCAGCCTCCAGCCCGGCGACCTCGTCTTCTTCAACGGCGACAACCACATGGGCATGTACATCGGCGGCGGTCAGTTCGTCCACGCTCCGCACACCGGCGACGTCGTCAAGATCTCGAATCTCGACGGCTATCCCGGCTACATCGGCGCCGTCCGCATCTAGCGGCGAGATGCCGGCGTGCCTCTAGCGCGCCGCGGGTACCGCCCGCCGCACGCTTCGTGTCGCTCAGCGCGCGCTTGGTCTCCCATCGCGCGATCCGGCGCTCTTCCGCGCGGAAACGTTCCGGGGTCAGACCCCAGAACGAGCGGTTTCGGGGTCAGACCCCGCACCTGGAAGGCGCCCGAAAGCGCGCGGGTGTGTCACGGGCGGGGCGCCCACGAAGGCCACGCGTCGTAACCCGGGTCGCTCGTCAGGCGGCGGAGGTCCTCGCCGTTGGCGCGGGCGATGTACAGGTCGGCGCCGCCCTCCGTGTCGTCGGCCGTCCACACCAACGAGGCCGAGTCCGGCGCCCACGCCACCGGCCAGTGGTCGTTGCCCGAGCGGATCGTCAGGCGCCGCAGGTTGCCGCCGTCGCTCGTGCTGGCCAGCCACAGCTCCTCGTTCCAGTCGTTCGGAGTGCCCTCGAAGCCATTCTCCGACACCGAGAACGCGACCGTGCGGCCGTCCGGCGACACCGAGCCCTGGTGCGCGTTCGGTACGTCGACGTTCAGCTGCCGCCGCTCGCCGGTCTCGGTGTCGACGACCACCAGCGAGCCCTCCGCAAACGCTCCCTCGGTGATCAGCACGCGGCGCGAGTCGGGCATCCAGCTGGCCCACTGGCCCGCCACCAACACCCGCTCCGATCGCGGCTCGAGCCCGACGAGGACGATGTCGGCGCGATTGTCGAGCGACCGCGTGACAGCGATGGTGCTGCCATCGGGCGACCAGGCGGGAGAGAACTCGCCGCCGGGCGAGTCGGTCAGCCGCATCACGGCGCCACCCTCGACCGCGACGGTGTAGAGGTCGAGATTGCCGCCCGCGCGGTCTGAGACGAACGCGATCTGCGTGCCGTCCGGTGACCACGCCGGCGACATCTCGAGGCCGATGTCGCGCGTCAGCCGCACCTCGCCCGAGCCGTCGGCGGCGGCGATCCAGATGTCGGCCTCGTCGACCGCAGTGGCGCGCGTGAACGCGATCCGCTGGGCGCCGGACGCGAGGCCTGCCGCCTCCGGCGTCGTCGTGCCCGGCGGGCAGCCCTGGCAGCCGCGGGTGTTGAAGGTGGACGTCGAACCGGTCGGCGGATCGGCCGGGATCTTGCCGTAGACGACGCCCTGCTGCGCGTCGGGCGTCGAGACGGCGACCTTCTTGGACGCCCCGGAGCCGCCGCATCCCGCGACCAGCGCGACTGCGATCAGCACGACCGCCGGCGTCGACTGCATCGGGCTCACGCGCACCATTGTGACCTCACCGCCACAGCTCCGTCCACCGTCCGCTACAACTCGCAGATGGCCGTCGAGCAGCGCGCTTGCCGCTTCCCCGTCGCCGGCGTGTTCGCCGAGCCTACCGCCGCCTCGGAGCGGCACACCGAGGTGGTGTACGGCGAGGTCGTGACGCTGCTCGGCCTCGCTGACGCGGGCTACCAGCGCGTGCGCGTGGCCGACTCGTACGAGGGCTGGGTCGCGGCCGGTGCGCTCGGCACGCCGCCCGTGCACCGCGGCAGCGGCGCGGCCGGACGCGTCGTCGTCACGTCGCTGCGCGCGTCGCTCGGCGGCAACCGCGAGGCGTCGCTGGGCGCCGTGTTCGTCGTCCAGGCAGAGGAGATGGGCGGCTTCCGCGTCGCGCTGCCGGACGGCGAGATGGGCCTGCTCGCGCAGTCCGACGCACAGCCGGTTGGCGCCGCCCTGCGCGTCGCGGGTGGCGAGGCCGTGGTGGCCGACGCCCGCCGGTTCCTCGGCGTACCGTTCCTGTGGGGCGGCGTCACGTGGCGCGGCATCGACTGCTCGGGCCTCGTCCAGGCCGTGCACCGGCGGTTCCTGCGCCTGCTGCCGCGCGACGCGGACGCACAGGAGACAGCCGGACGCGAAGTCCCGGACGGAGCGTGGAATGCCGGCGATCTCGTCTGCTACGGCGACCACATCGCGATCGCCACCGAGCGCGGCACCATCATCCACGCCTACGGCCGCGCCGGCGGCGTGGTGGAGACGTCGCACCTGGACGAGCTGCGCAGCCGTGTGCGCACCGTCCGGCGCGTGTTCGACGACTAGGGGCTAATGCCCCGTGGTGACGACGATGCGCCGCCAGCGCACGCGGTTGCCCGACGAGTCGCGGAACGTCACCATCGACGGCCCCTTCGAGAGCTTCACGCTGGTCGACAGCTTGCGCTTGTGGAGTACCTTGGTCTTCTTGCCGATCTTGATGATCACGTCGACCCAGGGCGTCTCGGAGTCCTTCAGCTTCCACGTCAGCCGGCGGCCCGCGTACTTGACGCTGGCGATGGTCGGCGGCGTCCGGTCGCGGGCGATCTCGTACTCCCGCGGATCGGTGACGCTCCCCCGGTTGCCTGCCACGTCCTTCGCCGTGAAGCCGATGGTGTACCGGCCGGCCGCGGCCTTGCCGGGCGACCACCTCAGCGAGTGGGAGCCGCCGGACAGCAGGCCAAGCTTGATGTCGCGCACCTTCTTGCCGTTGCGCCGCCACGTCGCGACGACCGTGGAGAGCTTCGTGACCGAGAACCTCACGACGAACGTGTCGCGGAAACCGTCGCGTGGCACCGGATAGATGCGCTTGGCGCCGCCCGGGATGACGTCGAACGCCGGCTCCTCGGTGCGGTAGTCGGCGAACGCCTGGCCGTAGTCGCCCAGCACCGGATCCTTCAGCGCCTTGCCCAGCTCGCCGAGCTGCTGCGTCTGGAGGTCGTGGTACTCGAGCGGCGCCTCGCGCTGCTCCGAGTAGCGCGACCAGGCGCCGGTGTCGTACCGCGGAAGGCGGGCCTCGGCGGTCGCCGCCGCGCGCTGTGCGAGCGCGGCGTAGGCCGTGGCGCCATCGAGCGTCGCGACCTGCTGCAGGCCGATGATCACCTGGAGGTCGGCGTTCAGCACGCGCAGGCCCGGGGCGAACGGGTAGATCGGGAACCAGACGGGGGCGCCCGCGGCGACGTCGCTGGCGGCGACCCCCTTCGCGAACTGCAGCGCGGCGTCGCGGTACTTCACGTCACCGGTGAGCGCGAACCCCCGCGTGAGCGCGTCCATGGCGAGCGAGTGCGCCATCGGGCTCGACCACGGCGGTGCGCCGGAGCCGAACGGGAACAGGTACTCCGTCGTCAGTGCTCCGCCCGGCTTCGGCACCGAGATCTCGAGCGCCTTGTCGAGCATCCGCTTGGTGACCGCGACGTCGCCGTGCCGCGCGGTGTCGCGCGCCATCCACCACGACGCCAGCGGCTGGATGCGGAGGCCCTGCCGGGGGTAGCGCTCGAACGTCAGCGAGTCGATGCGCTTGCGGGCGTGGATCGCGGGCAGCCCCTTCGGCAGCACGGAGTTGTTCACCGAGAGCTCGAGGAACACCTCGCGCGCCCGCTGCGGCGCGAAGCCCGACGTGCGGGCGATGCGGACACAGGACGCGGCGATGGCGGCGAGCTCCTCGCCGGCGGCTCCCTTGACGCTGCGCGAGAGGCTCCGAGTGCGCCGCAGCACCTTGATGTCGGCTGCGATCGTGGCGGCGTCGACCCCGGCCCTCTTCAGCGCGGCCGTGACGATGGCGTCGGGTGACGCCGCCCGGCCGCGCAGAGCGACCAGCGACGGAACCGAGCCGGGCGGCTCGATATCGATCGGCGGACCGGCCGCCGTGGCCGCAGGCACGAGCACCAGCACGAGAGCCGCGGCCAGCACGGCGAGGGTGACCGGACGGCGCGTCACGAGATCTCACTGTACCGGATTTGCGGGCAACTTCTGCCGCGATCCGGTCGCCGCCGGCGGGCTATCATGTCTCCGTGACACCTGCGGAAGTCGCCTGGACGCTGTATCGCGAGGGCCCGGGACACCACGACGCGGCGACCGAACTGGCCCGCGGCATCGTCGGTGACGGGACTGCTCCCGCCGACGAGGTCGCGCGTGCGGGCACCCTCCTGTTCGTGGCCGGGCGGTTCGACGATGCGACGGCCGCGCTGCGGCAGGCGACCGAGCACGGCGCCGCGCCGCAACTGCTCGCCTACCTCGATACGGCCTGCGCGCTTCGCACCGGCAGCGGCCGCGCCGCCCGCGCCGCGCTGTCGCAGCACCTGGCCGTCGCGCCCGATCCGCTGCACACCGACATGCCGTGGCTGGCCGCGACCGTCGGCGCACCGGTGCTGTCGTGGCGCGCCGCCCGGCGCGCCGGTCTGTCCCGAGTGCAGGCCGCGGGCTTCGCGGCACGCGGCGCGTGGCGGCGCTCGCCGAAGCGCGCGTGCCGGGCCGTCAGCTGTCGCTAATCGCCGGGTCTGGCCACGCCGCTGCCGTAGAATCCCGCCCACAAGCGCCCAGGAGGATCCGCGAACGTGAAGATCGCGATCTGCGTGAAGGAGGTGCCGGATCCGACCGCCGACAAGCGGCTCGATCCCGGCACGAATCGCCTCGTCCGCTCGGGCGAGAACACGCTGAACCCGTATGACCGCCACGCCATCGAAGCGGCCGTGCGGATCAAGGAGTCAGGCCAGGAGACCGAGATCAGCGTCGTGCTGGTCGGTCCCGCGTCCGCCTCGCGAACCGTCGACAAGGCACTCGCGCAGGGCGGCGATCGCTCGGTGCACCTCGCCGACGACGGCGTCGCCGGCTCGGACGTGATCGCCACCAGCCGCGCGCTCGCCGCGTTGCTGGAGCGGGACGAGTACGACCTGGTCCTGTTCGGCCAGCAGGCGTCCGACGCCGAGTGCTACGTGATGGCCTCGGCCGTCGCCGAGCGTCTCGGCCGGCCCTGTGTCACACAGGCCGCGAGCCTCGACCTGGCCGACGGGTCGCTGCGCGTCAAGCGCCAGACCGAGACGGGCTACGACACCGTCGAGCTGTCGATGCCCGCCGTCGTGTCGGTGTCCGACGCGATCAACGAGCCCCGCTACCCGTCGCTGCCCGCCATCATGGGCGCGAAGCGCAAGCCGCACGAGGTGCTGTCGCTGGCCGATGTCGGCCTTGACGCCGGCGCGGTCGGCACCGAGGGGTCGCGCACCAAGGTGGACGGCATCTCGACGCCGCCGGCCCGTGGCGATCAGGTCAAGATCGAGGACGACGGAACCGCGGCCGAGAAGATCCTGGCCTTCCTGGTCGAGCGCAAGGTGGTTGTCTGATGGCCGGCATCCTCGTCCTCGCCGAGCGCCAGGACGGCGCGTACTCGAAGGGCTCGCTGGGCTTGATCGAGGAGGCCGCCCGGCTGGGCAGCGCCCTCTCGGAGCCGGTGCACGCGCTGGTGCTCGGCGATGCCGACGACACCACCGCCGCCGCGCTCGGCAGCCACGGCGCCAGTGTCGTCCACGTCGCCGAGGGTGACGCGTTCGGCCTGTCCCAGCCGGTGGTCGACGCCGTCGCCTCGCTGCAGGCGACCGAGTCGTTCCGCTACCTGCTGTTCGGCGCCTCGATCGTGGCGTCCGATGCGGCCGCCGGCATCGCCGTCCGGCTCGACGCCGGTCTGGTCATCGACGCCGTCGAGCTGCACGACGAGGGCGGCGAGCTGATCACCCGGCGTGCCGGCCTCGGCGACTCCGTGCTCGCGCACTGCGGCTTCACGACGCCCGTCGGCGTCGTCGTGGTGCGGGCGAACACATTCGCTCCGGCCGACGAGTCGGCCGGTTCCGGCGGCGCCGAGGTGCGCCGCTTCACGCCGGAGCTGCGCTCGTTTTCGACCGCCGCGAAGATCGTCGGCCACGAGCAGGCCGACCAGTCGGGCGTCGATATCAGCGAGGCCGACGTGCTCGTCGGTGGCGGCCGGGGACTCGGCAAGCCCGAGAACTTCAGTCTCTGCGAGGACCTCGCCCGCGCCCTCGGCGGCGCCGTCGCGGCCACGCGCGCGGTTGTCGATGCGGGCTGGTACCCGTACGCCACGCAGGTCGGCCAGACCGGCAAGTCGGTGTCACCGAAGTGCTACATCGCGGTCGGCATCTCCGGCGCGATCCAGCACAAGGTCGGCATGCAGTCGTCGCAGGTGATCATCGCGATCAACAAGGACGGCAATGCCCCGATCTTCGACTTCGCCGACTTCGGCGTGGTCGGCGACCTGCACACGATCGTCCCGAAGCTGACCGAGCTCGTCAAGGCTCGAGGTTGACGGGGGCACCGGCACGCCGCTCCACGCGGCGTGCCGGCGCCGCCAGCCTCTCAGCCCACCAGCTCCTCGAGCCGCAGCAGCTTCAGCGCGATCTCGATCATCAGCCACTCGCCCTGGCGCACGTCGAGGCCGGTGATCTCCTCGATGCGGCGCAGGCGCTGGCGCAGCGTGTTCGGGTGCACGTACAGCGCCTGGGCCGTGGCGGAGATGTTGCCGCGCCGGGCCAGGTACTCCTCGAGCGTGCGGCACAGCTCGGCCCGGCGCTGCCGGTCGTAGTCGACGAGCAGCCGCAGCGCGTCGCGGTGCCGGTCGCGCTCGCCGTCCTGGGACTGCACGCGCAGCAGGTACTTGTAGGGCCCGAGCCCGTCGATCGTGACCACGCCGGCGCGCTCGGTGACGACGGGTGCCGCCCGAGCCGCCTGGCGGGCCTCGGCCAGCGCCGCCGCGACGCCCGCCGCGCCCGTGGCCGGGTTGGACACGCCGACGACCAGCGGCAGGCTGCCGAGCGCGGCCCGCAGCCGCTCGACGGACGTCGCCCCGTCGCTGCCGAGCACCGGCACGAGGCCGCGGCAGCGGTCGTCGCGGCGGTCGAATACCGCGCCGCCCAGCTCGCGCGCCACGTCCGCCTCGAACCGCTCGATGGCCGCGACCCGCTCGGCGTCAGAGTGCGAGGCGGCGTCGTGCGGCAACACCATGACCGCCAGCCGCGGCGACGACAGGTCGCAGCCGAGCCGCCGGGCACGTCCCTCGGCGCCGTCCAGCCGACCCGAGGCGAGGTCGCCGAAGAAGTCCTTCGTCAGGTTGCGCTCGGTGAGGCCGTCGATGAGCTCGATCTTCTTCCAGCCGACGGCGGTCTGGGCGGCGACGGTGCCGAGCAGGTCGAGCTCGCCTGCGTCGAACGCGAAGGAGGCGCGCAGCGCGATCACGTGGCCGAGCGTCTCGCCGTCGACCTCGAGCGGCAGGGCCACGGCACCCTCCGGCGCGTCGCCACGCGTCACCGCAGCCGGCAGGTCGTCGCTGGCCGCTGCGAGCAGGTAGGGCGGCGCCGCGCCCGCCGCCGGCGCCGCCGCGCGCCGCACGTGGCGCCCGCCGCGCTCGACGGCGTACACGCACACCTGGTCGGCGTCGAGCAGGTCGCACGCGGCCTCGGCCACCGCCGGCAGCAGCTCGGCCAGCGTGGTGGCCCGCGCCGCCCGGTCGGAGATCTCGGACAGGCGCTCCAGCTCGTGCACGCGGCGCCGCGTGGCCTCGTACAGGCGCGCATTCTCGATCGCGCCGGCCACCAGCGAGGCGGAGTGGATCACGAACGTCGCGTCGTCCTCGGTCAGCGTGCGCGGCGCCAGCGAGTGCAGGCCGATGACGCCGAACAGGGCGCCGTCCTTCGCGATCAGGGGCACCGATACCATCGACTGGTACTTCTCCTCCTCGAACTCGGGGAAGTACCGGGCGCGCGGGTCGGCGAGCGCGTCGGAGGGGATGAAGATCGGCTGGCGGTGCTCGGAGACCCATCCCGCGAAGCCCTCGCCGGGTGCCAGCGTGGTGACGCCGACCGCGTCGGCGTACCGCTCCGAGGCGGCGCGCAGCACCAGCCGTCCGCCGCGCTCGACGATCCACACGAAACACGACTGCGCCTTGACGCCCTCGACGATCAGCTTCACGACCGCCTCGAGCACCTGTTCCAGGTCGACGGTCGACGAGACGGTGCGGATGATCTCGTAGAGGATCCGCCGCTCGTCGGCCGGGGCGAGCGGGTCGATGCCCAGTCCCGGCGAGGTCTCGTACATCGCCACCTCGTCAGTATGCATCCCCGATGACGTAGCCTGGGCGCGTGCTCTCCACCGACACGACCTCCCGTTCCGGGATGGCCGCCACCAGCCATCCGCTCGCCGTCGAATCCGCCCTGCGCTGCCTGCGGGCCGGCGGCAATGCCGCCGACGCCGCCGTCTGTGCCGCGGCCGTCCTCTGCGTCGTCGAACCGATGTCGGTCGGCATCGGCGGCGACGCCTTCGCGCTCGTCTGGCGTGACGGCGAGCTGACCGGCCTGAACGCCAGCGGCCGGGCTCCCGCGACGGCCGATCCCGACGCCCTGGGCGACGAGATGCCGTTCACCGGCCCGCAGAGCGTCACCGTGCCCGGCGCCGTCGCGGGCTGGCAGGCGCTGCTCGAGCGGCACGGCACGTGGGGCCTCGACCGCTGCCTGCACGACGCCATCGACGCGGCCGCGAACGGGTTCGAGGTGACGTCGGTGATCGCGGGCGTGTGGAGCCGCATCGCGCCCGAGCTGGGGGCGTTCGACGAGGCCGCGCGCGTGTTCCTGCCGGCGCCCGCGGCGGGCACGATGTGGCGCAACCCCGACCTGGCAGTCACGCTGAAGCGCATCGCCGCCGAAGGCCCGGACGGGTTCTACCGCGGGCCGGTGGCGACGGCGATCGCCTCGGCGACGTGGCTCCAGGAGGCCGACCTGGCGGGCATGGAGGCAGACTGGGTCGAGCCGCTGCGTCTCGGCTTCGGCGACGCCACGGTGTGCGAGTTGCCGCCCAATGGCCAGGGTGCCGCGGCGCTGCAGGCGATGGGCATCGCGCGCGAGTTCGATCTCGGCTCGCTGCCCGACGCCGACCGGGTGCACGTGCAGGCCGAGGCGATGAAGCTCGCCTTCGCCGACGCGTACCGGTACATCGCCGACGAGCCGCTGCCGGCGGGCTATCTGGACGACGCCTACCTGGCATCGCGTCGCGCCCAGATCGACGTCGCGCGGGCCGGCGATCCGGATCCGGGCGACCTGCCGCGCGGCGGCACCGTCTATCTGACAGTCGTCGATCGCGACCGGATGGCGTGCTCGTTCATCCAGAGCATCTACATCGGCTTCGGCTCGCGGGTCGTGGCGCCGGGCACGGGCGTCCTGCTGCAGAACCGCGGCGGCTGCTTCACGCTCGAGGCCGGCCATCCGAATCGTCTGGCCGCCTCGAGGCGCCCGTTCCACACGATCATTCCGGGGATGCTGCTCGACGCGGCGGGCGACGCGCTGGTCGGCGCGTTCGGCCTGATGGGCGGCCACGTGCAGCCGCCGGGGCACCTGCAGCTGCTGACGAACCTCCGCTACCGCGGTCTCGGCCCGCAGGCCGCGCTCGACGCGCCGCGCTGGCGCCTCGACCAGGATGCCGACGGCTGGCTGCTGTGCCTCGAGCCGCGCCTGTGGCACGTCGCCGACGAGCTGGAGCGCCGTGGCCATCGCATCTGGCGCGACCCCGAGCCGACCTCCTACGGCGGCGGGCAGGCGATCATGCTGCGGGGCGAGGAGCTGGTCGGTGGCTCCGAGCCGCGCAAGGACGGGCTCGCCGCCGGCTACTGACGTTCGAGCGGGTAACCGGCGAGGTTCAGCAGCCGTGCCCGGCCGTCGGGGCCGAGCAGGAACCGCACCGCGTCGCCGGCGGCCCGACCGCCGTGGACGATGAAGCGCAGGGGGTCGTCAGTCGAGTCAAGCCGGTACGCCTCGTCCTCCTGGAGGTCGACGAGTACCAGCTGGCCGTCGCGCCACTCGACGGTGAACACCTCGGCGAACTCCGCCCAGTGGTACCGGCCCAGCAGCGCGACGTAGGGCGCGGGCAGCGGCGCCGGCGGCTCGGGCTGGGGGAGGGGCCGCGCGCGCTGGGCGGTGATGACCTCGTCGAGCAGTTCGAACGCCAGCGCGGTCGCATCGCCCATGCCGTTCAGCAGCGCGATCGCGCCGGCGCCGTCCTTCGGTGACAGCGCGAACCGGGTGATGAACCCGTGCAGCCCGCCGGCGTGCCCGACATAGCGCTCCTCGCCGTTGCGCGCCCAGTAGAAGCAGAGGCCCTGCGCCTCGTGCCAGGTCGCGTCCGAGACGATCCACGGCCGCAGCATCTCGTCGCGCGTCGTCCGGGAGAGGACCTCCTCGTGCTCGCTGCCGAGCCAGAACGCGCTCCAGCGCGCCAGGTCCTCGACGCACGACCACAGGCCGCCATCCGCCTCGAACAGGCCGGACGGGTAGAAGTTGGCGGGCGGCAGATGGTCGGAGTAGAGGCGGCCGAAGTAGCCCACCGCGCGCTCGTGCCGCTCGGCGTCGAACTTCGTGCGGCCGAGGCCGAGCGGCACCAGCAGGTGCTCCGCCACGTAGCTCGCAAACGGCTGGCCCGAGAGCCGCTCCACGACGGCGCCGAGCAGCTGGAAGGCGATGTTGCAGTACTTCGTCTGCGTGTCGGGCGGGATCGCGATCCGCACCAGCGGCAGGTCGCGGACGATGTCGGCGATCGACCCGAACGGCTCGGACTCGGGATCCTCCGTCGGGTGCTCGCTCTGCATGCCGCTGGTGTGCATGAGCATGCGCCGCAGCGTCACGTCGGAGACCGGGCCGAACGGGTTCGTGATAGCGGCGGCCTCGGGGATGTGCACGACCAGCGGGTCGTCGAGCCGCAGCCTGCCCTCGTCGCGCAGCTGCAGGATCGACGAGGCCGTGAACGTCTTCGAGATCGACGCCACCCGGTACAGCGTCTGCGCGTCGGGCCGGCGGCCCGCGTCGCGGTCGGCGAAGCCGTAGCCGTGCGACCAGGCGAGCGTGCCGTCGCGGACGACGCCGACCGCCGCACCGGGCAGCCGGTTCTCGGACACGAAGCGGGCCGTGATGGCCTCGAGGCGCTGGACGTCCATGGCGCGGGATGATGACAAACCGGCGGGCGCCGAGGGCGCCCGCCGGTTCGCAGCGTCTAGTGCGAGACGGAGGCCGCGGCCTTCTCCGGCACGAGCGTCTCGGCGGCGAACCGCGAGAGTCCGAAGGCGGAGATGAGCTCGGGCGTCTTGCGGGTGGCGGCCATCTCGGCCATCGTCTCGCCGCAGACGGCGGTCGCCTTGAAGCCCCACGTGCCCCAGCCGGCGTCGAGATAGAAGTTCTCGACCTCGGTCTCGCCCATGATCGGCGAGTAGTCGGGCGTCATATCGCAGTAGCCCGTCCACTGGCGCAGGATCTTGAGCCGCGCGAGCTGCGGCACCAGGTCGAGCGCATTTGCGGCGGAGTGCTGCGTGAACGTGAACGTGGAGCGGAAGTTGTACGTCGTGTACGGCTCGATCTCCGAGCCGATCAAGAACTCGCCACGGTCGGTCTGCGACACGTACACGTGCAGGTTCGCCGACACCAGGATCTTGTGGAGCATCGGCTTCACCGGCTCGGTCACGAACGCCTGCAGCGGGTGGTTGGTGATCGGTGTGCGGACGCCGGCCATGTCGCAGATCTGGGTGGTCCAGCCGGCGACGGCCGAGATCACGAGGCCCGCGTCGATGGGCCCCGACGTCGTGTCGACACCGGTGCAGCGGCCGTTCGCGTCCTTGCGGATGCCGGTCACCTCGACGCCCTGGTGCAGGTGCACGCCCTGGTGGTAAGCCCCCGTGGCGTAGCCCCAGACCACCGCGTCGTGACGCAGCGTGGCGCCCGGTGGGTGGTAGAGCGCCGCCTGGATCGGGTAGGGGACGTCGGTCGACATGTTCAGCTCGGGGCAGAGCTCGGCGATCTCCTCGCGGCCGATCAGCTTTGAGTTGACGCCGAGCAGCCGGTTCGTCTCGCCGCGCTCGCGCTGCACGCGCACCGACGAGTCGGTGTGAGCCAGCGTGAAGTGTCCGAGCGTCGACAGCATCATGTTGATGTCGAGCTCCTGCGAGAGGCCGCGGAACAGCTCCATCGAGCGCTCGTAGAACCGGATGCCCTCGGGCGTGCGGTAGTTCGAGCGGATGATGGTCGTGTTCCGGCCGGTGCCGCCGGCGCCGATGTAGTTCTTCTCGAGGACGGCGACGTTCTTGATGCCGTGCACCTTGGCGAGGTAGTAGGCGGTCGCCATGCCGTGCCCGCCGCCGCCGATGATGACGACGTCGTACGACTTCTTCAGCTCGGACCGCTTCCACCAGGTCCGGCCCTTGAGAAGGCCGCTCATGCGCCCGCTCCGATCGGGTCGGTGACGGGTGTCGCCACGGTGTGCAGGCCGATGGCGTGCCCGGCCTGCTCGAGACGGTCGCGGACGTGCCGCGCGGCCTCCATGCCCGACATCACGTCGACGCGGTCGCCCCGTCTGAACGCCTTCGTGGCGACGTCGCAGACGCGGCCCATGAAGAACACGGGCTCGGCGGCGGCCGCGGGCAGCGGGATCATCGAGACGCGGCTGAACACGTCGTCGGCGCCGTCGCCGCTGATCGAGAAGAACGACCAGCCGTCGGTGTGGTCGACGACGAGCGCGCGGTTGCCGTGCGACTGCAGCGCGGCCTCCAGGCCCGTCTTCAGCTCGTCGCCCCGGCCCGGAGCCGCGACGAACACGACCTCGTTGGGGGCGACGCGGCCGCGCAGCGCGCCCGTGGGCGTGGCAAGGGCGTCGAGCGCCTCGGGCGGCGCGAAGCACCGCACCTTCGCGGCGTCGTGGACGGTGAAGAGATCAGGCACGGAGCTTCTCCCCCTCCGGGTCGTAGAAGGCGTGGCCGGCGAACACCGACGCGGGGGCGCCGCCGACGACGATGCGCGTGCCGGCGGCCGCGTGGGCGCGGTGCACCCAGGCGAGGCCGATCGGATGGCCGAGCGCGGGGGAGTCCCACGCCGACGTCACCCGGCCGGCGAGCTTGCCGTCGATGGTCACCGTGGAGCCCTCCGGCGGGCACGCGGTGCCGGCCGGCATCGTCCACGGCACGAGCAGCTCGCGGTCGTCGCGCTTCTGGCCGCGCAGCAGCGCCGCCTTCCCCACGAAGTCGGGCTTGTCGAGCTTGACGGCCCACTGCATGCCGATCTTCCACGGCGTGGTCTCGAAGTCGGTGTCCTGCGAGACGATGATGTGGCCCTTCTCGAGCCGGAGCAGGCGCTGCGCCATCAGGCCGAAGGGGCGGATGTCCCACTCCCTGCCGGCCTCGAGGATGGCGCTCCAGAGGTGGTCGGACTTCGAGGCGGGGAAGTGCAGCTCGTACGCCAGCTCGCCGACGAACCCGAGGCGCATTGCCAGGCAGGGCACGCCGGCGACGGTGATCTGCCGGTGCCGGATGTACGGGAAGCTCTCCTTGTCGAGCGGGTCCTCGGACAGCTTCTGCAGCAGCTCGCGTGCGTGCGGCCCGGCGACGTTGAGGGCACCCAGCGACGCGGTCTGGTTGACAACGTAGACGTCGTGGCCCCAGGCCTCGGCCCAGTCGAGCATCCACGACTCGAGCCGCTCGGCACCCGACGTGGTGACCGTCAGGTAGTAGCGGCCGTCGCCGAGAGCGCAGACGGTACCGTCGTCGATGATGACGCCGCCCTCCTCGAGCAGCAGCCCGTAGCGCAGGCGGCCGGCCTCGAGGTCGGCGACGCGCATCGGATAGATGCGCTCCAGGAACTCGGTCGCGTCAGGCCCGCCGACGAGGAACTTGCCGAGCGTGCCGACGTCGATCAGGCCGACGCGCTCGCGCACCGCCCTGTACTCGCCCTGCACGTCGCCGTTGTAGGCCTCGACGCGCTTCCACGGCCCGGCCCACATCATCGATGCGCCGCCGGCCAGGTGCGTCTCGGTCAGCGCCGTGTGCCGCTCCATGTGGTGGACGGCGCCGGCGATGGCCTGCTCGAGCGTGATGGGGCGGGTCGGGGGGCGCAGCGTAGTGGCGTTGGCGACGCGCTTGGTCTGGGGATCCTTGCGCTCGGCGACGGCGCGCAGCTGGTCGGCGCACATCCGGCCCTGGCAGGGGCCCATGGTGACGGTCGTGTACCGCTTCAGCAGCTCGGCCGACTCCATGCCCTCGTCGATCGCGACCTCGAGGTCCTTCACCGAGACGTCCTCGCAGAGGCAGATCGTGCCGTCCGTTCCGCAGGTGCGCGGGGCGGACGGACCGACCGCGTAGAGCGCGGGGCCGGCAGCGGCCGCGTGGCCCGCGGCGGTGCCGCTGGCGGCAGCCTCGTCCAGCGTGCCGCCCGCACCGGCCGCGTCGCCGGCGGTGACGGCGGGCAGGTCGTAGGCGAGCCGGACGAGGTGCTCGTTGGCCTGGATCTCGGAGCCGACGGCGAGCAGGTCGCAGGCGATGGTGCGACCGCCAGCGACGACGCCCTTGAGGCGCTTTCTACCGGTGGCGGCCGTGACCTCGCCGCGGATCACCTCGGCCTCGATGCCGGTGGTGTCGAGGCCCTCGGGCGCCACGACGGCAGCGATCTCGACGCCGGCGGCGGCGAGGGTGCGGACGTGCTCGAGCGCCTCGGGCTGCTCGGCCCAGACGACGGCGCGGGTGCCGGGCTGCACGCCGTGCACGCCGGCCAGCCGCGCCGCGCCGCGAGCGAGCATCACGCCGGGCAGGTCGTTCTGCGTGAAGACGCGGTGCAGCTCGCGGCCACCGCAGGCGATCACGATCGCCTGCGGGTGCACGTGATAGGTCTCGTCGCCGCAGATGGCGATCAACAGCGGCCCCTCGAACAGGCCCGTGGCCGGCGTGTTCCACGACGTGGTGATCGCGTCGTCGGCGTCGACCTCGCGACGCAGGGCGTCGATGCGCGACTTCGTGGGGCCGGGCGCGACGCGGGCGCCGGGCTCGGTCTCGTCGATGAGCATCACCGAGCGGCCAGCACCGGAGGCGGCGATGGCGGCGGACAGGCCCGCCACCCCGGCACCGACGACGAGCACGTCGGGGTGCCAGTTCTTGCGCTCCAGGTGGCGCGGCGCGTCGTTCTTGTCGACGACGCCGAGACCCGCCATCTTGCGGATCATCGGCTCGATCATCGGCCACGCGAACTTCGGCTTGATGCCGGCCTTGTAGTAGAAGCCGACCGGCAGCGCCCAGTGGAAGCGGTCGATGACGGCGAGCGCGTCGCGGTCGGCGGACGGCCACGCGTTCTGCCGCGTCACCTTCTGACCGACGCTGGCGCGGCACTCGCAGGCGCGGACGTTGACCTCGCCGTCGACGGTGACCAGGCAGTTGGGGCAGTCGCCGCCGACGCAGTACAGGCCGCGCGGGCGGTGGTACTTGAAGGAGCGCGAGAAGATGCGCGTACCGCCGCGGTAGAGCGCCGCCGCGATGGTGTCGCCCTCCTTGATCGGTACCTCGGTACCCTCGAAATCGATGTTGGCCATCCGATTCCCTCTACGCGTGGGTCTGGACGTCGCCGGCGGGCTCGCCGGGCTGGGCCAGGATGAAGTTGGTGCGGGTGTCGCGCGTGACCGTCACGAACCGGCGGCAGCCGGCGGCGTGGAACCAGCGCTCGCGCTGCGGCCCGGCGACGTTGCGGCGGAGCCACAGGCGGTTGATCTCGTCCGCCTCGGACGCCTCCGGATCGGCGAGCGGCCGGACCTCGCCGTTGTAGCTGTACTCCGAGCACGGCCGAGACCCGCAATTCGGGCACGTTATGTAGAAATGGCTCACATCATGGAAGGTACAGGGCCGGATGTGGGCGGCGCATTGTGGAGACCGCACACAGTCTGGCGCCGAACGTGTCGGTCGCCGCCGTCCAACGCGGTCGTGCGCCCGCGTACGATCCACCGGTGGCGGTGCGCCAATCGATCGCCGGAAAAGGAGCCACTGTGAAGTCGAGCCTGGAGATCGCCCAGGACCATCGGATGCAGCCGATCGTCGAGATCGCGCACGCGGCCGGCCTCAACGAGGACGAGATCGAGCTGTACGGCCGCTACAAGGCGAAGATCGAGCTGTCGGCGATCGAGCGCCTGAGCGACCGACCCGATGCCAAGATCGTGAACGTCACGGCGATCACGCCCACGCCCGCGGGCGAGGGCAAGACGACCTCCTCGGTGGCACTCGCGCAGGGCCTCGGCCACATCGGCCGCAAGCCGATCCTGTGCCTCCGCGAGCCGTCGCTCGGGCCCATCTTCGGCGTCAAGGGCGGCGCGGCCGGCGGCGGGTTCGCGCAGGTGGTGCCGATGGAGGACCTGAACCTCCACTTCACCGGCGACCTGCACGCGATCACGTCCGCGAACAACCTGCTGTCGGCGTTCATCGACGCGCACGTGTTCCACGGCAACGAGCTCGGCATCGACCCGTCCACGATCACGTGGCGCCGCTGCATGGACATGAACGACCGCAACCTGCGCAACATCGTGTCGGGCCTCGGCGGCCAGAAGAACGGCATCCCGCGTGAGACGGGCTTCGACATCACGGCTGCCTCCGAGGTGACCGCGATCCTGGCGCTGGCGCGCGACCTCGGCGACCTGCGGCAGCGGCTCGGCAACATCACGATCGGCCAGACCTACGACGGCCGGCCCGTGAAGGCCGAGGAGATCCGCTGCGCCGGCGCGATGACGACGGTGCTCAAGGACGCGATCAAGCCGAACCTGATCCAGACCCTCGAGGGTCAGCCGTGCCTGATGCACGGCGCGCCGTTCGCCAACATCGCGCACGGCAACAACTCGATCGTGGCCGACCGGCTCGGTCTGAAGCTGGGCGAGTACCTGATCACCGAGTCCGGCTTCGCGTCCGAGCTGGGCATGGAGAAGTTCATGGACATCGTGTGCCGCGCCGGCGGTCTGCGCCCGCACGCAGTGGTCATCGTCGCGACGGTGCGCGCCCTCTGCATGAACGGCGGCGGCGGCCTGACGAAGCCCGACAACGCTGCCGAGACGATGCGGCTGATCGAGGCCGGCTGCGAGAACCTCGCGAAGCACATCGAGAACGTCCGCGAGTTCGGCATCGAGCCCGTCGTGGCCGTCAACCAGCGACCCGAGGACAGCGCCGAGGAGCTCGCCCTCGTCAAGCGCCTGGCCGGCGAGGCCGGTGCGCTCGCAGCCGTCCACAACGGTTTCGGCGCGGGCGGCCCCGGTGCGGCCGAGCTGGCCGAGGCGGTCGTCGAGGCGTGCGACCGGCCGACCAACTTCCAGTTCCTGTACGCCGACGACGATCCGTTCAAGAAGAAGATCGAGGCGATCGCGACGCGGATCTACGGCGCCGACGGCGTCGACTTCGCGCCCGCGGCCATCCAGCGCCTGAAGGAGTTCGAGGCGCAGGGTCTCGGGCACTTCACGGTCTGCATGGCGAAGACCCACCTGTCGCTGTCGGCCGACCCGAACCTGAAGGGCCGCCCGCGCAACTTCCGCATCCCGGTGCGCGACGTGCGCGCGTACACGGGCGCGGGCTTCATCGTGCCGCTGTGCGGCGACATGCTGCAGATGCCCGGCCTCGGCAGGCAGGCCGCCGGCTTCGAGATCGACATCGACAAGGACGGCAAGATCGTCGGCATGTTCTAGGCTGGCCGCTGTCGTATCCGTGCCTGGCACGGATACGACAGCGATCCGGCGCAGGCTCTAGGGGTCTCGACGCGGAACGCCAGGACAGGAGGCCGAGGCTCATGATCCCACCCCGGACCGACGCGACTCTGACGGATCCGTCGGCCCGGACGGAGCAGGCGCTTCGATCGGCCGTGGATACGGTGCGAGGTCCTGCAGCCCGCATCCACGACGTCGCCCATCCCCGACGACGCTCGGGCTCGCCCACCGCGGTGGTCTGCGATGCGCCAAGTCCCGGTTGTGGATGGGATCATCGGCCGTAGGTGGGGGGAGAAGATGAGTCGTTTCGGCGCTTGCGATAGGTGGCTTCTGCGTAGGAGCTGCACGCCTTCGAGTCTGCCTGGAGTGCGCGGAACGGACGCCCGACCCAGGGTCAGACGCAGGCCGTAGGAGCAGCCGTCGCGTATTGCCGACGGACGGCATCCGCGGGTGCAGCGGTGGTGGCGTGCAGCCCCCGTCGGAGGCCGTCAACAGCCGCCAGCGCGGAGGCGACAGGTGGACGCCTCAATTTCCAGGTGATGACCTCAGTCCACCCAAGACCCGGCACAGCGCAGACTCGGAGGCTCAGCTGGTCCGTTCCCGCGCCGCGCCCAACCGTTCGCACGGATACGCCGGCGCATGGCGGTCTCGTGCCTGGCACAGGCGCTGCTCGGACAGGCGGCCCTGCTGCATCTCGATCGACAGGGCGAGCGGATCGTCGAACCCGTACGCCGCCGGCACCACGCGATCCAGCGCAGCGCGCTCGACAACGTGTTCAGCCGCCGCCGGGCGCGCCGAGCCGGCCGGGCCCCGCGCTGCCGTCGGCCGGCCCGGGCGACGGCAGGCGGCGGACGGGGAGGAGGGGATCGCGTCGGAGATGGATCGAGAGGTACCGGACGCCCTCCGGGCCGGCGGTCAGTGCCCGTCGGCTCCCTCGTGGTAGCAGGAGCAGCCCGTGGCTGACGACCGGGTGCTCGTCATCGTCGACGCGCACGAGCATCGATCCGTCGAGCACGACGAGGAGCACGTCCCGCTCGTCGTTGCGATGCTCGGCGACGCCACGCCCGGCGGGCCACGCGAGCAGGGTCGCGTTCAGGTCCTCCGATTGCATTCCCCACTGCGGCCCGGGGCCGGTGACGGGACGGTCGAGATCGATCGACGTCACTCGTCGGGAGGAGCAGCCGGCTGCCACGCGATGTCGATCAGGCAGCGCGCTCGTCGCGGGTCGGTCGGTACAAATGCGGCCAGTCGCGCGGACGGCGCGATTCGATCGAGAAGGCCCTCCGTGATGCCGCGGTGAAGGCCGCACACCACGGGCTGGTTCTCGATCGCGGCGTCGCGGTACGGGCAGTTCTGCAACGTGTACCGGGTCCGATCGTCCGGCTCGTCCGTCCGCGCCGGCTGGAAACCGAACGACGTCAGCGCCGTCTGCAGCACGTCCTGCGGCGCGCCGGTGGGGTGTGCGTCATCCGTTCCGACCCCGACCTGCACGCCGATCTCGCGCCCGGTCCGCGCGACGTGCGCCAGCGTGGTGTCGCTGGCGCGGGTACTCCGTGCCAGCCACGTCGCCAGGTGGCGATACGCGTTCGCCGCCGCCTGCTCGTGGGCGGCCTCGGGTGCGAGGGCCCACTCGTAGCGCGGGCGACCCCGACCTCCGGCGACGCTGCGGCGCTCGACCAGGCCGGCCGACTGGAGCCGGCCGAGGTGGAGGCGGACGCCGTTCGGATGCAGGTCGAGCCGGTCGGCGAGCTCGTCCGTCCCGAGCGGCAACTGCGCCTCTGCCAGCAGCCGGACGATCGCCGAGCGGGTGCGTTGCGCGAGGACATCCTCCGGAGCCGAGGTCATGCGGCAGAGCTTTTCACAATCAGATTGGAAAAACAACTCCGGTGGTGCTATACCTTCGTTCGCGCTACCCGGTCACCGCCGCGGGCGCACCGAATGGAGGCTGCACGTGACCGATGTGGGCGCGCCGCGGCAGGCCGTCGAGGCATCCGGATGAACGTCTTCCTCCGTCCGAACCTGGCGCGGTGTCTGTGGGTGGCGCCGTTGACGTCGCTGATCTTCATGAGCCTGACGCTGGGGCTCCGCCACTGGATCGGGATGACGCCGATCTTCGACGGCCAGCAGATGCTCACGATCGGCTACCTCGCCGCCGTGTTCGGATTCCTGTTCGGGATCGGTGCGTTCGATACGTGGTTCCCGTGGATGATCGGGTCGGCGACGCGGCCGGAGGATCATTCGGCGCACGGTGCGAG
>JBKJIG010000065.1:0-4031 GCA_046598415.1 Gaiellales bacterium
ACGAGATCCTCCTCGCGCACGCGCCCGCCGGTCAGCCTCCAGTCGCTCGCGACCCCCTGCAGGCGCGACGCCACCCACCGGTCGGGGCTCGCCTCCACGCGGTACAGCGCCGAGTCGAGCGACGTGCCGCCGGCCGTGGGCCTGGGATCGCCGACGATCGCGTCGCCGGCCAGCGAGAGGAACCACGCTGTCAGCCCCTCGTAGGCCGGTCGTTGCGCGTAGGCGTCCTGCCGGCAGTTACACGGGTTGAGCCGCAGGTGGCGATCGCCGAGGCGGTACGTATCGCTCTGCAGGCGCGTCACCGCGCGGGCGGCGCGCATGGGGTCGTGCACCTTCGTGAACAGGTAGGCCTGCGCGGCGAGCGTCCACGACTGCAGGTAGGTGCGACCCGACCAGGCGGCATCGCCGTTCGGCGCCTGCAGCGCGGCGAGCGCCTGCTCGGCGCACGCCATCGGCCGGCCCGCGAGGCGCAGCAGCGCGGTGGTCAGCACGTGGTACGCGAGCGGGTACCGCGGCGGGTCGCCGATGATGCAGGTGCCGCCCGAGCCCTCGACGCGCCGCATCGTGTCGAGGAGGTGTTCGGCCTTGCGACGGAAGCGGTCCCACTTCACCGGCTTGATGCCGGCGCGGCGGATCAGCCGGTAAGCGGCGTAGTCGACCACCTGCGCGTTGCCGAAGTAGGCGGTGCGCTCCTTCCAGCCGAACGCCGTCGGCTGATGGCGCGCCAGGCAGACGCGCAGCCTGCGCGCCGTCGCTGCGTACCGGTGCTGCAGGTGCTGCCGCTGCAGCGACAGGTAGCCGCTGGCGACGCCGAGGATCTGGAACTCGCGGTGGTAGTTCGGGTGCCGGCAGGCGGCGAGCAGCGAGCCCAGGCCGCGCCGCACCAGCGTCGGACGCCCCGACATGATCTGGGTCGCACCGAGCATCGAGGCGGCGTACTCGTCGAAGTACGGGTCGTCGTTGCGCGGATCGCGGGTGGCGTAGGTGCCGTTGCGGTCAGGCGTCCACTGCGCGGCGATCTTCGTGCCGAGCGAGCGCATCGTGACGGCGTCCGCCGACGCCGCGCCGACGGACAGCACGATTGCGATTGCCAGCAAGAGCCCCCGCATCACCCGCGCATTGTGCCGTGCGACGCCGGCCGCGACGCCGTCCTTTACCGTTCCCTCATGTCCGCGATCCCCGCCCCGCTCACGCTCCGTACCGCCGTCGTCCCCCGTAGCTCGGTCGTCGGCGAGGTCGCGCTCGTGCTGGCCGGGGCCGGCCTGATCGCGCTCGCCGCGCAGGTCGCGATCCCGCTGCCGTTCACGCCCGTCCCCATCACGGGCCAGACGTTCGCCGTGCTGCTGGTCGGCTCCGCGTACGGTGCGGTGCGCGGCGGAGCGACGCTGCTCGCCTACCTGGCGGCGGGCATCGCAGGGCTGCCGTTCTACGCCGAGGGCGCCTCGGGCTGGGACATCGTGGCCGGCCCGACCGGCGGCTACCTGATCGGCATGCTGCTGGCGAGCGCGATCGTCGGGCGACTGGCCGAGCGGCGCTGGGACCGCGCGTTTTCCTCGGCCACCAGCGCGATGCTGCTCGGCTCGGTCGTCATCTACGCCTGCGGCCTCCCCTGGCTGTCGCACGAGCTGGGAGCCCTCGGCGCGCCGAACGGGCTCGAGGCCACGCTCGAGGCAGGGCTCTACCCGTTCGTCGTCGGCGACCTGATCAAGCTGTACCTGGCCGGCGCGTTGCTGCCTGCGGCCTGGAAGCTGGTCGAGCGCGCCACCGGCCGCAGCCGCACCTGACGGCCGGCGCGGTTAGCGCTCCGGCCAGAACGCCACGGCCCGGCGTCCGAGCATCTCCCTGAACTCTGCCGTGGTGCGCTCGTGCAGCTCGCCCGTGGCCCAGTCGACGATCACGCCGTACCGGCGCACGAGGTCGAGCACGCCCAGCTCGCCGTCGCGATAGCGCCGGGCGACAGCGGCGGCATCCTCGGCCAGCCAGCCGCGGCGCTGCCCGCGCAGCTCGGCCCGCAGCGCCTGCGTGGCCGCCTCGTCGCAGTCGTACGACGCGAGCTCGACATCGATGACGCGCACGACGACGCCGTAGTCGAGCGCGGCGCGTTCGACCGACACGTAGTCGTCGGCCACGTCCTCGACCACCCGGCCGGGGTCGCGCTCCAGCGGGTCGCCGTAGCCGCCGCCGCCGGCCGACGGGCGCGTGAACGACGAGCCGCCGGGAATCGGCACGTTCGAGAAGACGGCGCCGAGGAACCGCTCGTCTTCGGCGCCAGGGTTGAGCCAGACGCCGTGCGGCAGCGACGGCAGGCCGCCCTCGATGCCCCACGTGATCGACCGCGCGCGGTCGCAGCAGTACGACATGACGGTGCCCTCGGCCTCGGTCAGCCGGCCACCCTTCTCGACGCCGCAGCCGCCGCGGAACCGGCCGGGGCCGCCCGAATCGGTCTTGATCTCGTGGCCCGAGGTGACGACAGGTGACAACCGCTCCTGGCCCTCGACCGGCTGCACCGCCAGGCCGACGCCGAAGATCGGCGATGTCGCGTTGGCGCCGTCACGGCCGTTGCGGCCTCCCCAGCCACCGGCCATCCAGTCGTACCACATGTAGATCGGCCGGCTCGACTGGCGCGCGTCGCGGCCGCCGACCAGCAGGTACTCCAGGTTGAACGAGCAGGCCAGCGCGCGCTCCGGCATGACCCGCGACCACAGCTCGAAGATCGAATTCATGATCTTCTCGTACGGTCCCGAGCAGAAGCCGGTGACGGCGATCGGCCACGGCGCGTTGATGACCGTGCCCTCGGGCCCGAGGTCGACCGTGACGGCGCGGTAGAAGCCCGAGTTGAGCGGCACGTCGGGGAAGAACGTCTTGGTACCCGCGTAGACCGCCGAGGTGGTCGCGCCGTAGCCCGAGTTCAGGAATGAGCCGACGGCCGGGTGCGAGCCGTTCAGGTCGTAGTGGACGCGGTCGCCCGAGATGGTCATCTTGACGCGAATCGGGATCAGGCCCTCGCCACCGGCGGGGTCGAGATCGAGGTAGTCGACCGTCTCCATCTCGATGTCGGGCAGCGCCGCGATGCGGGCGCGTGTGAGCCGCTCGACGTAGTCCTGCACCTCGCCGAACGCCGTCTCGACCGTGTCGGCGCCGTAGCGCTCGACCAGCCGCAGGATCTCGCGCTCGCACGCCCGCGTCGCCTCGGCCTGGGCGTGCATGTCGCCCTCGCAGTCGGTGGGCATGCGCGTGTTGGAGAAGATCAGCCGGCCGACGTCGGCCCGGTACACGCCCCGGTCCCAGAGCCGCACCGGCGGGATGCGCAGGCCCTCGCCGAAGTGCTCCTTGGCGTTGATGTCGAACGAGCCCGGCACCGATCCGCCGACGTCGGCCCAGTGCCCGTTGGCCTGGGCGTAGGCGATGATCCGGCCCTCGTGGAAGATCGGCCGGATGATGCGCACATCGTTGAAGTGCGTCCCGCCCAGGTACGGATCGTTGACGGCGAAGACGTCGCCCTCGTTGATGTCGCCGGCGAACGCGTCGATGACCGCCTTGCAGGTGAAGTGCAGCGTGCCGACGTGCACCGCGATGTCCTGGGATCCCTGCATGATCGTGTCGCCGCTCGCGTCGCACAGCGAGCACGAGAAGTCGCGCGCGTAGATGACGAACGAGTGGCAGGTGCGCAGGATCTGCTCGCTCATCAGGTCGACCGAGGTGGCGAAGGCGTTCTTGAGCACCTCGAACGTGACCGGGTCGAGGGCCCGCTCGGTTCTGCTCATGCCGTGCACTCCTTCGGAGCCTTGCACGCTCATGCGGTGCCCCCGATGTGGATGACGATGTTCAGCCACGCGTCGACCTCGGCCGTGACCCCGGGTGGGACGAGCGTGGTCGAGTCGAGCTGGTCGATCACGACCGGGCCCGTGAAGCGGACGCCGGCGTGAAGGTCGTCGCGCCGGTAGACGGGCGTGGAGACGGCGACGCCGTCGAACTGCACGTCGCGCAACGCGTGCGGCACGGGCAGCTCGGAGGCGATCACCTCGTGCTGG
>JBKJIG010000021.1:0-27062 GCA_046598415.1 Gaiellales bacterium
CCGGACGCCGCAGCCCTCGAGATGGTCGTTCACGAGGCCCATTGCCTGCATGAAGGCGTAGACGGTGGTCGGCCCGACGAACGAGAAGCCCCGCCGCTTCAGGTCCTTCGCCATCGCGACCGACTCCGGCGACGTGGTGTTGGCGCGCTGCCACTCGATCGTGGCCGCCTCGGCCGGCCGCTCCTCGAGCGCCTCGAACGACCACACGTAGGCCGACAACGATCCCCACTCCTCGACCACGTCGAGCGCGCAGCGCGCGTTGTTGATGGTCGAGCGGATCTTGCCGCCGTGCCGGACGATGCCCGCGTCACCGAGCAGCCGTGTGACGTCGTCGTCGCCGAACCGGGCCACGCGGGCGGCGTCGAACCCGGCGAACGCTGCGCGAAACGCCTCGCGCTTGCGGAGGATCGTCAGCCACGAGAGCCCGGACTGGAATCCCTCCAGGCAGATCTTCTCGAACAGCCGCCGGTCGTCCGCGACCGGGAACCCCCACTCGGTGTCGTGGTAGGCGACGTAGACGTCGGTCGACGTGCCCCACGAGCACCGCGGCCGACCGTCTTCGCCGAGGACGATTCCGTCGTTCACGGCACAGATCATCGCCGAAGGGGGGGGGGTCACACGCGGACGAGGTCATGCTGCATCGCCCAGAGCGCGGCGCCGGCGCGGGTCGACACGCCGATCTTGCCGTAGATGTGCTGGATGTGGCGATCGGCGGTCTTCGGCGAGATGACGAGCCGGTCGGCGATCTGGCGCGTCGTCAGCCCGCGCGCCGCGAGGCCGAGCACGTCGACCTCGCGCCTCGACAGGCTGCCCGGATTGTCCGGTCGCCGGCGCGTGCGCTCCGCGGGCTCCCCGTGACCCACGGCGACGAGCACGGCGCGCGTCGCCCGGGGCTCGAGTACCGCCGCCGCCTCGAGGCGGCGGAGCTCGGCAGCGGCGTCCGCGGCGGAGAACGGCGCCCGGTGAGCCCGCTCGGCGGTCAGCCCGACGTAGATCTCCGTCGCCGCCAGCACACAGGCGGCCAGATCGCTCGTGTCGGCCCGCGAGCGCCGGTGGTACCCCGACCCGTCGCACTTCTCGTGGTGCACCGCGGCGATCGGGTTGAGCACCGCGAGGGCAGGCGAGCGACGGAGCATCTGCTCGGTCAGCATCGGGTGGAGCTCGACACGGTCGAACTCCGTCCGGGTGAGCTCGCCGGGCTTGTCCCAGATCGAGTTGGGCACCGCGGTGATGCCGAAGTCGTGGACGAGCGCCGAGCGGCGGATCCGGGCGATCACCTCCTCGGAGAGCCCCAGCAGGCGTGCGGCCTCGCCGGCGACCTGCGCGCACCGGCGGCTGTGACCGCCCATGTAGGGTGACTTCAGGTCGATGAAGTCGGCCGCGACGCTGAGGGCGTCGTCCAGCGCCTCGCCCTCCAGCATCCGGCGCGGTTCGGGCTCGAGCGCCAGGACCGCGTCCCAGGGGTCGAGACCACCGAGCCGGGCGAACCAGTCGCGACCGTGCTCGGCGAACAGGTCGGCGAGCAGCGGGTCGTACGTGCGGTCGCGACGCTCGCGGGCCGCGTCCAGCGCCTGTTCGGGTGAGAACAGGCGGCCGATCGCCTCCATGTCGTGGCTGACGTGCACGATCCGCATCGGCAGCGGGATCGCCTCGCCCGCCGCATGCGTGGGAAAGCCGTTGCCGTTCCAGCGCTCGAACGTGAACGCGAGCGCCTCCCGGACGCCGGCTCCGAAGTCGAGCCGCTGGACGAGCATGTCGGCGACCTCGCACCCGGACGCGAAGTTGTGCACCGCCCACTGGTGCGCCGTCTGCTGCAGCATGGTGATGATCTCGTCGCGCTCGTCCGCGGGCCGCCAGGCGGTCGCGTAGTCGACGACATCCCGCATCACCTCGGTGGGATTGGCGGCGTCGTGGACGAGCGTCCGCGACCGGATCGCGATCTCGTCGCCGAACAGGGTGGCCACCTCGTGCGCGTGCCCGGTGCAGCCGACGTACCGCAGCAGCGCGACCCAGTAGACGGTGTCCGACACGTCCGGGTCGAAGTCGGCGGCGTCGCACATCCACGACGCGAGCAGGCACGAGCGCAGCTGCGACTCGAGCGGCTGCCCGAAGGCGTTGTCCTGCGCGAGCGCCAGCGTGGCGACGAACTCGGCCAGACGAAGCGGTGTGTCCATGTTGGGGAGTCCTCCCGATGTTCCGCAGGTTGCGCGCGTTCAGGATCCTCTCACGCCGACGTCGCAAAGACGACCCCAGCTGCGGACGGCGCTCACCGAAGGAGGAAGGCATGGCGGCAGGACCAGCACAGCGAGACGAGCCGATCCGCGTGGGAGTGATCGCGGAGGAGACGGGCCCGCTGTCGTTCGCGGGGCTCGCGAACGCCAACGTCGCGCGGATGGTGATCGGCGACATCAACGCCAAGGGCGGCCTGCTGGGCCGCCGGCTGGAGCTGTACATCGAGGACGGCGCGACCGATGACCAGACCGCCGCGGCCGTCGCCGCGAAGCTCGTCGGCGAGGACCGGGTCGACGTCCTGTTCGGCGGCATCTACAGCTCCACGCGCCAGGCGATCAAGGGGCCGGCGGTGGTCGAGGGCAAGACGCTCTACATCTACCCCGAGCAGTACGAGGGGCAGGAGTCCGATCCACGCATCTTCTGCACCGGCCCGGTGCCCGCGCAGCAGGTCGACCCGCTGATCTCGTGGTTGATGCGCGAGACCGGAGCGCGCACGTTCTACCTGCCGTCGGCCGACTACATCTGGCCGCGGGTGCTGAACGCGCGCGTCCACGACATCGTCACCGCGAACGGCGGCTCGATCGTGGGCGAGGAGTACCACCCGCTCGACCACATGGACTACGCGGCGACGGTCGAGCGGATCACGGCGAGCGGCGCGGACGTCGTGTTCAACACGATCGTGCCGCCGGGCGTGACGCCGTTCTTCGCGGAGCTGCACGCCTCCGGCTTCACGGCCCGCGGCGGGCGGCTGGTGTGCACCTACTTCGACGAGAACTTCCTGAACATGGTGCCGGCCGCCCATGTCGAGGGGCTCTACGGCTGCCTCGACTACTACCAGGCCGTGAGCGACCCGTTCAGCCGGAACCTGCTCGCGCAGTACGAGGCGCTGTACCCCGGGGCTGCGCAGTTCACCGGCGGCAGCGCCTGCTCGGGCCTGTACCGCGGCATCCGGCTGTGGGCCGCGGCCGTCACCGCAGCGGGATCGCTCGCACAGGCCGAGGTGATCGCGGCGCTCGACCACGCCGAGATCGCCGACGGCCCCGGCGGACCCGCGCAGATGGTGCCGGGACAGCACCACCTGCGTCTGAGCATGTACATCGCGCAGGCCAGGGCCGGCCGGTTCGAGATCGTCGAGCGGCTCGGAGCGATCGATCCGCAGGAACAGCTCGTCGGCTCGCCCCTCCTCAACGTCTGACGCGCGACACCAACCACCAGGAAAGGACATGCACCATGCTGCTCGCAACGACCCAGATCGAGGACCTCGACCGGTTCCTCGAGGTCTTCTCCACCACCGGCGCCGACAAGCGCCAGCAGCACGGCTCGAAGGGCGCACTCGTCTTCCGTGATCCCACCGAGGACGACCGCGTCTGGGTGATCTTCGACTGGGACGAGCAGGGCTGGCAGAGCTTCGTCTCCGATCCCACCGTCCCGGCGATCATGAAGGACGCCGGGCACAGGGGGAAGCCGCAGGCAGCGCCGTTCGCCGCCCGCTACGACGCCTGACCCGACTCGACACTGCCGATCGGACAAGGGCCCGCCCCGCGATTGCGGGGCGGGCCTCGTTCACGCGCAGACCATGTCCGCCGGCGCGGAGCGCGCAGCTCGAGCGCCGCGCGCGTATCAGGCGGGCGGGAGCGGTCTCTTAGTCGAGACGGGCCGCCTCCACCGGCTCGCAGGACGAAGGAGCCATCATGGCCAACACCAGCACCCGCACCCGCCTCGGCGCGGCACTCGTCGCGCTCATCGTTGCGGTTCCGGTCGCGGCGGCAAAGCCAATCCACGGGGGCGAACCGCTGCGCAAGCCGACGTCGTCTCTGGCGTCGCCCGCACAGAAGGTCGTCGTCGTCCGCGACACCGGCTTCGACTGGACCGACGCGGCGATCGGCGGAGCCGTCGCCGCCGCCCTGCTCGGCGTCGCCGGTACCGGCGTGCTCATCACACGACACCCGCGCGAGGACACCGGCCCGGCACTCGGCGCGAACTGATCCGAAGACTCGCCACCGCGCGGGGCGCCCGGCCTTCCCGGCCGGACGTCCCGCGCCTCCGCGGCGAGACCGGTGAGCCACACGCACGAGACGGTTTGACGAGCGTCCGCGTGCACACCGAGATCGACCTTCCGGAAGCCGGCCGGGACGATCGTGCCAGGTGGGCTCGGGCGGCTGTTCTGGACGCGCCGGCCACGCGACGCGTCCGCCGCGGGCGCTGAACAGACCGGGTGAAGGCGGCGCCACCTAGAGGCTGAGGTGAAGTCGGAGCGCGGCCTCGAGAGCGCGCATCTCCCGCGGCTCGAGCCGTCCGACGACGTCGGCGATACGTTCGACGGACACCGACCGCACCTGTTCGGCCTGAGCCTTGGAATCGCGCTCGAGCCCGGTGCTCGTCGCCGACAGGAAGACTTGAAAGGGGTGGACACGACTGACGTTCGAGGTGATCGGCACGACCGTCACGACACCCCGACCGAGCGTCGCGGCCATGCTGTTCGCCCCGTCGTTCGAGACCAGGACCGCAGGACGCTGCTTGTTCGCCTCGGATCCGCGTACCGGCTCCAGGTCGACCAGCCTGATCTCGCCGCGCTCCACGGCTAGCCGGACTGGAGACCGTCGGCGACCGTCGCATCCCACAGCGCCGCATCCGCCTGCCACTCCGACCAGGCTGCGGCGTAGGCCGGCCCGAGCTCCATGGCGCGCAGCAGATCGAGTGCGCGCTGGATGACCGCCGATCGCGATGCCAGGGCGTGATCCGACGCGTACTCGTCGAGGAACGCGACATCGCCGTCGGGGAGGCTCACACTGAGCTTCATATCAGGATCCTACCAGAGGTAGTACCGCCGATGCTACCTTCCCCGCGCCGTTGACGAGCCGCCTGGATTCCGCACGGCCGATTCTTCGGAACCAGGCCTTCGGCTCGAGGGCCACGGAGTGCGAGCCCTTCGCGCGAACTGCGACCGCTCTCGGTGCTGCGCGAGCTGCGCAGCACCGAGAGGAGTGGAGGCGGCGGGAATCGAACCCGCGTCCGCGATCGCCCGGAACGAACGTCTACAAGCATGTCCCCCGCCTAGATCTCGCCCGGTGCCTGTCGCGGGGGCAGTACGAGCACCGGGCCAGCCTCACTCAGGGTCTCCGCCGACTGCAGAGGCGCTCAGTCGTCGGACAAGCCCGTTGATTGATGCCGATCCGGGGCCACGGGCCCAGCTCCGGTCGACAGCTCGTTACCTAATGACTCAGGCAGCGAAAGCGAGATCCGTATCGGACTTCGCAGTTCTGGTTTCCCGGGTGATTAACGAGGCCAACCGGGATCCTCGGCTTGCAGTCCGTCCCGCTCAGCAAACCACGTCGAAGCCAGGTCGCCCCCGGGACTCCCTCAGTGTACCGCGGGCAGCAATCGCCGCCACAGTCGCCGGATCGGGCTCGGGAACTCGACCAGCGACTCGGCCGTCAGCAGCACCAGCGCCGCCAGCGGCAGATCGCGGCGCTGCTCGAAGGCCGCGTGCCGCGGCTCCCACGCCGGGAAGAACTTGCGGTTGAACCCCAGCAGGCGCTCCACCTGGAAGAAGCGGTCGGCGCGCTCCAGCGTGCCCTTCATCATCCGCTCCCACGCCGGCAGCCCGCCCTCCGCGCGGCGCAGCAGCTCGCCGAAGGCGTTGAAGTTCAGCGACACGCGCTCGATGTCGTGCTCCTTGCCCCACGCGAACGTCTCGCACAGCAGGAACTCCATCAGCCCGTTCGGGGTCTCCGGCAGGCGCCGCATCGCCGACAGCGACAGTGATCGGGCGCGCGGCACCGGCACGAAGTGGATGAACCCGTGTGGCCGCCCGTCCGACGCCAGCGCGATCGCGAACACCGCCGAGGCGTGCTCCGGCGCCCACAGGTCGTCCATCGCCATCGAGAAGCCGCGCTCCGGCTGGCCGCCGAGCCACAGCTGCGACACGCGCAGCAGGCTCGCCAGCAGCTCGGGCGTCAGCTCGTCGCGGCGCCGCACGATCACCGTGTAGCCGGCCTTCTGCAGGCGATGCACCGACTGCCGCACCTTGCGGATCGGACGGCCCTCGAGCGTGAACGTGCGCGGGTCGACGACCGCCTCGTCGCCGATGTAGACCGTGCGCAGGCCGACCGCCTCGTACGTCCGCACGAAGGCGGGACCGACGCCGATCGCCGCGATCCGCCAGCCGTGCCGGTGCCCGAAGTCGACGAACGCGCGCAGCACCTCGGCGCAGGCCGCCTGCTGGCCCACCGGGTCGCCCGAGATCAGGGCGACGCCGCCCGACACGCGGTAGGCGATGAATGTCTCGCGGTCGGCGCCGAAGAAGTAGTCCTTGTCGCGGCGCAACGCGAAGTAGTCGAGCGTGTCGGTGCCCGACTCGAGCACGATGCGCCGCGCGTCGGCACGGTCGCGCGCGTGCTGTTGGACGTACTGGCGGCGCGGCTTCAGCCACAGGAACAGCAGCCAGCCCGCGGCGACGATCGAGTACAGCAGGATCGCCCGCGAGACGGCCGTCGAGCCGCGCCCCTCCAGGCGCTCGGGGCCCAGCCCCGCCACGTTGTGCAGCAGCTCGACCGTGGCCTGCAGCGGCGGCAGGAGGTCGCCCTCGAGCAGGCTCTGGCCCTCGATCAGCAGGAACCCGAGCACCACCAGGCCGGCCAGCGCCACGCTCAGGTGGCGCCGGAACGTGCGCGGCGTCTCGGGGTCTCCCACGACGTCGAAGGCGCGGCGCCAGATCAGCAGGCCGGCGAGCAGCACCAGCGACGCCGTCGCCTCCTCGACGTCGAGGCCCTTCACGATGTGCAGCACGGCGACGACCGCCACCATCGCCACGGCCGCCTGCCACGAGCGGTGGCGCCGGCGCAGGAGGCCGCCCGCGATGATCAGCAGCGCCACCGACGTCGCCAGCGTCGCGCCCGTGGCGATCGAGCGCACCGAAGCGGGGAACAGCGACCCGAGCACGTCGCTGCGCTCGCGCAGCGACGGCGTGATCGACGACGCGATGCCGAGCAGCCCGATCAGCGCGAGCCCGAGCGCCAGCAGCCGCGGTGCGGCCGGCCGGCCGCTCGCAGACCTCACTCGCGGTCGCCGCGCCGCACCGCGCGCTCGATCTCGCGACGCGCGTCGCGCTCCGCCATCGCGTGGCGCTTGTCGACGACGTTGCGGCCGCGGGCGAGCGCCAGCTCGACCTTCACCCGGCCGGCCTTGAAGTACAGGCGCAGCGCGATGATCGCGAGCCCCTTCTCGGCCGTGCTCTGGCGCAGGCGCTCGATCTCGCGGGCGTGCAGCAGCAGCCGCCGGTCGCGCGCCGGCGCGTGGTTGGCGCGGTTGCCCTGCGCGTAGGGCTCGATGGTGCACGCGATCAGGTAGACCTCGTGGTCGCGCACGACGGCGAACGCCTCGGCCAGGCTGACGCGCCCGAGGCGCAGCGACTTCACCTCGGTGCCGAACAGCTCGATACCGGCCTCGAAGCGCTCCAGGACCTCGTACTCGTGGAGTGCGCGCCGGTTCGACGCAATGGTCTTCTCGCCCTCGCTCACCGGCGCATGGTACTTCGGTGGTTCTCAGCCAGGTTCAGCGAGCGTGATGTCCCGGCGGGCGATCTCGTCGACGCTGCCGTCCTCGGCCGACGTCGAGTAGACCTCGAGCGTGACCTTGCCCGCGGTGCCGTCGGGCGCGTTGAACTCGAGCACGTACGACCCACGGCAGCCCGTGCCGCACGACGCCTGCAGCGGTGCCTCGATCAGCGTCTTGCCGTTCTGCACGAGCCGCGCCTGCAGCGCGCCCTCGAACACGTCGGCGGTGCCGGCGAAGTGCACCGTCAGACGATCGGTCCGGACCGGGCCGATCTCGATCCACGGCGGGCCGTCCTTCGCATCAGCCACGAGCTTCGGGCTCAGCAGGCCCTGGTAGATACCGTCGCCGGGCGCCGCGAAGGTCTGCTCCAGGCCGTTCACCACGACCCGGACCCACTTTACCATCCCGAACTCGCTCAGCGTCCGCACGATCTGTCCGAGCTTCAGCTGGTTCGCCGTGCCGGCATCGGGCGCGCCGGTGACCACCGCCTCGATCTCGGGGCTCACGTCGACCGTCGCCACCTCCTCGCGGATCGCGATCGCGTTCACGTGCGCGCCGTTCACGATCTGCGACTCGAGGCCGGTCGCCGCCTCGTCCGCCGTGGGGCCGAGCATCAGCAGCTCGACCGCCTGCCGCGCCACCTCGTCGGTCTCGGGTGCCTGGCGTGTGACCGACACGGGCTGCCCGTCGCGCACGAACCACAGCACCACGTCGTGTGACGGGCCCTCGACGGTGGTCGGCGGCGCGGTCGGCGCCGTACCGGTCGAGGTGACCGGCGCCGGCGCGGGCGCCTCGGTCGACACCGCGGTGGCGCTCGCGCCGTCCCCGCCGCTACCACCGCACGCGGCGAGCGCGGCCGCAACGGCGACCGCCGCCGCGATGGTCGGGCCGCGGCGCATGTCAGTTCTCCGGGACGACGAGGTTGTGGGTCACGATGCGGTCCTTCTCATCGGCACCGTCGGGCTGCAACGTGACCTTGAACTCGACGTCGCCCGTCACACCCCACGGAATCTCGAGCCGTCCGTCGAACTGCGCGCACGGGTCGGTGCCGCCCTCGGTGGGCTGGTTGTAGAGCGCGCCATCGCCCTCGAGCGAGCGCAGCAGACGGTTGTCCTGCCACAGCTGGACGATGATCTTGCCGCGTTTCGCGGTCGTCTCGCCCTTGAACACGACGAAGCTGCCATCGACCGCCGCCTCGGGAACGCGCAGGGCCTTGCCCTTGCCGGTCGGTTCGGTGGTGCCGCCGCACCGCGTCAGATCGTGCGGGGCCGCGACCTTGGCGTCGTCGAAGAAGCGGCGGGTCAGCGTGGCGCCGGGGAACTGCTTGCCGAGCGGGACGGACTCGCCGTTCAGGCGCACCTCGACGTTGTCGACGTCGCGGAACTCGGTCAGCGTGTAGACGATCTGCTTCAGCATCAGCTGGCGCTGCCGCGCGTCGACGTCATCCGAGGTCGCCGTGCGCAGGATGCCGTCGTCGTTCAGCGCGATCAGGTCGACGGCCGCCGAGCCGTTCGGCGCCGCGAACAACGCGAGCGTCGTGTGCAGCGGGATGGCGCTGGTGAAGCGCTCCGACTGCTCCCGCGCGTTGGGCCCGTCGAGCAGCGCGAGCAACGCCTCGCGCTCGGGTGTCTGGGCGCCCGGGACGGTGCGCTCGACCTTCACCAGCTGACCGTAGCGCAGGAGATAGACGAAGATCGTTCGCCGCGCGACCCCGGCGTTCGCGATCGGGCTGACCACGGTCTGGCGACCCTCGTCGCGGATGCCCTCCCCCGCGCCGCAGCCGGCCACGACCAGCGCGAGCACCAGCAGGGCCAGCAGCCGCCTCATGCGATCTCCAGCGCCGTCTGCGCCGTCGCCGGCCGGGCCGTCACGGCGTGCGGCAGCCGCAGCTGCGCGACCGCGCCGTCGTCGTCGCGGAGGTCGAGCGCGGCACCGATGATGCGCGCCTGGCCGCGGCAGATGGCGAGACCGAGGCCGGTGCCGCCGCCGCGCTCCGGCCGCGCGAGGGCGAACCGCTCGCCGGCGTGCGGCAGGAACTGGCCGAACCCCTCACCGTGGTCGCGCACCTCGACCAGCGCGTCGTCGCCGTTGGCCTCCACCCGCACCCGCACCGGCGGCCGGCCGTGCCGGCGGGCGTTGTCCAGCAGGTTGGCGACGATGCGCTCGACGCGCCGCGGGTCGCACAGGACGTGCAGCTCGGGTGGCGCATCGACCTCGGCCCCCGGCAGCCGCAGGTGCACGACGTCGCGGACGAGGCGCGCCAGGTCGAACGGGTCGAGCCGCGGCAGCTCGCCCGACTCCAGGCGCATCACCTCGAGCAGGTCCTCCACCAGCGCTGCGAGCGCGGAGGCGCGCTCGCGCACCATGCCGGCCGCGCGGGAATCGTCCAGCAGCGCCGCCGCGGCGACCAGGCCGGTGACCGGCGTGCGCAGCTCGTGGGCGACGTCGCTCGAGAACCGCTTCTCACGCTCGGCCGACTCGTCCAGCTCGCCGAGCTTGCGCGACAGCGCACCGGCCATCTCGTCCAGCGCGCGGCCGAGCTGCGCGATCTCGTCGCTGCCGGTCGGGTTGAGGCGCGCGTCGAGGTCGCCCGCGGCGAGCCGCCGGGCGAGTGCGACCTGCCCGCGCAGGCGTCTGCCGAGCAGCAGCGAGACGGCGAAGCCGAGCATGGCGCCCAGTAACGCACCGCCGATGCAGACCTGCACCAGCGCGACCCGCAGGTCGGCGAGGGCGTTGGCGTCGACGAGAAACGTGCCCTGCGCGTAGACGCGCTCGCCGTCCGGCAGGCGGGTGCCGGCGATCACGATCGGGATGCCGGAGACGGTCGCGATCAGCGAGTAGACGCGGTTGTCGGTCAGCCGGGCCCGCAGCGCGGGCGGGATCTGCGGGTTGTCCGGGCCCTTCGCGGCCTCGATGATGGCGCCGTCGGGCACGTTCGTGAGGTCGGGATCGCTGAGGATCTGCGCGTAGATGCGCACGGTCTGAGCGACGCCGTTACGCGCCCGATCGTGGCGATCGGACTTCTCGCGGTCGTAGACCACGACGCCCGTCAGGCCCGCGACGAGACCGGCGATGGTTGCGATGGCGAGCGCCAGCTTGAGCCGCAGGCTCATGGCTCTAGGGTAGCGTCAGCACGGCTCAGACACGAGCCAGCTTGTACCCCACGCCACGCACCGTGAGCACGAGCTCCGGGTTGGTCGGGTCGTCCTCGATCTTGGCGCGGAGCCGCTGGATGTGCACGTCGACGAGGCGTGAGTCACCCGCCCAGCCGTAGCCCCACACGCGCTCCAGCAGCGCCGCCCGGTCGAGCGCCACCCCGGGGTTGTCCATCAGCTCGGCCAGCAGGCGGTACTCGGTGGGCGTCAGCGCGATCGGCTCGGCGTCCCGGGTGACGACGTGGCCGGCGCGGTCGATGGCGACGGTGCCGACACGGTCGACGCCGCCGTCGGGCATCGGCGCGGGACGCGCACGGCGCAAGGCCGCCCGCACGCGCGCCGCCAGCACGGCCGGCTCGAACGGCTTCGTCACGTAGTCGTCGGCGCCCGCCTCGAGGCCCAGCACGATGTCGATCGCGTCGGTGCGGGCGGAGAGGAACACGATCGGCACCTGCGAGTCGCGGCGAATCTCACGGCACAGCTCCACGCCGCCGAAGCCGGGCAACATCACGTCGAGGATCGCCAGCGACGGCTCGCGCTCGCGGAAGGCGGCGAGGCCGTCGGGGCCGGTGCCGGCCATCCGCACCTCGAAGCCGTCGCGGCGCAGGCTCTCGGCCGTCGCCTCGCGGATCACCTCGTCATCCTCGACGAGCAGGATCTCGTGCGGCCGGAGCTCGCTCACGCAGACAGCCTAGAGGGTTGCCGTGGATCGTACGTCGGGCACGTACGATTCCGGCGATGCTGCCGCCGGTCATCCTCCTCGATCTCGACGACACGATCCTCGACGACACGGGCGGCGCGTCGGCTGCCTGGGAGCAGGCGTGCATCGACAGCGACGCCCCGGACGGGCTCTACGACGCCATCCGCGCGGCGGGCGCGTGGTTCTGGGCCGATCCCGACCGGCATCGCACGGGGCGCGCCGACCTGCTCGAGGCGCGGCGTTCCATCGCCGCGACGGCGCTCGCGAACCTCGGGCTGCCCGACGACGGGCTGGCGGCGCGCATCTCGGCCCGGCTGAACGCGCTGCGGGACGAGGCGATCGCGCCCCTGCCCGGCGCCATCGAGGCCCTGGACGTGCTGCGCGCGCGGGGCGTGCGGCTGGGGCTGCTGACCAACGGCAGCGCGCGGCACCAGCGCTGGAAGATCGAGCGGTTCTCGCTCGCGGCGCACTTCGACTATGTCGGCATCGAGGGCGAGGTCGGCTTCGGCAAGCCCGAGCCGGAGGCGTTCCTGCGGGCGCTGCGAGCGTTCTCCGCCGAGCCCGGCGAGGCCTGGATGGTCGGCGACAACCTGGTGTTCGACGTCGGCGGCGCTCAGGCCGTCGGCCTGCACGGCGTCTGGGTCGACGTGCGTGGGCGCGGCCTGCCCGAGGCACCGGTGGCGGTGCCGGACCGCATCGTCACGTCGATCGCCGAGCTCGCGGACTGAGCGACACCCGGCCGCGCGGCACGTCGACGCGGTCGACGGTGACGTCGATGCGGTCGCCGAGCCGGAACCGGCGGCCCTCGCGGCCGTTCAGCGAGGTGCCGAGGTCCGACACCTCGAACTCCTCCGGGCCGAGGCGGCGGCTGGGCACCATGCCGTCGTAGACCCCGTCGAAGCGCACGAACAGGCCGCCGCCGATGAGGCCGGTGATCTCGCCCGGCCGCACGACGTCGTCGTCCTCCGGCCGCCCGCGCAGGTGCGCGGCGAGGCAGATGGAGGCGCCGCGGCGCTCGAGGCGCGACCACTCCCGCTCCCGCTCCGAGAGCGCCGTCGCGAGGTCGTCGAGCCCGTCGCGCTCCGGCACCGGGCCGACGCCGATCGCGCCCAGCAGCGCGCGGTGCACCGTCACGTCGGGGTAGCGGCGGATGGGGCTCGTGAAGTGGCAGTAGTACGGCGTCGCGAGGCCCGCGTGACCGCCGTTCGCCGGCGCGTAACGGGCCTGCATGACGGCGCGCAGCACCAGCGTCGTCCAGGCTTCGGCACCGCGCCCGGCGGCGATCGCGTGCCGCGCGACGGCGTCGGATGCGCGGCCGATGGCGGCCGCGGCGGCGGACGGCGCCAGCCCCTCGGGCAGCGGTGGCGTGGGAACGTCGAGGTCGGCGAGCTGGGCGTACAGGCGCTGCACGCCGGCCGGATCGGGCTGGTCGTGCACGCGGAACAGCGCCGGGGTCTTACGGCGCGCCAGCAGCTCGGCGACGGCCTCGTTGGCGAGGATCATCAGCTCCTCGACCAGGGCGTGTGCGGCCGGCTCGCCGATCATGCGCACGTCGGCGACCCGCTCGCCCTCCAGCGTGATCTCGAGTTCACGGCTGACGATCTGCAGTGCCCCGCGAGCCGCGCGGCGGGCGCGGAGGGCGGCCGCGATGCGCTGCGCATCGAGCAGCGGCTCGGTCAGCGGGTCCTCGGCACCGGCGAGGATGCGCTCGACGTCGGCGTATGCGAAGCGCCGCCGCGAGACGATCTGCGCGCGGTAGAACGACGGCCGGCCCGGCTTCAGGTCGGCGTCGAACGGCACCTCGACCGTGACCACGTCGCGCGGGCGGTCCGGCACCAGGCTGCAGAGCCCCGCCGACAGCGCCGGCGGCAGCATCGGGTCGACCCGGCCCGGCAGGTACGACGAGAAGCCGCGTTCGACCGCCTCGCGGTCCAGCGCCGAACCCCCGCCGACCACCGCGGTGACGTCGGCGATGTGCACCAGCACGCGCAGGCCGTCACCGGTCCGCTCGACCGTGATGGCGTCGTCGTGATCCTTCGCGGTGCCCGGATCGACGGTGAAGGCAACCCGGTCGCGCAGGTCGCGGCGATCGGCCGCCGGCGGCGCCGGATCGCGCGGCAGGTCGAGCGCCTCGTTCTCGGCTGCCGCCGGGAACGGCAAAGCGGCGCCGGCCTCGCCCGCCAGGCCGTGCAGCAGCGCGCGCACGTCCCACGGCGAGCCGAGCCGCTCGGCCACACGCGCGCGGCCGCCACCCGGCGCGACCTCCACCAGCACCAGATCGCCCTCGTGCGCGACGGACGAGCCGCGCCGTCCGAGCGCCAGCGGCTGGCCCGGCGTCAGGTACGGGTCCGCGACGAGGAACCGGCCCCGCCGGACGACCTCGCAGCAGACGAGCGCCAACGCGTCAGACGCGCAGGAACTTGCGCATCGTCAGGCCCGAGCCGGCGGCGCCGAGCCCGAGTCCCGCGATCATCAGCAGGATCGCGACCTGCCAGAACGCGAGCGCACCGACGCTGCCACCCTGGCCGGAGAGCGTCTCCGTCTCGAAGTAACCGCGCAGGGCCTCGTAGGAGATGAACATCACCACGACGGCGCCGATCGCACCGAGCACCCCGCAGATCATCCCCTCGAGCATGAACGGCCAGCGCACGAACCAGTTGGTTGCGCCGACGAGCTTCATGACCTCGACCTCGCGACGGCGCGCGAAGATGGAGAGCCGGATCGTGTTGCCGATCAGCAGCACCGCCGCGATGCCGAGCACGACCGCGATGCCCGCGATCACCGCCTCGATCACGCCCGCAGTGGACAGCACCTTGTCTGCCGTCTTGGCGCCGTAGTCGGGATTCGGCAGCGTGTCGGTCGTCGGTTCGAGCCCCTTCATGCCCGCGACGGACGACGCGATTGCAGCGCTCTGGTCGGGATCCTTCGCCTTCACCTCGAAGCGGGCCGGGAACGGGTTGCCGGCGAGGAACTGGATGGTGCCGGCGGAGAACTTCTTCTTGGCCTCGGCCAGCGCCTGGTCCTTGGTGACGAACTTGATGCTGTTCGTCTCGATGCGCGGGTCGGCGGCGAGGCGCGCGCGGATGGCGGTGCGCTGCGAGTCCTTGGCGTCGTCCGACACCCAGACCTTGATCGTGACGTCGCTGCGGACCTTCTCGGTGTACGAGAAGATGTACGAGCCGAGCGCCGCACCGATGCCGAACAGGTAGAGCACGATCAGCACCGTCACGACGGCGGCGAGCGTCGTCGAGAAGTTGGAGCGCAGCGACTTCAGCGCCTCGCCGAAGAACCATCCCATGCGGCCGTGGGTCATCGCACGTCCTCCGAGATGTAACCGCCGCGGCGGTCGTCGCGGACGATGCGGGCATCTTCGAGGGCCACCACGCGGCGGCGCATCTTGTCGACCATCTCGCGATCATGCGTGGCCATCAGCACCGTGGTGCCGGTGCGCTGGATGCGGTACAGCAGCTGCATGATGCCGATCGACGTGTCGGGGTCGAGGTTGCCGGTGGGCTCGTCGCAGATCAGGAGCGGCGGGTGGTTGACGAACGCCCGCGCGATCGAGACGCGCTGGGCCTGGCCGCCGGACAGCTCGTTCGGGAACTTGTCCATCTTCTCGCCGAGTCCGACGAGATGAAGGATCTCGGGCACCTTGCGCTCGATCTCGTTGCGGCGCTGGCCCTGGACCTCGAGCGCGTACGCGACGTTGTCGAACACCGTGCGGTTCGGGAGCAGCTTGAAGTCCTGGAAGACGCAGCCGATGTTGCGGCGCAGCTGCGGGATGCGCGAGCGGCGCAGCTTCGACAGCGAGCGGCCGCCGACGATGACGTTGCCGCGGGTCGCGTCGATCTCCTTCAGCAGCAGCTTGATCATCGTCGACTTGCCCGATCCGGACGCGCCGACGAGGAACACCCACTCGCCCTTGTCGATCTGCAGCGACACGTCCTTCAGGCCCGTCACGTTGCCCGGGTAGACCTTCGTGACGTTCTCGAGCAGGATCATCGCGCTCTGTTTGGGCGCCGGCGGACGCTCGTACTCGCCGGTCGCCGGCGCCATCGCGGCATACGCCTCGGAGCGCCGGCGGCGCGCCTCGTCGTTCGCACGGTCGATGGCCGCGCGCTCGGCGTCGGTCAAGTCATCGCTATGTACCTCCGGCACGGCGGCGGGCGTCTCCCACTCGAAGGAGTCGTCACGCCGAATGGCCGGAGACATCGGAGCGTCGGTATCTGCCCCGCCAATGGACCCTTCGCGTTTCAGCATCCGCTGCGCACCAATGTAGCCCACGATCCGCTGCCGACAAAGCAGTCGCGCGGGAACATCCTGCAAATGAGGCTATGCGTGAGCGTCGGCGCCGGTCGCACGGGTGAGCAGGAACGACCGGATGAACGGGTCGAGGTCGCCCTCGAGGACGGCGTTGATGTTGCCGTCCTTGAGGCCCGTGCGGTGATCGTTGACCATCGTGTACGGGTGCAGGACATACGAACGGATTTGACTTCCGAACGAGATGTCCTGCGCCTCGCCGCGCTCCTTCGCCAACTCGGCCTCGCGGCGCTTGATCTCGAGCTCGAGCAGGCGACTCTTCAGGACGCGCATCGCGACGTGGCGGTTCTGCTGCTGTGATCGCTCGTTCTGGCACTGGACGACGGTCCCGGTCGGCAGGTGCGTGATGCGGACGGCGGAATCGGTCTTGTTGACGTGCTGGCCACCGGCGCCCTGCGCGCGGTACGTGTCGATGCGCAGGTCCTTCTCGTCGATGTCGACGACGACGTCGTCATCCAGCCACGGGGCCGTGGTGAGACTCGCGAAGGCGGTGTGGCGGCGGTGATCCTTGTCGAACGGCGAGAGGCGCACCAGCCGGTGGACACCCTTCTCGGCCTGGATGACGCCGTACGCGTTGTCGCCCTCGAGCGTGAAGGTGGCCGACTTGATGCCTGCCTCCTCGCCCGGCGTCGCCTCGATCAGCGCCGCCTTGTAGCCGCGATGCTCGGCCCAGCGCAGGTACATGCGCAGCAGCATCTCGGCCCAGTCCTGGGCGTCGGTGCCGCCGGCACCGGACGTGACCTGCACGAGTGCGGGGCCACCGTCGTACTCGCCGGTGAAGAGGGCGGCCTCCTGCAGCGCGTCGATCTCGCGCCGGACGCGCTGCACGCTGGCGGAAAGCTCGGCGGCCATCTCCTCGTCCTCGGCGGCGAGCTCGACCATCGTCGGCAGGTCGTCCAGCTCGGCGGACAGGCGGTCGAACAGCTCGAGCTCGCGGGCGAGCTTCGCCCGCTCGGCGCTTACCTTGCCGGCGGCGCGGGCGTCGTCCCAGAATCCGGGTGCGGAGATGGCCTCGTCGAGCTCGGCGATGCGGGTGCGGAGCGCGTCGGGGTCAAAGGTAATCACGGACCCAGACGAGCCGGGCCCTCAACTCCTCGACGGCGGCCGCAAGATCCTCGGGTTCCTGAACGGGTGCGGCAGCGTCGGACACGAGCAGGAGGGTAGCGAAGGGCCGGTTTTCCCTGTCCGGTCGCCCATCCCAACTGCCCGAGCCGAGCCCGAGAGCCCGGGGTCTGACCCCAGGAACGCGGTTTTCGGGGTCTGACCCCAACATGGAAGGCGCGCGGAAGGCGCGCGGATCGCGCGACTCGGCACATTCGCGGCAAAGTCGGCGCATTGCGTGCGTCAATGGAGACGCGGGAGAGCTGTAGCGTCAGCTCCATGGCACGCCGACCCCGCGAGGTTTCCAAGAGCGGCTTCTACCACGTGTACTCGCGCGGCACCGGCGGGCTCGTGTACTTCGTCGACGACGCCGACCACCAGGCGCAGTACGGCCTCTATGGCGCCGCCTCCGAGCGGCACGGATGGAAGATCCACGCGCACTGCCTGATGCGGACGCACCACCACGTCCTGATCGAGGCGTCCCACGACGCGCTCGTGCGCGGCATGCACCTGCTCGGCACCTGCCAGGCGATGCGCCTCAACCTCCGTCGCGACCGGTTCGGGCACGCCACCGCCGGCCGCTTCGGATCGACAGCGCTCCACGCGCACGCCGACGTCGCGCGCGTCGCCGTCTACATCGCCAACAACCCGGTCGACGCCGGGATCGTCGACGACCCGCGCGCCTTTCCATGGACGTCGCACCGTGCCACCCTCGGCCTGGAGCCGGCACCCGGGTGGCTCCAGCCGCATTGGCTGCCACAGCTGTTCGCGTCGAACCGCCACGACGGCGTCGCGAGATATGCGCACCGCGTCGACCGCGCGGCTGCCGCGATCGTGGCCGCTCGGTCTGCGACGTAAGCTGCCGCGGTGCAGCGACGCGTCCCTGCGATCCTCCTCGCCGCATCGGCTGCATGGCTCGCGGTGGACTCGACGCGCGACGCGATCCGGGCGCCCGACGGAGGCATCGACCGCGCCGCCCGGCGCTTCGCCGGGATCCGGGGGATCACCGCCGCCACCGACGCCGTGCCGCGGACCTCCGCCGACCGCTACGTCGTCGTCACCCCGCCCGCCGGCGGCGCCGTCCGCCCCGCCGTCGCCGAGATGTACGTCGCCAAGGCGCTGCTGCCCGCTGCTCGCACCACCGACGCCGGCGCCGCCACGCTGCGCGTCCGGATCGCCCCGAGCGGCGCCATCGCCGTGGAGCGGATCCGATGATCGCCGCGCTCCTCGCCGCCGTCCTCTGCACCGCGGTCGGCGCCCCGCTGCTCGCGCTCGCCGGCATCGACCGGCCCGCGCTCGCCCCCGCCACCGGCATCGCCGCCGTCGGCGTCGTCCTCGCGACCGCCGCGACCGTCGGCCTCGAGATCGGCCCGGTCGCGCTCGCGGTCGCCGCCGCCGTGCTGATCGCGATCGCCCGGTCGCGGCGCGGCCCCCCCTACCTCCTCCGCCCGCCGCTGCCCGCCGTGATCCTCGCCGGCTGGACGCTGCTGCAGGCCGCGATCGCCGCCGCCACGCCGCTGTCGGCGTTCGACGGACTCGTGACGTGGGCGTTCAAGGCCCACGCGCTGCTCGCCTTCGGCACGCCCGACTCGCCGCCGTTCGACCCCGCGCTCTACCCCGCGCCGCACCCCGAGTACCCGATCCTGTGGCCCGAGATCCAGGCGGCGGCGCTGCGGATCAATGGCGGCTACGACGACGCCGTCCTGCGCGCGAACGCCCTCCTCGTGCTCGGCTGCCTGCTGCTCGGCGCCTTCGCGCTGCTGGCGGATCGGATCGGCGGCTGGTGGTCGCTGGCTTTCCTGGCGCCGTTCGCCGCCAGTCCCGTCGTCGTCGCCAACGCGTCCGCCGGCAACGCCGACGCCATCGTCGCCGGACTGCTCGCGATCACGCTCGTCGCCACCCTCCGCGCGCTGACGGAGGACGACGACCGCCGCCTGCTGATCGTCGCCACCCTGTTCGCGGGTGCCGCGGTGCTGACGAAGAACGAGGGTCTGGTCGGCACGGTCGCGATCCTGCTCGCCGCCGCCATCGTCACCCGCCGCCGCGCCGTCCTCTACCCCGCGCTCGCGGCCCTCGCCGCCTACCTGCCGTGGCGGGCGTTTCGCGCCGCGCACGACCTGACCGACCCCGATTTCGCGGGCGGCCCGTCCCACGTGATCGACCGCGCCGGCGACATCCCGGGCATCGTCGTCACCATCGCCGGCCGCGTGCTGACGCCGTCCGCCTGGGGCGTCGCCACGGCGCTTGCCCTCGTCGTGCTCGCCATCACGCCCGGCCGCGTGCGCACGCTCGCCGTCGTCTGGGCGGCGCTGCTCGGCGCCGGCCTCACGGTCAGCTACCTGGCCACGACGCTGGATCCGGGCGCGCGCCTGACCCGCAACGCGGAACGCACCACGCTGCAGCTCGTGCTCGGCCTGCTCTGTCTCGCGGCGCTGTCGTTCAGGCGGCGCCGTGGCAGCGCTTGAACTTCTTGCCGCTGCCGCACCAGCACGGGTCGTTGCGCCCGACCTCGAGCTCGACCCGCCGCTGCTCGACCGGCTCGGGGAGGATGTCGATCGGCTCATCGACCGCGCCGTTCTCGACGTAGCCCGTCGAGCGCGCGTCGGCCAGGGCCGAGTGCTCCTCGTGCTGGGTGATGAGGCCCTCGAGCACCGGTCCGCCGCGGTCGGGGTCGAACGCGTCGATGACCGCCGTCGGCCCGTCCTCGCCCTGCGGCCCCTCGACCTCGACGACGAAGTGGAAGAGGTTCGAGATGACCTCCTCCTGCACGCGCACCATCATGTCGGAGAACATCGAGTGGCCCTCGGTGCGGTACTCGACGAGCGGATCCTTCTGCGCGAGACCGCGCAGGTGGATGCCCTCGCGCAGGTACTCCATGTCGTCCAGGTGCTGGCGCCAGTGCTGGTCGATCGACTGCAGCAGGTAGAAGCGCTCGGCCTGCCGCATCAGGTCGGGGGCGATCCGCGTCACGGTCGCCTCCTTCTCCTCGTACGCGTGCTGCGCGTCGGCGGCGACGCGGTCGAGCAGGTCGTCCTTCGACAGGTGCTCCTGGTCGCCGAGCTCCTCGAGCGTGAACGACACCGGATACGTACCGCGCAGGCCGACCATCATCCCCTCGAGATCCCACTCCTCGGCGAACGACTCGTCGGTGTGCGCCTCGACGATGCTCCACACCGTCTCGTCCATCCACTCGCGGACGAGGTCGGAGATGTCCTCGCCGTTCAGCACCCGGTGGCGCTGCCCGTAGACGACGCCGCGCTGGGTGTTCAGCACGTCGTCGTACTTGAGGACGTTCTTGCGGATCTCGAAGTTGTGCTCCTCGACCCGCTTCTGCGCGCCCTCGATGCGGTTCGTCAGCATCGAGTGCTCGATCGGCTCGCCCTCGGGCACCTTCAGCCGGTCGAGGATCTTGTAGATGCGGTCGCCCGCGAACAGGCGCACGACGTCGTCCTCGGCGGAGAGGTAGAACCGCGTCTCGCCCGGGTCGCCCTGGCGGCCCGACCGACCACGCAGCTGGTTGTCGATGCGCCGCGACTCGTGCCGCTCGGTGCCGAGGACGTACAGGCCGCCCGCCTCGGGTACGCCCTCGCCCAGCTTGATGTCGACGCCACGGCCGGCCATGTTGGTCGCGATCGTGACCGCGCCCTTCTGCCCGGCGTCGATGATGATCTCGGCCTCGCGCTCGTGCTGCTTCGCGTTCAGCACGTTGTGCGGAATCCCCTTCGCGACGAGCTGGTTGGAGAGCATCTCGGAGATCTCGATCGAGATGGTGCCGACCAGCACCGGCTGGCCCTTCTCGTGGCGCTCGGCGATGTCCGTGGCGACGGCGGCGAACTTCTCGTCCTTCGTCTTGTAGACGACGTCGTTCTGGTCGTTGCGGACCATCGGCACGTTGGTCGGGATCGACACGACCTCGAGCTTGTAGATCTCGCCGAACTCGTTCGCCTCGGTCGACGCGGTGCCGGTCATGCCGGCGAGTCGCTCGTACATGCGGAAGTAGTTCTGGATCGTGACGGTCGCGACCGTGATGTTCTCGGCCTCGATCTTCACGCCCTCCTTCGCCTCCACCGCCTGGTGCAGGCCCTCCGACCAGCGGCGGCCTTCCATGATGCGTCCCGTGAACTCGTCGACGATCTTGACCTCGCCGTCCTGCACCACGTACTCGACGTCGCGCTTGTAGAGCGACTCGGCCTTCAGCGACTGGATCAGGTGGTTGACGAGCTGCCCGTTGCCGGGCGCGTAGAGGTTCTCGACGCCCATCGCCTTCTCGACCTTGTGGACGCCGTCCTCGGACGGCGACACCGTCTTGCGCTTCTCGTCCACCTCGTAGTCCTCGGGGATCGTGAGGCGCTTCGCGATGCGCGCGAACTCGTAGTACGTGCCCGCCGCCTCCTCCGGCTGCCCGGAGATGATCAGCGGCGTCCGCGCCTCGTCGATGAGGATCGAGTCGACCTCGTCCACGATCGCGTAGTAGTGGCCGCGCTGGACGGTGCCGTCCACGTCGACGGCGAGGTTGTCGCGCAGGTAGTCGAAGCCGAACTCGGAGTTCGTGCCGTAGGTGACCTCGCAGTCGTACGCCGCCTTGCGCGCGTCCTGCGGCATGTTCGACTGAATCACGCCGACCGTCACACCGAGGAAGCGGTACAGCGGACCCATCCAGTCGGCGTCGCGCTTGGCCAGGTAGTCGTTGACCGTGACGAGGTGCACGCCGTTGCCGGCGAGCGCGCGGAAGCAGACGGCGAGCGTCGCCACCAGCGTCTTGCCCTCGCCGGTCTTCATCTCGGCGATGGTGCCGTCGCCGAGCGTGTACCCGCCCATGATCTGCACGTCGAAGTGGCGCATGCCGAGCGTGCGCCAGCCAGCCTCGCGGGTGATCGCGAACGCCTCGGCCTGCACGTCGCGGAGCGCCTTCTCGGCGTCCTCGCCCTCGGCGATCCGCGCCCGCACCTGGTCGCGCAGCTGGCCGTACCGTTCCCGCAACTCCTCGTCCGCCAGCGGGGTGATCTGATCTTCGAGCGAGTTTACGGTGCGGGCGGCTTCCTCGAGGACCTTGAGCCGGCGGCCCTCGCCGACGCGCAGCACGCGATTCAACAGCGACATAGGTGGAAGCCTACCGCGCGGCGCGCCGGAGGATCGCGGTGCTGGCGCTCTATCGCCGAGCCGGGTGTACGGTTCCCGGCGATGACGACGGAGCGGGCGGCGGCAGCATTTGCGATGGCGCTTCTCACGGCGTACCGGGGGCGGCAGGTGACCCTGCGCGAGGCCGCGGCTGCCGTCGAGACGCGGTTCGACCGCACCGATTGTGCGGCCGCCACGTCGCTCCGCGACCTGTTCCCGCTCGGTGCGCGCCGCGCGCCCGACGCCGCCGTGATCGACCTGACGCTGCAGGCCCTGCACCTCGGTCGTGAGGAGGCCGACACGTCCGCGCTGCTGGCACTGGCCCTCCGCCGACCGGTGCTCGCGACCATTCTCGAGCGCGTCGAGCGGGGCGAGAGCGTGCCGCTCGCGATCCTCCGCCCCGGCTGCCGCGTGATGCTCGGCACCGCCAGCGGCCGCGAGGCGCTGCAGGCGATGGTGGCGGGCGACCTCGAGCCTGCCGCACACTGGCTCGACAGCGCCGTCGTCAACACCGAGGCGTTCGCGGCGACCACCCTCGACGTGCCGCTCGGCGATCTCGCCGGCCTCGCCGACCTGGTCGACCAGCTGGTGCGCGAGACCGAGACGCTGCCGCCCGGACGGGCCCGCGCCCGCGTCGCCGACGAGTGGGTCTCCGAGGTCACCGTCGACACGCTCGACGACGAGACGCCGTACACCGAGATCGTCCGCGTCGTCGGCGAGCGCCTGCTCGAGTCCGACGCGCCGGCGCTGCTGTGGCACGCCGCGCGCCAGCTGTCGCTGGTGGCCGGCGGCGATCGCCGTGTCGCGGAGCGCGTGGTCGAGCGATGCCTGCCGCTGGCCCGCCTCGAGGACGGCCGCTCGCCCGCCTCGGCCGCCGCGCCGTTCCTCACCGTGCTGCCCGTCGATCGCGCGGCGAAGCTGCTCGAGCGCATCGCGCCGCGCCTCGACGCCGAGGGCTGGGACGCCGTCACCCGCGTCTTCCTCGCCGGCGCCTTCCGCACCCGCTGGCAGGACTGGCGCCCGCACGCGATGCGGTGGGCGCACGGCTCCGACGCCGGCCTCGCCCGCGCTGCCACCAGCGCCCTCGGCCTCGCCGACCGCGCCGCCTGATGCGCTACGGCTGGAAGGCGTCCGCCGAGCAGTTCGGCCCTCGCGACCTCGTCGACTGGACGCAGCAGGCCGAGCGCCTCGGCTTCGAGATCGCCGCGCTGTCCGACCACTTCCAGCCCTGGCGCCACACGACCGGCCACGCCCCGAACGCCCTCGCGTGGCTGGGCGCCGCGGGCCAGGCGACCGATCAGATCACGCTCGGCACGAGCGTCCTGACGCCGACGCTGCGCTACCACCCGTCGATCATCGCGCAGGCGTTCGGCACGCTCGGCGTGCTCAGCCCGGGCCGCGTCTTCCTCGGCGTCGGCACCGGCGAGTCGCTCAACGAGACGCCCGCCACCGGCGCGGCGTGGCCGACCGGCAAGGAGCGCCGGCTGCGTCTCACCGAGGCGATCGAGCTGATCCGCCGGCTGTGGACCGAGGAGCGCGTCGACTTCGACGGCGACTACTACCAGACGCGGCACGCCACGATCTACGACCGCCCCGACCAGCCGGTGCCGATCTACGTGGCGGCCTCCGGTCCGCTCGCGGCCAAGCTCGCGGGCACGGTCGGCGACGGGTTCATCTGCACCAGCGGCAAGAAGCCCGAGCTGTACGACCAGCTCACCGCCGCCGTCGCCGAGGGCGCGGCCGCGGCCGGTCGCGACGCCGGCGCGGTGCAGCACATGATCGAGATCAAGGTCTCGTACGACACCGACGCCGACACGGCGCTGCGCAACTGCGACTGGTGGGCGGCGCTGGCGCTGACGCCCGACGAGAAGACCGGCGTCGAGGACCCGATCGAGATGGAGCGCCTCGCCGACGCCGCCATCGACCGCGCGCACACCCGCTTCATCGTCACCACCGATCCGGACGAGGTGGTCGACAAGATCGCGCCGTACGTGGAGCTCGGCTTCAGCGAACTGGTGTTCCACGCGCCCGGCCCCGACCAGGCGCGCTTCCTCGAGCTGTTCAGCCGCGACGTGCTGCCGCGCCTGCGCTCGCGCTTCGGCTGATCAGCGGGCGGCGAGCCCCGGCCGGTGCAGCTTGGCCGGCTTGACGAGGCCCGAGTCGTCGTAGGGCGGTGCGGGCGTGGGCTCGAGCGGGGCTGCGCCGAAGCTCCGCGCGCGCTGCGCCGCGGGCGGCCGGCCGTACAGCGTCGTGCGCTGCACCGGCTGACGCCCGGCGCCGAGGATCACTTCCTCCATGCGTTCGGGCGGGCACTCCTGGCCGTGGCTGGCACCCGCGGCGCGTGAGATCGACTCGTTCATCAGGGTGCCGCCGAGATCGTTCACGCCGGCGCCGAGCAGCACGCCCGCGCCCTCCGGCCCGAGCTTGACCCACGACGCCTGGATGCTCGTGATGTACGGGTCGAGCAGCAGGCGTGAGGCGGCGTGCAGCACGACGGACTCCTCGAACGTCGGCCCGCGGCGGGTGAGGCCCTTGAGGCCGATCGGCGCTTCGGCGTGCACGAACGGCAGCGGCACGAACTCGGTGAAGCCGCCCGTGTCGCGCGCCAGGTCGCGCAGGGCGAGCAGGTGGTTGGCCTGGTGCACGGGCTGCTCGATGTGGCCGAACATGATCGTGGACGTGGTGCGGATGTCGAGCGAGTGCGCGGTGCGCATCACCTCGAGCCACTGCGCCGTCGACACCTTGTCCGGGCACAGCGTGCGCCGCACGTCGTCGTCGAGGATCTCGGCCGCGGTGCCCGGCAGCGAGCCGAGGCCGGCGTCGCGCAGCCGCGCCAGGTAGTCGCGCAGCGACATCTCCGCGGTGTGCGCGCCCTGCCAGACCTCGAGTGGCGAGAAGGCGTGGATGTGCAGGTCGGGCAGCTCGGCCCGGATCGCCTCGACCAGCTCGATGTACCACTGGCCGGTGAAGCCGGGATGGATGCCGCCCTGCAGGCACACCTCGGTGCCGCCGCGCTCCCACGCCTCGTGGCAGCGGCGCAGGATCTCATCGCGGCCGAGCAGGTAGGCGGGGCCGCGCAGGTTCTCGGCCAGCTTGCCCTTGGAGAACGCGCAAAAGCCGCACTTGAAGTAGCAGACGTTGGTGTAGTTGATGTTCCGGCAGACGACGTAGGTGACCTCGTCGCCGTTGCGCTCGGCGCGCATCGCGTCGGCGGCACGCGTCAGCAGGTCGACCTCGGGGCCGCGCGCGGAGAGCAGCGCGGTCGCCTGCCGCTGCGTGTGGTGCGTGGCCTCGAGCGCCCCGCCGAAGGCGCTCGAGACGCCGCCGCGGCGCGGTCGCGACCACGACGGCGGCGTGCCGCCGGAGGCGCCGATGAACCACTCCTCCGCCGGCCGGGAGAGACCGAGACCGTCGGCTGCGGCATTGACCGACGGCACCACCTTGGGATCGAGCCAGGTGGCCGGGTCGCGCACGAACCGCGGGTAGACGGCGAGCCGCGGCAGCAGCGTCAGGCCGGCGGCGGCGGTGGCCGCGCCGAGCCGGTCGAGATCGGGCCAGGGCGCCTCGGGGTTGACGTGGTCGGGTGTCACGGGCGAGACGCCGCCCCAGTCGTTGATGCCGGCCTCGAGCAGCCGCGGGAAGCCGTCGTACGCGAGGTTCGGCGGCGCCTGCAGCGACACCTCGGCGGGCAGGATCAGCCGGGCGACGGCGATCGTCCAGAGGTGGTCGTCGAGCGACGGCTCGGGCGCCGCGGCCATCTTCGTGTCGGCCTTGGCACGGAAGTTCTGGACGATCACCTCCTGCAGGTGGCCGTGCTGCAGGTGCAGGTCGCGAAGTGCGAGCAGCGCCTCGACGCGCTCGGTACGGGTCTCGCCGATGCCGATCAGGATGCCGCTGGTGTAGGGGATCCGCAGGCGGCCGGCGCGCTCCAGCGCGTCGAGGCGCACGTCGGGGGCCTTGTCGGGCGAGCCGAAGTGCGGCATGCCGCGCTCCGACAGCCTCCGCGACGCCGTCTCGAGCATGATCCCCTGCGACGGGGCGACGGTGCGCACCGCGGCCAGCTCGTCGTCGCTGAGGATGCCGGGGTTGGCGTGCGGCAGCAGCCCGGTCTCCTCGAGCACCGCGCGGGCCGCCTCGACGAGGTACGACGCGGTCGTAGCGTGACCCAGCTCGGCCAGCTCCTCGCGCGCCACGCGGTAGCGCAGCTCCGGCTTGTCGCCGAGCGTGAACAGCGCCTCGCGACAACCAGCGGCAGCCCCCGCCCGGGCAATCGCGAGCACCTCGTCGATGGTCAGGAACGCGCGCTGGCCGCGCCGCGGCGGGTGCGCGAACGTGCAGTAGTGGCACACGTCGCGGCACAGTGCCGTGAGCGGGATGAAGACCTTCGGCGAGTACGTGACGACCCCGCCCCACGCCCGCTCCCGGACGTCGCGGGCCCGCGCCAGGAGGCGGTCGAGATCACCGCCGCCGCGGGCGAGATCGAGGGCGTCACGGGCGTCCATTGCGCAGCATCCTACCCCCTGATTGCACGCGCAACCGGATTCTGTCCGTCAGCGGAACAGGTCGCGGTCGGCCGGCATCGTCGTGGAGACCGCTCCGAGACCGCCCGCGACGACGCGGGCGCCGCGGATGCGCACTGCCGGGACCCCGCCGGCGGGTCCCATCACGTGGTCGGCGACGGCCGCCAGCTCGTCGGCGACGTGCACGACCGTGCCGGCGAACGGCCGGCCGGCGTCGTCGGGCCGGCCGCTGCGGTCGTCGAGAGGGTCGAGGCCGGCGCAGCCGATCGCCACGCCGGTGATGCCCTGGCGGAACGGCCGGCCGAACGAGTCGGACACCACCACCGCGACGCCCGCCGGCAGCGCCGCGCGCAGGCGCTC
>JBKJIG010000027.1:0-12146 GCA_046598415.1 Gaiellales bacterium
AACTGCATCAGCGGAACGGGGGAGATCTGAACGTCGCGTGCCCGAACGGTCATGCTCTGGCTCCTTCAAGGCCCTGGGTGCAGAGCCGGTGATCGGGCCGGCTACGGGGTGAGTCCCCGACGTCCCGGTAGGTGGTTAAGTAGCGTCCCGCCCCGACACTTCGAACACGGCGACTTCGTATCGCTCGACCACTGGCTCCCGCGCAGCCCCCATCTGCTGCGACGCGTCGGCCCGGAGCGTGTTTGCGCGTCCGTCGCTGGCGCGCAATGCCTCCTCATCGCGCCAAAGCGTGATTGCGACTGCCTTGCCGGACTGCCGATCTATCAGAAGGATGGCTCCGTCACCGTTCTCGAGTCCGAACGGGACAACGTTCTCGTGGAAATTCGCGATGCCGTTATCGAGATCCGCAACATCGCCATCTAGAGGCGTGACTCGTGCATGCACTGCGGCCTCCCGGCTCGACGGAGCAATGTCGCAAAGATACTCCTCACGACGGCAAGTTGAAAGCGCCGCGGGCGGAGGCCGCCGACCCTGCGATTGGTGCCCATGCGGCGGTCGGCCGTTTCCATCCTGCTCGTGCGCGGATTGCCACCGAAGACCTCAGGGCGGGAAGCGGCGTAACGAAGACGCTGCCTTTCTCCCCCTCCGGCCCGATGCGCCTGTCTTAGCGGCTGATGATGTTGTGGATCTCGAGCAGCTCCGGCTCGCCGGGATCGATGCCGACTTCAGCCAGCACGGGCATCAGACGCTCACCGAACGCTTGGAACCGCTCGCGCGAGCTCCAGATTTCGCTGACGCGGAGATTCCCTTGCGGGTCGACGAAGGCGACGTGGTACTCAAGCCCGTCCGGCGGCCAGTCGCCCTGCTCCTGCATCCGCCGGATAGTTTGGTCGTACTGCTCAGTACTGGCCGATCGGGGCGTGAAGCGAGCAAGCATGCTCATGGGCGCCATCTTCCTGTTCGGGGTCGGGTTAATCCTACGCCTCGATCAGCAAAGAGTGTCGGGCCTCCGGCTAACGCGGCCTCGGACAACCGCCAGCGCGGCGATTGATGGAGCTCCTGCGGGTGATGTGGGTGGCGTGTCGGTGTTCCCGGCGATGCGGAGCGCCGCCCTGTCGAGCTGGTGGAGCATCGTCGGGTCGGCCCGCAGGGTCGGAGTCATTGGCGTCCTGGCGAAGCTCGTCAGCCGCGAGCGGCGCGCCCAGGCCAGCCAGGCGTCGAGGATCATTGATCGCGGCGGCGGCGTTGTCGGCGTGGAAGACCGCCCGCAGCTGCTCCTTCAGCAGGTACGCGCGGTATAGCCGCTTGTTCGTCTGCTGGATCGTTGCGAGCTTTGCGCGCTGTCGGCCGGTCCGGTTCTCCGGGTTCTTCCAGACCGCGTAGCGGGCACCCTTCAACCAGCCCGCGGCCTGCTTGTCGCCGGCTCGGCGCGCGTCGTTCCACGTCTCGCGGCGGACCACGTCGAGCGCGTCGGTCGCGAGCCGTACGACGTGGAACGGGTCAGTACACAGCGCCGCGTCGGGACAGGACGCCGCGACCTGGCGGGTGATCCAGGCGCCGAGATCGCTGGACACCGCCTCGATCCGGCTCGTACGCTCAGCGCCGAGCAGGTCAAAGAACGCCTGCACCGTTTCCCGGTCGCGGCCTTCCCTCGCCCACACCAGCCGCCCCGTGTCGTGATCGACGACAACGGTGATGGAGCGCTGCCCGACGCGGTAGGAGAGCTCGTCGATCCCGATCCGCCGGGGCCCCTCAAGCCGATCAGGACGCGTCGCCTCGGGGTCCGCCACCACGCGGCTGATGATCTGCCACGACCGCCGGCCACGAGACCCGCAGCAACCGGCAGATCGCCGTCTTCCCGGGCAACTGCTGAGTGCCGATCCGCGCCTGCCGCGTCCAAGTCCGCAACGACTCGATCCCGACAGCGAGCTGCGGCGCGACGCGCCGCACCGTCGTGTACCAGGCTCGCCCGCACGGCTCCCGCACCAGCCGCACCATGCGAAGCACCGCACGATCACCGACCGGAGCATCAGCGGTGGCGCGAGGAGCGTGGAGCAGCGGCGGATCGCGGAGCGCGAGCAGGAAGGTGCGTGAGCTGCCGCTCTGCGTCGCGGGGCACGTCCGCGCCGATGGAGGTCACCATCGAGAAGAACACGACCGGTGCCTCCTGCCCCTGGAACTGGTTCAACGGTGCCGGCGCCTACCCCGGGCCGGGCTTGGCACCGGATCGGCACGTGGCCGTTGTACTAAGCGCAGGCCGGCCCGCTGATCGTCTCCCCGTGGCGGAGGCCAGCTTCGTCGTCCGACGCGGTATCGCCAATGCGCGGCTCCCGCGCTACGCGCCACCCTCGTCCGGTGCGCTGTGGAACACGGAGGGAGCGGCCCAAACAACCCAGACGAACCGCCGGTTGCCGCCGCCGAGATCCTCGACGTAGAGGCCGTCGCGCACCCGGTGGAGGCCGCGCCGACCCGACGTCGTCGTGGCGGCCGCGATCGTGTTCGTCGAGTCGAGATGCATGTAGCTGGTTTCGAGCGTGGAATAGTCGTAACGGTTCGGGCGTGTATTCCCGTCGTCGGGCGTGTTCGCGTAGTCCATGCAGGTGTGAAAGTTCGCGCCCGTGGTGTCCTGGTGATCCAACCCAAAGGCATGGCCGATCTCCTGGCAGGCCACCGCCTTCCGCCAGATCGGCGTGTTGTAGGACGAGCCGCTCCCGTAGTAGGTGTCGTTGAGCTTGACCGTGCCCTTCGTGATGTGGTCGCCGGACGCCCAGATGCTCGCGACCCCGAGCCAGCCGTTGTTGCCGTAGGCGGCATTGCAGACCTCGACGCGGCCCGTGGTCGCCCGGCATTTGCGGCCGGTCGTCAGACCCGTGACGACGGTGGTCCGCAGTGGATTGGTGGTCGTGAATGTCCCGGGGAAGGAGTCGGCCAGCGTCCCGGACTTCGACCAGTCCAGGGACGTCCCGTTGAGGTAGGTCGTCCACGCGCTGGTCACGTTGTTGCCGAGTTTGACCGTGAACGGGTTGGCCGTTCGCGCCCAGTGATACGGGTTCCCGGTCGAGGGGTTGATCCACGGCGCGGCGACCGCCGCCGACGCGAAGACCGATAGCCCTGCGATTGCAAGCGACAGGGCGAGCAGACGACAGCGGGGAACCATTCAACGATCCTTGTCTCGACGGCCGGTGAGACCCACACTACAGTGGCGCGTCGAGTTGAACAAGCCTGGTGAGCGCGACGGCTTGCACTGGTCTACCCTGACGGTCTGAACTAGCCCGCGCGGCTGGTTGTTTACGGGGTTATGGCTGCTCCGGCGGCGGTGTGAACCGTGATCACGCGTTGAGGACCGCGACCGCGCGAATCGGCGACCCCGTCCCACCGTCGATGTTCAGCGGCAACCCGAAGTAGGTGAACCTCTTCCCGACGAGCTGCTCGAGATTGCACAGGCTCTCGGTGTTGACGATCTGCCGTTCGCGGCACACGACGTGCGCCTCGAGTTCGCCGTCGTCGGCATGGTCGATGGAGACCGCGTCCACGCCGATGTTGACGACTCCACGGTCAGCGAGCCAAAAGGCTCCGGCCCGGTTCAGACCAGTGTAATCGCGCAGATACTCATCGCGCGGGTACGTGCGCGCACCGTGCCCGGTGTGTAGGAGCACGATGTCGCCTTCGCGGATGATGGAGCCTGCCGCCTGATTCGCCGCCTCGAGCACCTCCGGCGTCAAGAGATCCGGGTAACGAGTGCTCGACACGTCGATGCAGCAGGCGTCACCGTAGTAGTACGCGAGCGGCGTCTCGTCCAGCGGTGGACCGTCCGGGTCATACTCGTAGATGGCGTCGGCATGCGTGCCCGTGTGCTCGCTGATGAGCAGGTTGCGCGCCAGGAACGGTGCGGTACCGAACAGCCGAGGTGCGTCTTCGCGGCGGTGATTTTCGAAAATGAACGGGCGCTGGTGGGCGTGCCAGATGGGCATGCCCTGGTAGATCTCGCGACTGAGATCCACTACGTGGAGTCGGCGCTCCAACAGGTGCGCTCCACCCGTCGGCCCGCGCTCGGGCCGGCTGACGCTGCTTGCTTCCATGGCTTGTCCTCGCTGTTGCATTCGTCATACCGTCAGCGGATGTGCGACGGCCTCGTGGACGGTTTCTCCGCGCACCATGCTGCGCTCCGGCGCTCGAGCGCCGTCGACTCGCCGATGAGGGTCGTGCAAACGAGCTGGCGCGTGAGCGCGAGCAGGTCAGCCAGCCGGGCTCGCGAGGTGAAACACTGCGGGTCACGACGTCACTCCGGGATCAGCGGCTCGCCTACTCGGGCGCGTAGGCGATGGCGTCGACTTCGATCAGGAGGTCGGGATAGGCAAGGCCGGCGACGCGGATGGCCGTGCCGACCGGTCCCGGGTCCTCGAGGAACTCGAGCCGCACCGCGGTCATCTTCTCCCAGTACTCGCGGATCTCGTCGCCTTCGCCTTCGAAGACGTAGTAGGTGTTGAACTTGACGAGCTGGCGCATGTCCGCACCAGCCTCGTTGAGCACCGTTCGAACATTGTTGAAGACGTTCCGCGTCTGGACTTCGATGTCGCCGACGCCGATAGTCCGGCCGTGTCCGTCGGCAGAAATCTGGCCACCTACGAACACGAACGGGCCGCATCTCCACCCCTGGGACAACGGGACCGGGATGCTCCAGTCCCAGAAGTCTGCCGGCATGATGCGCTGGGGAGCACCCCACCCGGGCGCGTGTGCATTGTCCATCACGGACGACTCCCATCCGATGGCTAACCGGCGAATGCCCGTCGCCGCACTTCGGTCGTGGGCCGGCAATCGGGCTCGCCGACCAGTCTCCGCCGGGAACCGTTACCCATCGTTCGGCCGCTGTCAAGCGGGTTCGCGATCGTCTCGTCTCGGCCCGTGATGGTCACTCCGGCGCGGCCGTATCGCGCTCCGGTCGCGGCTTGAGACGAGGTACCCATTTTCTGGAGGGCGCGCGATCTGTGATGGACGGTCGAGTGCCGCCCGTGCCCGACGCCGGTCGGACTGCGCTGCACGAGCGACGGCATGTCCGTCATGCACCAACAGTTCTGCACCCGCTCGCGGCCTCGATGCGCGCCTGGCGGTGGTCGAGGACGTGCTGCTCGGCCGCCGCTGACGGTGCTCGATCCGCGGGGTGCGCGGGTGACCTTCGGCAGCGCCGCTGTCTAGCTTCGCGACCTACACCTGGCCGTCCGCGACACCTTCGACACCCCGCTCGTAGCGCAGTGCGATCGGGTCCACTTCCTCGCGGTCGGAGCCATCGCGAGATCGGGTGAACATGCCGCGACGAGACAGCTCGACGACGGCGTATGCGGCAGGACGACGTCGCTCCTCATACGCCCGCAGGCCGTCCTCGACCGCCGTGCCACCCGAGAGGCATTCGCCGAGCACGTCGGAGTCCACGAACGTCTGACTGGCGCCCTGCGCGAGGTCGGGCATCATCGGGTGCGCCGCGTCCCCCAGGAGCGTCACGCGCCCCCGAGTCCACCTCGCCGGCGGCTCGGCCAGATCCAGAAGCTGCGTTTGCTGAATCTCGTCGCGTGCGCTGGCCGCGATGGTGCCGGGAACGTGTGTGTGCTCCCATCCTCCGAAACACGCCATGAAGTCGTCGAGGGAATTGATTCCCGGGCCAGAGGCGAACCAATACGCCCGTCCGGCACCGGTGGGAATCGTTCCGAAGAACGCTCGGCCACCAAAGACCTCGGTCTCGGCCTCAGGGTCGATATCGGTGTCCGCGAGTCGGACGTGACCGCGCCAGCGGTACGCATGATGCGGGTTTTCACGGTGAGGTAGTTGGCCATACAGACATTCGCGGGTCTTCGAGTAGATCCCGTCGGCCCCGACCAGGAGATCACCTACCAGCTCCTCGCCATTTGCGAGAGTGCACACAACTCTCCGCCCCTCGTCACGAAACGACATCAGCTCATGCTCGAACCTGATCTGCTCCGTGCCAAGGGCCTCTGCCAACATCCCACTGAGCTCGCGCCTGTACACACCGGTCGCCGGAGCGCCGAAGCGTTCGGGCCAGTCTGCCACGTCTCGCTTGTACGTCACCTCGCCAGTCGACGCGAGTGTCCAGTACCGTTTGAGTGGCACGGAGATCGCCTCGTACTCGCGCTGGAGCCCCAGCGAGTACAGAGCACGGCCGGCGTTCGGCCACAGGTTGAGACCAAATCCCGACACGCGCAGATCTGGCGCGCGTTCGAGCACCACGACATCAAAACCTTGGCGTTGTAGAGCGATACCCGCCGACAATCCCCCGACCCCCGCTCCGCAGATCAACGCGCGCATCGCACATCCTTTCTCTCGCCTCAGAACGGATTTTCGCGGACACCGACCCGAACGACGCTGGGAAGTTGCCGTGCACTCCGCGCTCGACCGTCGCGTGAGCGGTGAAGGACGGCCTGCGCCGCGCCGGCTAACCGACGACCGTAGTCCGACGGGCGGATGATATTAACCGCAGGATCGTGGTGCAAGCCGCCGCACGGCCGGCCACCGCGGCCGAAGGTGAGATGAGCCAATCTCAGCCCGGTCGTCCGCTACGACCGCAGGGTGGGCAACGGCGCTTTTTCCGGCTGGACGGTGCTGCTCGCGGTTCGCCCAGAGCTCGGCCTGCGCTGCGCCGTCGAGCCGTTCTGCCGACTCGAGCGTCCTGACCCCGCCGCGCCGTAGGTTGCGCAGTTGTTGAACAATCGTTAAACTGGCCGGCCGAGACGGAAAACGGCTGTTTCATCGAGATGGAGGCACAGGCGCATGGCGGTTCGAGAGCGCAGCGACCAGTACGACATCGACCGTCAGCTCGGCGACGCCATGGCGGCCGTGGCCACCGGCCGGACCCTTCCGTACGACTGGTATGTCGATCCGCAGATGCTCGCGATCGAACACGAGTGGATCTTCGCCCGCCAGTGGCTGTACGTCGCGCGGACCGAGCAGCTCCAGAAGACCGGCGACTTCGTGTGCGCCACGGTCGGCGACGTCTCCCTCGTGCTGACGCGCGACAGCGCCGGCGACCTGCACGCCCTGCACAACGTCTGCTGCCACCGCGGCAGTCAGGTCGTGAGGGAGGAGACCGGCTCCCGAAAGACGTTGCAGTGCGGGTATCACGCCTGGACGTACGGCCTCGACGGTCAGCTGCTGAACGCGCCGCGCGCGAAGGACGAGGCCGACTTCCGGATCGCAGACCACCGGCTCGCCGCTGCCCAGATCGCCACCTTCGGGCCGTTCGTCTTCGTGAATCTCGATCTCGCTGCTCCGCCGCTCGAGGCGTTCCTCGGCGATCTGCCGTCGATCGTCGAGGGAACGGGCGTGCGATTCGACCGGCTGCAGCGCCACGAGCAGCGCGACTACATCGTGAAGTCGAACTGGAAGGTCGTGGTCGAGAACTTCCTCGAGTGCTATCACTGCCCGGTCGCGCACCCGAGCTTCGGCGACGTGATCGACCTCGACACCTACGAGATCACGGAATACGAGTGGACGTCGACGCAGCGTGGCGACCCCTACGGTGCGTCCGCTGCCGAGGTCGAGCAGATGCAGGTGAAGGAGGGGCGCTACAACTTCCTCTTCCCCACCTTCATGCTGAACATCTACCCCGGGTCGGGCAACGTCTCGACGAACCTGATCGTCCCGATCGATGCCGAGACGACCCTCGCCACGTACGAGTTCTTCTACGAGGAGGGAACGCCCGCCGACGAGGCCCGGTCGACGACCGAGCTGATCCACCAGGTGATGGTCGAGGACGTCGACTTGTGTGAGAGCGTCCAGCGCGGAATGCGATCGAGGAGCCAGCCGTCGGGCACGCTCATGTTGCGGCACGAGCACGCGATTCGGCACTTCCAGCGCCTCGTCGGACGCTCGCTCGCCCCGTGAGCAACGAGTCTCTCCGCCCCGTCTCCATCACGCGCTCGAGCGCCGTCGATCAGCTCGTGACGGCGCTCCGCGAACGCATCCTGTGCGGCGAGCTCGCTCCGGGCACGCGACTCCGAGAGGCCGCCGTCAGCGATGCGAGCGGCGTCTCCCGGAACACCGTACGAGAGGCGCTCCTCGTGCTGACAGGGGAGGGACTCGTCCGGCACGAGTCACACCGCGGCGCCACCGTCACCGCTCTGACAGCCGATGACGTCCGCGACCTCTACGAGGTTCGACGCGTCCTCGAGACGGCCGCCATCGACTTCGCGGCGTCGCACGCGCCGGCCGATCTCACACTCGTCGACGCGGCGTTCGACCGTCTCGCCACGGCCGCCGTCGGCGAATGGCTCGGACTCGTCGACGCCGACCTGCTCTTCCACGCGCGCCTCGTCGACCTACACCGCAGTTCGCGCCTCTCGCGCTCGTTCCGGGCCATCGAGGGTGAGTTGCGGCTCGGATTCGCCATCGTCGCTTACGTCGATCAGGAGTTCGTCCGTCCGCAGGTGATCGTCGACGAGCACCGCGTGCTTCTCGAGCTGGTGCGCGCGAACGATGCGGCGGCCGCGAAGACGCTCCTGACCGACCACCTCATCCACTACCGCGACCGTCTGATCGACGTGGTCGCCGGTCGTGAATCCACCGCGCATGCCGCCCGCTGACGCCGCCGGCAAGGAGGGACAACCCATTGACCACTGCAGGTAGCGTTGCCGTGCATCCGCTCTCGCCCCTTTCGCCGGAGGAGTGCGAACAGGCAACACAGATTCTGAAGCGCGCGCAAGTCTTGACCAGCGACTTCCGCTTCGTGATGGTGGACCTCGACGAGCCGAGCAAGGCGGAGACCGGCAGCTGGCCGGAACAGCCGTTGCCCCGCCGAGTCAGCATCGTCGGCTTCGACACCAGGACAGAGACGATGTACGAGGCGATCGTGTGCCTGGGGACGGGCGAGGTCACGGACTGGCGGCCGATCCCCGGCGCCCAGCCGCCGATGACGCTGGAGGAGTGGCAGCGGGTCAAGCCGCTGCTCACCACGGATCCTCGCTGGCAGGGCGCGATGCGCAAGCGCGGCGTCACCGACTTCGACCTCGTTCACGTCGATCCATGGGGCGGCACGGGAGCGCATGATCCAGCGGGTCGGAGGGTGTCCTGGGTGCTGACGTATGTCGTCGCCCAGGAGGGCGGGAATGCGTACGCCCGGCCCGTCGCCGGGCTGATAGCGCTCGTCGATCCGACTCGGATGGAGGTCATCGACGTCATCGACGACCACATGATCCCGATCCCTCAGACGCTGGGCGAGTACATCCCCGAACTCATGCTCGGCGCGAAGGACAATCGCCCCGCGTTCGACGAGCTTCGCACCGACATCAAGCCGATCGAGATCACACAGCCCGAGGGCCCCAGCTTCCGCGTCGACGGTCATCGCGTCGAGTGGCAAGGGTGGTCGTTCGTCGCCGGCTGGACCATCCGCGAGGGCCTGGTGCTCTATGACGTCGCGTATGACGATCGCGGGGACGTGCGGCCGATCCTGCACCGCGCGGCGGTGTGTGAGCTGGTTGTCCCGTACGCCGATCCCTCACCGACACAGGCCGAGAAGCTGTCGTTCGATGTCGGCGAGTTCGGTCTGGGTATGTGTGCGAGCAAGCTCAGCCCGGGCTGCGACTGCCTGGGCGAGATCCACTACTTCGATGGCCTCCGCAACGACGAGCGGGGTAACGCGGTCATCCTGAAGAACGCGGTGTGCATGCACGAGGAGGACGTCGGCCTCGCCTGGAAGCAGATCGATACCGCGACGGGGCACGAGGAGACTCGACGCATGCGACGGCTCGTGGTGTCGTTCATCGCCAGCGTCGGTCACTACGTCTACGGCTTCTTCTGGTACTTCTATCAGGACGGAAGCATCGAGCTCGAGGTCAAGCTCAACGGGATCATGCAGACCGGAGCACTGCGCCCCGGAGAGACGCCTCGCTACGGCACGAAGATCGGTCCCGACCTCTACGCACCGAATCACCAGCACTTCTTCTGTGCCCGGTTGGATGTCACGGTCGATGGGCCAAACAACACCGTCACCGAGGTGGACTCGATCACCGCTCCACGTGACGCCGATAATCCGCACGGGAACGCGTGGGTGGCGAAGGAGACGCCGCTCCTGCGCGAGAGCGAGGCCATGCGGGAGGTCTCGCCGTCAACAGCACGGTTCTGGCGGATCACGAATCCGCGGAAGACGAACAACCTCGGCACGCCTACGGCCTACCGCCTGATCCCCGGGACCAGCACGCGCCCGCTGCACGCCCCGGACTCGCCGATCCTCGCACGGATGGCCTTCACCGCCAAGCATCTGTGGGTGACGCCGGTCCGCAAGGACGAGATGTACCCCGCCGGCAAGTATCCGTGGCAGAACCCTGGCCCGGATGGGCTCCCGCGATGGACGCAGGAGGACCGCCCGATCGCGGATGGTGACATCGCGGTCTGGTACGTCTTCGGCTCCCATCACGTACCTCGTATCGAGGAGTGGCCCGTGATGCCGGTTGACAGGATCGGCTTCGCCCTCAAGCCCGACGGCTTCTTCGACGGCAATCCGGCCTTGAACCTGCCTCGCCCCACGGCGGCCTGTCACGCCCCGGCGAGATCGTGACCAGCTCCACTGAGCCGGCTGCCGGCGGCGAGGCGCCACGGGCACTGGTGACGGGCGGTGGTCGAGGGATCGGACTCGCACTCCCCAATTTGAGGTTCCTCGATCTTTGCGGCGGCAGCGGCGCGTCGCTCGTGGCCACGGCCGGCTGCCGGCACCTCCGCTATCTCCACAGGTCAACCAGGTCCGCGGACTCCACGACGTATCGATCCTGCCGACCCTCACCACGCTCGAGTTCCTCAGCCTCTACGGACTCCCGGCGGTCACCGAACTGCCCTCGCTGTCGCAACTTGGCCGACTCCGCCGCGCCGAACTCGGCTCGATGAAGGGACTCTCCGGCCTCACCGGCCTGCACGACGCCCCGGCGCTCAAGGAACTCCTACTTATCCGCGCGGTGAGAACCGGCGCCGACGACGCCCGCCGACCGGCGACGCATCCGACGCTCCGGGAGTTCGAGCGGGCTCTGACGCCCCCAGTTCGCCACTCCCAGCCGGGGACGGGCACGATCTGAGCCCTCTGCACGGCGGAAGGGGTCAGCAGGCGCCGATTCGGCTTGAACACGCGGTTCGGACGACACGACGCCCATCGCGCGGGAACATCGCGGGAACGCGCCAAACGACTGTTCTCAGTTCGATTCGGCGACCGATCAGCACAAGAACAAGAAAAGCGCCGCAAAAGCGGCGCTTTCCCGAGAGCCCTCTAGCGGACTCGAACCGCTGACCCCCTCCTTACCATTCGGATCCGAGCTGTCCAGCCGGGGGTAGCGGTGACCCCTCATGTCCGTGGAATCCGCGTTTTCAGCGGGTTCCGGGTATGTCGCCGATGCCCCCGCGTTCCGGGTCGGTCTCGACGGCGTGTTCCCGCAGTGTTCCCGCGGTCCCGTCGACGGCTCGAGGCGCCTAGCGGGCGGCCCGCTCAACGATTGCAGCGCCGCGTGGACCAGCAGTTGGCTGCGAGCCGGCACGTCGGGGGAGTCCAATTCAGCGCCGTCGCCAAAGGTGTAGCAGCAGTCTGACGGCGGCCAACCTCGACACCTGATCCCGACCCCGGCCCCCGGGTTCGGCGCACGCTACTGGCCGACTGCCTCGAGTCGCGGACCCCCTCGCGGTAGAAGCCCGCGACTCGACCGCTGCCGCCGAACCAGGCGCGCGCGATCACGGCGGACGTCCGAACTGCGGCCGGTACGTGCCGTAGCTTTGCATGCCTGATGTCCTACCGCCAGCGCGTGAGCTGACGGTCCAACCCCGCGCGCATCGAGACCTGCTGATTCTGACGGCCCCGAATCACGGGGTGCCGGCGGAGGTGAGCGACAACACCACGCCGTTCGGGCGCGCTCCAAAAGGACTGACCCCCGGGACAGCCCCGCGCAATCGCCCGCGAGCAGGCGCAGCGCCGTTAGCGGGAGAGGCTCGCGACCTCCGAGTAGAACTGCGCCCCTGGCACCCGCGCGAGAGCCTCCCGGTGCTGGGGCGTCGGCTCGCCGAGCACCACGAACTCCACGGAGTCGATCAGCGCCATCAACGCGCCCATGAACTCGCCGTGGCCCGCGGCCGCCATATGCGCGAGGTGAGCGTCAGAGTCGGCATAGGCC
>JBKJIG010000110.1:0-33749 GCA_046598415.1 Gaiellales bacterium
CACCATCGAGCGCACCGCCATCACGCTCGGACCGCGCGCCGTGGTGCTCTCCGCGGTCGTGCCCGAGCGCTTCGCCGATCCCGGCCTGGCGCAGCTCGGCCGCGGCCGGCTGCTCGCCATCGGCGGCGCCGGTGCGCGGCCCCAGGAGGCCGGCGCGCTCGGCGCGGTGCTGCTGGAGGGCGACCCGTTCTCGGCCGCCGCCCACGTGGCAGCGGTTGCTGCACCGGGCGGCGCGGGCTCCTAGACGCCCGACCGGTGCCGAACGGCGCCGTCGACCACGCACAGCGTCACCGGCAGCTCCAGCAGGTCTTCGGCGTCCACGTCGACCGGGTCGTGCGCGAACCCGGTCAGGTCAGCCCGGTACCCCTCGCGGATGCACCCGTTCAGTGCGCCCTCGCCGGCCAGGAGCGCGGGATTGCGCGTGTACCCGAGCAGCGTCTCGAGCCCGGTCAGCGCCTGGTCCGCGCCGTACGAGCCACGATCGGCCTGCCCGGGCTCGTGCCGGAGCCGGCACCAGCCCATGCCGAGCCGCGGATCGAACCGGGCCACCGGCCAGTCGGAGCCGAGGCAGACCAGGGCGCCGGAGTCCCAGATGTCGCGCGTCCGGAACGCGCGGCCGCTGCGTTCCGGCCCCAGAGTGCGACTCCACGGGTCGGACTTGTCGGCCTGGTTGTTCTCCAGGTGGAGCGGCTGCATCGAGGCGCAGACGCCCTCCGCGGCGAACCGCGGCAGGTCGTGGTCCTGGAGCGTCTCGATGTGCTCGATCCGGTGCATGCGGCCCTCGCCCGATCTCGCGCCGCGGTAGGCATCGAGCGCGGCCCGGACGGCGCGGTCCCCCACGGCGTGGGTCGTGCAGGCGAAGCCGGCGCGCGCGAACCGTGCGACCACGGACGCGTACCGCTCCTCGGTCGGCCAGAACGGCACGGTGCCGCCGCCGTTGGTGTCGGCCTCGTACAGCCACGCGGTGCCGGTCTCGACGACGCCGTCGATGAAGAACTTCGCCGTCCCGCCGCGCCACATCTGGCCGCGCTCGCCCAGCAGCGGCAGCCGCGCGGCGATCTCGTCGTCGCCGATGTCGGGCTCCTGGTGGAGCGGCACGATGCAGCGCACCGTCATCCAGCCGCGCGCGTCCATCTCACGGCACACCTCGTACAACTGCGGCGAGCCGACCATCACGTGGCCGCCGGTCAGGCCGACGGCGTTCATGCGCTGGAACGTGGTGCGGTAGCGCAGCAGGCGCTCCTCGTCGGTCGGCTCGGGCACGGCCTCCATCACCAGCGAGATCGCGCCCGGCTCGCGCAGCTCGCCCGTCGGCGCGCCGTCGACGCATACGACCTCGGCCGCCTCGGTGAACGACCGGGGGCCGTTGACGCCCGAGCGCCGCAACGCCTCGGGGCTGGCGAGCGCCGTGTGGAAGTCGAAGAAGCTGAGCAGCGCCGGGTTGCCGCCGACGGCCTCCTCGATCAGGCGGCCGTCGATGCCGCCGTCCGGGAACGCCTCGTACGCCAGGGCATAGCCGCGCACCCAGTCGTCGTCGCCGCACCGCGCCCGCTCGGCCCGCAGCGCGTCGAGGACGCCGTCCAGGGTGGTGACGCCGGTCAGGTCGGCGCCCAGCGCGCCGTCCGAGCCGAGGAAGGGGTGGATGTGCGAGTCGGTGAGTCCCGGCACCAGCACGCTGTCGCCGAGGTCGATCAGCTCGGTGGCGCCGTCGCACGCGGCGCGCACCTCGGCGTCGGTGCCGACGGCGATGATCGTGCCGGCCCGGATCGCGACGGCGGTTGCGGCGGGACGGTCGGGATCGAGCGTACGGATGCGTGCGCCGACGAGCGCGAGATCGGCGGAGGTGCGGGCGGCCATCCGCGAGACGTTAGCCGAGCGAGGCTTCGAGACGTCGGGCGCCCTCCGCGAGCATCTCCCTCGTGAACGGGTACGGCGTCGCATTCGGCACGGGCGGCGCCGGGCCGAGGACGGGGTCGTAGCCGGCCAGCACGTTCTGCAGGTAACGGATCGGCTGGTCGTGCGTCACCACGAGCGCCGGGTGCGATGTCTCCGCGGCCAGACGGTGGAGCCCGCGCGCGTACCGCGCGACGGCCGCACGGCGCGACTCGCCGCCCGCCGGCGCCTCATCCACGCGGTGCGTCCGGCGCCACGTGCGATACGCCTCGCGCGGCTGCGACTCGAACTCGCCGAGGCAGATGTCGCCCAGGTCGGGATCGACGATCGCGTCACGGCCGGGCAACAGCTCGTCGAGGGTCTGCCACGTGCGGTGGAACGGCGTGACGACGACCGACGCCCACGAGATCGTCGCCAGCGCGGGCCGCAGCGCCAGGACCTGGGCGATGCCGGCAGCGGTCAACGGCACCTCGACCGAAGGGTCGCCGTTCAGCAGGTGGGCGGTGTTGTAGGTCGACTCGCCGTGACGCAGCAGCACGACGTCGGCGTGATCGAGGTTCACGCGCCACATCATTGCTGCCGGGTAGGCTGCCGGGCGTGGACCTCTACACGCGCATCGCCGACCTGAAGCTGCAAATCGACGACTACGCGCTCGAGCGACACGAGCACGTGACGCCCGAGTGGACGCGCGTCACGACGACGATCGTGATGCGCGGCGGTGGGCTCGCGGGCCGTGGCGAGGACGTCACCTACGAGGTGCCGGAGCACGACGTGCTGGCCTCGCAGGCACCGGCCGATCTCGCGCACGTGACCACGTTCGACGAGGCATCGCGCGCCCTGGAGCCGTTCGGCGCGGGCTACCGCCGCTGGGCATTCGAGTCGGCGGCGCTCGACCTGGCGCTGCGCCAGGCCGGCCAGACGCTGGGCGGCGCCCTGGGGCTGCCGTACCGGCCCGTGCGGTTCTGCATGTCGACACGGCACGACGTCCGGGCGTGGCTCGACGGGTCGCCCGGCCTGGAGTTCAAGCTCGACCCCGAGCCGGCGTGGGACGACGCGTACATCGACTGGCTGGCGGCCAGCGGCCGCGTGCGCGTGCTCGACCTGAAGGCGCACTACGCCGCGGCGACCGGGGTCAGCCAGGGGCCGGACGAGCGGCTCTACGTGGCGTGCCGCGACCACTTCGACGACGACACGACGATCGAGGACGCCTGGTTCGCCGACGGCTGGCTCGACCTGTTCCGGGGGCACGAGCACCGGCTGGCGTTCGACGCGATCATCCACTCGGTGGCCGACATCACGGCCCTCCCGATCCTGCCGCGGCGTATGAACATCAAGCCGTCGCGCTTCGGTGCGATCTCGAACCTGTTCGCGACGATCGAGTTCTGCAAGGCGCACCGCATCGCGCTGTACGGCGGCGGCCAGACCGAACTCGACATCGGCCGCGACCACATCCAGGCGCTCGCCAGCCTGTTCTACGCGGCGGCGGCGAACGACGTCGCGCCGCGCGCGTACAACAAGGGCGATGCGCGGCCCGGTCTGCCGCAGAGCCCGCTGTCGACACCACAGCCGGCTGACGGCATCGCCTGACGCTCAGGCGCCGAGCGCGCGGCGCAGGAACGCGAGCGCGTTGCCGGACATGAGCGTCTCTGCCTGCTCAGCGCCGGAGCGCGCGGCGACGGCGGCGCGCACCTCGGCGTAGGCCGTCTCGCGCGGCGGCTCCGGCACGCCCGCGAGCGATGCGCCGGGCGCCTCGGGCGGCTGGAGGTGGTGCGGCTCGGACGGCCCGTGCGGCAGGAACCCGACGAAGTCGGCGCCGACGGCCGGCAGCGCGGCGCCGCCGACTGACACGAGATGATCGTGGTGGGCTGCGGCCTGTGGGCCGACCGGATCGGGGCCGAGCAGCACCGGCAGCAGGTTCAGGCCGCAGACGCCGCCGCGCCCGGCGAGGCCGCGCAGCACGTCGTCGGAGACGTTGCGCAGGGTCGGGTGGATGGCGACCGCATTCGAGTGCGACGCGAAGACGTGCCCGGGCGCGTGCTCGAGCGCGTCGCTCGCTCCCCGCTCGGTGAGGTGCGACAGGTCGAGCGCGATGCCGGCCTCGGCCATCTCCTCCAGCAGCCGCCGACCGGCGGGCGTGATGCCGGCGCCGCGATCCTCGGTGGCACCGTCGGCGAAGTCGTTGGCGCGGTTCCAGGTGAGGCCGATGGAGCGCACGCCGAGACGCCCGAACAGCCGCGCCAGTTCGGGCTCGCGGCCGAGCGGCTCGGCGCCTTCGAGGGTGAGGATGCCGGCGATGGCTCCCGCGTCGAGCGCGCCGTCGAGCCCGGCGGTGTCGGTGACGATGACGAGCGCGCCGTCCGACTCCTCGGCATCACGGTAGGCCGCCTCGATCAGGCGCAGGGCGCCGCGCAGCGCGAGGTCGGTGGCGTGCTGCGTGGGGCAGTAGACGGCGAGCAGCTGCACGCGAACGCCGGCGGTGCCGAGCGCGGGCAGGTGCCGGCGGCGGAAGACGTCGCGCTCGCCGCCGACGCGCCGGTCGGCGATGTCGATGAGCAGGTCGGAGTGGAGGTCGACGATCACCGGCGGTCGCCGAGAAGGGCGGCGAGGCCACCGATCACGAGCACCACCAGGAACGTGAAGATCAGGATCGCGACGAGCGTGGTGAAGACGACGAGCAGGATCGACCCGATCGCGATCAGCACCTGCGCGAACGCGACCACCCACGACACCTGCCGGAAGGTGTACGACGGGATTCGCGGTGTGACCATGAAGTGGAACGCGACGGCCGCGACCGCGACGGCGAGCAGGATGAGCTTCGAGACGTCGAACGCCCAGAGGAGCGCCTCGAGGAGCGCCAGGCCGCCGGCGAAACGGAGCCGGTAGCGCCGCAGCCAGGCGCCGGGGCCGCCCGCGGGGGCCGGGTCGCTGCGGTAGCCGAGCGTGGTGATCCTGACGTCGGACGGGTCGACTTCGATCCGCTTCACGATGCCGACAGGGTAGCGGCCCGCGCCCACGCCGCACCCGGAAGCGAGGCTGCGACGGCCGTCGCGGCGGCGAGGTCGGGGAAGAGCCCGAACACGGCGGATCCCGAGCCCGTCACGCACGCGGCGGCAGCTCCGCGCGCGACCAGCTCGAGCCGCAGCGCGCGGCAGCCCGGCTCGAGCTGTTCGGCGACCGGCCCGAGGTCGTTCGCGACCAGCGCCGCGAGGTCTGCGAGAGAGTCGATCGACGCGGGCAGCTCCGCGGCGGTGATGGGGCCGGACGGCCGGTACGCCTCGTAGACGTCGCGGGTGGCGAGCGGGCGGCCCGGATGGGCGAGGACGACGGCGACGGGGGGCAGTGCGGGGCCGGGTGCCAATAGCACGCCTCGTCCCCGTGCAATTGCACGGGCCGGCCCCAGGAAGAACGGCACGTCCGATCCGATGGTCGCGGCGATGGCTGCCAGCTCGCCCGCCCCGAGCGGCGAGCCGGACAGCCGGTTTGCGCCGCGCAGGGCGGCCGCAGCATCCGACGACCCGCCACCGAGCCCCGCCCCGGCGGGAACCTTCTTGGTCACGCACGCGTGGAACCCGCCCGGCACCCGCTCGGTTCCCACCACCTCGACAAACGCCGCCAGTGCCCGCGTCACGAGCGTGTCGCCACCCTCGAGGCCCGGGCACTCGACCACCGTCCGCGCCGCGCGGGCAAGGGTGAGCGAGTCGGCCAGGTCGACGCGCGTCATCAGCGTGTAGACCTCGTGGTAGCCGTCCGTCCGGCGCGGTCCGACGCGGAGCACGAGGTTGATCTTCGCGGGGGCGAGTTCGACGACGGCGTCCATTGGATCGGAATGGTGCTGGATCGAGCGGTGCAATTGCACGGAACGTTCCGTGCAATTGGACGATCGACCGCCGAACCGCCGTCCGGACGGCTTACGAAAGCAGCGCGTCGAGCGCCACGAAGCTGGCGGGCGATAGCGCCTCGGCGCGGACGCGTAGGTCGGCGCCCATCTCCGTGAGCGCGCTCTCGATGGCGCTGCGCGGGTAGAGGCCGGCGATGTCGACGGCGTTCGCGAAGGTCTTGCGGCGGGTCCCGAAGCCGGCGTGGACGAGCTGGCTGATGCGCGTCCAGCGCGGCGCGAGTTCGGGCCAGCGCGGGCTGCGCCGGAAGCCGATCAGGACGGAGTCGACGTTCGGCGGCGGTGCGAACACCGTGCGTGAGACGCGGTGGCTGCCGGTGCGGTCGCAGGCGAGCTGGACGAGGACCGACGGAGCGCCGTAGGCCGGCGTGCCGGCGGCGGCGAACAGCCGGTCTCCGAGCTCGCGCTGGATCATCACGGCCCACCGGTCGACGGTGGGTAGGCCGTTCAGAGAGTCGGCGATCAGCGGCGTCGCGATGCTGTACGGGAGGTTGGAAACGAACGCCGTCGGGGCGGGAACGAGTGACTCGGGGTCGATGCCGAGGGCATCCTCGAACCGTAGGGTGACGTTCGCGTGGCCGGCAAGCGTGGTCGCGAGTGCCGGCTCGAGGCGGCGATCCAACTCGACCGCGTGGACGTGCCTGACGGCGTCGGCGAGCGCGGCCGTGAGCACTCCGAGGCCTGGCCCCACTTCGAGCACCACGTCGTCGGGATGCAGATCTGCGAGCCGGAGGGCTACCCGGACAAGGTTGTCGTCGACCAGGAAGTGCTGGCCGAGGCGGGTGTCGGGCGTGATCCCCAGCTCGGCGAGCCGGGCGAGCGTGATCTGCCGGGGCGCGTTCACGCCAGGCTGAACGCGCGAGCCGCGTTCGACTCGACGCGGTCGGCGAGGGCAGCCGGCTCGATGCCGCGGAGACCCGCGACGAACGCCAACGTTTCCATCACGTACGCCGGCTCGTTCGGCCTGCCGCGATGCGGGACGGGGGAGAGGTACGGCGCGTCGGTCTCGAGCAGGATCAACTCGTCCGGGACGCGCCGGGCGGCGTCCTGGAGGTCGACAGCGCTGCCGTACGTGACGTTGCCGGCGAACGAGCAGTACCAGCCGCGTTCGACCGCCTCGTCGAGGCGCTCGGTCGCCGCGAAGCAGTGCAGGATCACGGTCGGGGGCGCCTCGGCTGCGAGCAGCCCGAAGCAGTCGTCGGTCGCCTCGCGGCAGTGGATGACGATGGGCAGGTCGAGGTCTCGCGCGATCGCCAGCTGGGCGCGGAAGGCGTTCATCTGGGCGTCGCGCGGTGCGCGCGCCCGGAACCAGTCGAGCCCGGTCTCGCCGATCGCGATGCAGCGCGGGTGCGCTGCGCGGCTGCGGATCTCGTCACCGATCGCGTCGGACCAGTCGGCCGCGTGGTGCGGGTGCAGGCCCGCCGTCGTGTACACGTCGGGGTGCCCGTCGGCGAGGGCCGCAGCCTCGGCCATCTCGGTCGGCGACGAGCCGATCGTGATGAACCGGCGCACGCCGGCAGCGCGCGCCCGGGCCAAGACCTCGGCGGGGTCGTCCTGGCAGCTCGTCACGTGCGTGTGGGTGTCGATCACGCAAGCGGCTCGTCAACGCGCGGGAACAGCGGGCCGTCGAGCTGTGCGGTGGCGCCTGCGGGAAGCAGCCCCGGCGTGACGTTATCCCAGCTCGCGTCGCTGCCGTCGGAGCCGACGGCTGCGAGGATGGCGGCGGAGGCGTCGGGGACGAACGACGCGATGACGACGGCGATCACGCGCAGGCCGTCCTGCAGCGTGTACAGGACGGTGTCCAGTTCCGCAGCCGCGTCGGGGTCCTTGGCGAGCTTCCACGGCGCGCGTTCCTCGACGAAGCGGTTCAGTGCGCGGACGCTCTCCCACGCCGCCTCGAGCGCCTCGGTGAGCTCAAACCGGTCGACGTGCGCAGCAAAGGCAGCGGCCGACCGCTCGAGAGTTGCGCGGATGGCGGGATCGACGGCGCCGGGCGGCGCGACGCCGTCGCGGTAGCGCCCAGTCATCGCCACCGTGCGCGACAACAGGTTGCCGAGGTCGTTCGCCAGCTCGAGGTTGAAGCGGTCGTGGACGCGCTCGTACGAGACGTCCCCGTCACCGCCGAACCGCACGTCGCGGAACAGGTAGAACCGGAGCGCGTCCAGCCCGTACCGCTCGATCACGCGGAACGGGTCGAGCACGTTGCCGACCGATTTCGACATCTTGGCCTCGCGCACGGTCAGGAACCCGTGGATGAGGAGCTGCTGCGGCACGTCGTATCCGGCGCTCATGAGCATTGCCGGCCAGATGACGGCGTGGAACTTGAGGATGTCCTTTCCGAGCACCTGCCAGCGCGCCGGCCAGTAGCGGTCGGTGAGGTCCTCGCCGGGCCGGGCGTACGTGAGCGCCGACGCGTAGTTGATGAGCGCGTCGATCCAGACGTAGATGACCTGGTCGGGCTCCCACGGCACGGGGACGCCCCACTGGATCGACGCTCGCGACAGCGAGATGTCCTTCAGGCCGCCCTCGATGAACGCCCGCGCCTCGTTGTACCGGGCGCGTGGCAGCACGAACTCGGGCTGCTCGTGGTAGAGCGCACGCAGGCGGTCCTCGTAGGCCGACAACCGGAAGAACCAGTTCTTCTCCTCGACCCATTCCGGCGGCGTACCGTGGATGGGGCACATCCCGTCGAGAAGATCGTCGGCGGCATAGAAGGCTTCGCAGGCCGTGCAGTACAGGCCCGAATAGCTGTCCTCGTACACGTCGCCCGACGCGCGCATCCGCTCCACGAAGGCCTGTACGAACGTCTCGTGCTCCGGGTCGGACGTGCGGATGAAGAAGTCGTTCGTGGCGCGGAGATCGGTGGTGAGCTGCCGGAACACGGCGGACACCTGGTCGCAGAACTCCTTCGGCGATAGACCCGCCGCTGCAGCGCTCCGCGCCACCTTCGAGCCGTGCTCGTCGGTGCCGGTCAGGAAGAAGACGTCCTCGCCCCGCTGCCGCATATGACGGCTCGCCACATCAGCCGCAATGGTCGTGTACGCGTGCCCGAGATGCGGGTTCGCGTTGACGTAGTAGATGGGCGTCGTGACGTAGAAGCTCACGCACGCATGGTACCGGCGGGCTCGATGTGCCAGCGGCGGGTGGGCGGGGTGATCGTGGGAGGTGTCCAATTGCACGGTTCGTTCCGTGCAATTGGGCCCTTGACCGGCACCAGCGCCGCCGACGCCACTACGACGAGTCGTCGATCAGACGCTCGTAGAGGTCCCGTCGCGGCAGCCCGGAGAGCAGTGCGGCGATCTCCGACGCGCGGCGGGCGCCGAGGCCGGAGTCGCGCAGCTGAACGAGCGCGTCGTGCAGCTGGCTCTCCGACGGTCCGCCGGCGGGGCGGGGAGCGCCGGCGGCGAGGACGAGCGTGACCTCGCCGGGCGGTGGCTCGCCGAACTTGGCTGCCAGGACGGCGGCGGTGCCGCGCTCGACCTGCTCGTGGAGCTTCGTGAGCTCGCGGCAGACGACCATGCGGCGCTCCGGCTCGCGAGCGGCGAGGCTGGCGAGCGTGCGCGGCAGGCGGCCCGGCGCCTCGAACGCGATCAGCGGAATACCCCACGCATCAGCGGTATCGAGGCGGGCGTTGAGTCCGCCGGCGGAGCGCGGGAGAAAGCCGATGAACGCGAACCCGTCACCCTCGATGCCGGAGACTGCGAACGCCGCCGTGACTGCGGACGGGCCGGGGATCACCTCGGCGACGATGCCGGCGACGGCTGCGGCGAGCACCAGCCGGCTGCCCGGGTCGGACACGGCCGGCATGCCCGCATCGGTGACGAGGGCGACGTTGTCGCCCTGCAGGAGCCGCTCCACGAGCCGCGGTGCGCCGCGCTCCTCGGTATTCGCATCGAGTCGCTCGAGCTTCGGCGCGGGGATGCCGAGCGCCGTCAGGAGGGCTCGCGTGCGTCGGGTGTCCTCGCACGCGATCACTGCGGCTCCCGCCAGGGTGTCGCGCAGGCGCTGGGTCACGTCGCCGAGGTTGCCGATCGGCGTACCGCAGATGCGGAGCGTCCCGGTCGTCATGGAAGCACGAGGCAGGCGGCGCCGATCATCCCGGCGTCGTTGCCGAGGCTTGCGGACACGAGCCGGGCCTCGCCGTTCGGTGGTAGGGCCTGCTGGCGGAGGATCTTGCCCGCTCGCGGCAGGGCTAGCTCGGCGCAGGCATCGCCGAGGCCGCCGCCGATCACGAACACCTCGGGCGCCAGCGCGTTGGCGAGCGACACGAGGCCCGCACCGAGCGCCGCCGCCAGATCGTCGATGAGGGCGAGCGCACCGGCATCCCCGTTGGTCGCCCGCGCGAGCACGTCATGCGCGTCGCGGTACCCGGCCTCGCGTCCGCGAGCCCCGAGCGCGGTGCCGGAGCAGTAGGCCTCGAGGTGTCCTCGTCCAGGGCACGAGCCTTGGCAGGGCCGGCCATTGCGCTCGATGACGATGTGCCCGAGCTCGCCGCCCGTGCCGCGCGCTCCGGCGAGGAGACGGCCGTCGGCGACGATGCCGCCGCCCACCCCGGTGCCGAGCGTGAGGGTGATCGAGTGCGTCGTCCCCGCCGCGGCCCCGAATCGGTGCTCCCCGAGCGCTGCGCAGCTGCCGTCGTTCTCGATCGCGACCGGGGCGTCCAGCTCGTCGGTGATCAGCGCGCGGAGCCCGATGTTGCGCAGCGGCAGGTTGACGGCCTGGATCAGCGTCCCGTCCGGACGCTGCACCGTTCCGGGCACGCCGACGCCGATGCCGGCGACGTCGCGACCCTTGCCCAGCTTACGGGCCATCGCCACGATCTGGTCGACGATGGCCTTCGCGTCCGACGTGTCGGTCGCGTGTTCGTCGACGACCGAGACCGTGCCGTCTGCTGCGACGAGCCCGCCTCGAAGCTTCGTGCCGCCGAGATCGATGCCGATCGCGAATCCCACTGCCGAGACCATAGCGGCGCGGGGCGATCGCAGCGCGACTAGCTTACGCCGCCCGTCAGCCGTCGGGGCCGGCTGGCGCCCCTGGTCTCGGCAGGGAACTGCCGGCGAGCGCGGGATGGCGTTCGCCGCGCGACAGGTGCAGGGTGACGCGCCGGTCGACGAGCGCGACGCGTGGCCGAGCCGGCGGCGCTGGCCGAGGGGTGAGCCACCGCCGATCGCGCCACCAGCGCCGGACGGTGTGCGGGCTCGGCGGCTTGACCGATGGCGGTAGGGCGGCGAACGACGAGAGCACGACCGCCTCGCCGTCGTGGTAGGTGCCTCCGTCGGCCCACTCCGCCTCGGCAGCTCGGCGCTGATCGGGCCACGCGTACGAACCGGGACGGTGCCGGGGCGTCGGCTGACCCATGGCCAGCACGTCGTCGACGAACGCCCGGATGGCGTGCGAGTAGCGCTTCCCATGCAGACCGAGGCTCTCGTAGGTCGTCGTCAGCGCCGAGAAGAAGTCGCGGCCGCCCCGCGAGTGGACGAATGCCGGATCTCGGTGATCCGCACAGAGCGCGACGGCGACCCCGTACCGGAACGGGATCATCTGCCCGGCGACGCTGCGCGGGAAGCACGCCACGCAGCGCGGCGCCTTCATCGGCCCCTTGCCGTGCCCCTTGTAGCGCCGCACCGGGCCTCGCTCCTGGTGCGACCACACGGCGGTCGCGGCGTCATGGTTCGGGTCGGGATTCTGCAGCGTCGGCGTCATGTCGCCTACGGTGACAACGCTGTGTCGGTGCTATCTCGCGCGCTCCGCAACATCTCTGCGCAGCACTCCACGACCGCCGCGTGCATCGATCCGGGGCTCGCATCGAGAGGCGGCCTTTGGCTGCGTACCGCCCAATTGCACGGAGTGAGGTGTGCAAGTACCTGCGTAGGCCCCGGCTACCCTGCGGCTATGTCCGACCGCCCGTATCGGGTCTATCGTGGCGGTCAGCGCGGTGGATCGCCGGACAATTCCGAACTCGACCTACCGGAAGCCGGTCCCGCGACCCGGTCCATCGACGCACCGCCGCAGGGTGAGCGCCGCGGGCCGGTGATCCTGCCGCCGTCCGGTGGCACGCCGAAGGCACCCTCGAACGCGCCGCGGCCCCCGAGCCGCCCGCGTCGCCGTCGGCCGTGGGGCCGCATCGTCGGGGTCGCCCTCGTCCTGCTGCTGCTCGGCACGGGCGTCTGGCTCGTCGTCGGCTACCTGGCGTTCCGCGACTCCGTGCAGAAGGCGAACGCGCGCCTCGAGCGGATCACCCGCGCCGCGCCCGTCGCGCCGGTCCTCGACCAACAGTCCGGCCTCCTCCTGTCGCGGCCGAGCACGATCCTCGTCATGGGCCGCGACCGCAACGGCCTGTCCGACTCGCTGCAGCTAATCCGGGTCGATCCCGGCAGCCACCTGGTCTCGACGCTCGCCATTCCGCGCGACCTCAAGGTCGACATCCCCGGCGCCGGATCGGACAAGATCAACGTCGCCTACGCACGCGGGGGAGCCGCGCTGGCGGTCGAGACCGTCCGTAACCTGACGGGTGTCCCGATCAACCACGTCGTGCTCGTCGACTTCTCCGGGTTCCGCCGGCTGGTCGACGCGGTCGGCGGCGTTGACATCTACAACAAGGAGCGCCTGTCGTCCGACTTCGACGGGCACACCTATCATTTCAAGCGCGGCGCCTTGCATCTCAACGGCGAACGCGCCCTCGCTTTCGCGCGGATCCGGAAGAACTCCGACAACGCGAACGACTCCGACGTGACCCGTGGGCAGCGGCAGCAGCGTGTGATGTCCGCGCTGAAGAGCAAGCTGGCGTCGCCGCGCACGCTGTTCCGCCTCAAGTCGGTGGGCGCGCACGTCGCCGATCCGTTGGCCACCGACCTGAGCGCCAACCAGTTGCTGCAGCTGGGCTGGGGCGACTTCCGCGCCGAGCGCCACCTGAACTGCAATCTCGGCGGCGAGCCCGTCGTGCTCGGCGGCGTCTCCTATCTGGCCGGCGTGTCGGAGAACCGCGACGTGGTCTCGGCGTTCCTCGGCGATACCGCGCCCCGCAAGCGGAACGCGAAGGACCCGTTCAGCCCCGGTTGCTCGTAAGCGGCCGATTGCACCGTGCGTTCCGTGCAATCGGAGCACCGACGAAGCCCCACACCCTCACGGCGTCCTCGCCGTCGTGAAGTCGAACCGGTCGGCCGTCGTCATCGTCACGTGCGCCACGGCCTTCGTGCCGTCTTCGAGCACGATCGCGCAGTCGAAGGTGGTGCCGGCCTTCGCCTGGGCGTCGGCCGGGCACGTGATCGTCCTCAGGGCGCCGCCCTGGCGGACGACGTCGGCGCGGAGGGCCCGCTCGACCGACGCAGGGTCGACGGTCTTCGGAGTGCTCGATCCGCCGCAGGCCGCGAAGAAGGCGGCGAGCAGCACCACGACCACTGGCCGCACGGGCTAGTCGCTTTTCGAGGAGCCCGAGCCCGAGCCGGTGCTCGAGCTCGAACCCGACGACGAGGAGGAGGAGGCTGAGGAGCCTCCCGAGGTCGACGACGAGGAGCTTGAGTCGCTCGAGCCGGAACCCGAGGAAGAGGAGGATTTGTCGCCGCTCTTGTCGGCGCCGCCGCCCTCCGAACTCGACGAGTCCGACGATTTCGATCCGTTCCGGCGGCCGTAATCGGTGTTGTAGAAGCCCGAGCCCTTGAAGTGGATCGCGGGCGCGTTCAGCACCTTCTGGACGGGTGCGCCACATTCGGTGCACGCCGTCAGCGGCTCGTCGCTCATGCGCTGCATCACGTCGAACTGATGCCCGTTCGTGCAGCGGTACTCGTAGATCGGCACACGCGCAGTATACCGACATTGGCACTCGGCAGTAGACAGTGCCAAAGATGGCGCTTCCGCTAGCATCCTCGGGCTGTGCGTATCGCCATCCTGACGGACTACTACTACCCGCAGCTGGGCGGGATCACCGAGCACGTCCACGGACAGGCGACCAACCTGAGCGCCCGCGGCCACGAGGTGACGGTCATCACCGGCAACCTCTTCCGGCCGCCGTCCGTTGCCGACGAGGATCCCGCGCCCGTCTCGCGCGACGCCCCGTTCGAGATCATCCGCATGGGGCAGGCCCTCCGTCTGTACGGCAACGCGTCGCAGACGCTGCACACGCTCGACTTCCGGATGATCTCGAAGATGAAGAAGCTCTTCCGGGAGCGCCGCTTCGACGTCATCCACACGCACGCGCCGTACAACCCCGGCTTCGTCATGCTGGCGCCGTTCGCGGCGCCGTCTTCGGCGATCACCGTCGGCACCTTCCACTCCGTCTTCTCGCCCGGGCCGCTGCTCGACGTGTTCGGCCGCGCGATGCGCACCTCGATCGGGCGCCTAGACGGCAAGGTCGTCGTCTCCGAAGCCTGCATCGGCTCGCTCGTGCCGTACTTCCCGTACGACTACACCGTCATCCCGAACGGCATCGACGAGCGGCACTTCACGCCCGACGCCGACCCGATCGAACACCTGCGCGACGGGCGCATGAACATCCTCTTCCTCGGCCGGTTCGATCCGCGCAACGGCCTCGGCACCATGATCGACGCGTTCATTCGCGTGCGGCGCGAGTGGGGGCCGGAAGTCAGGCTCGTCGTCGTCGGCGACGGCCCGCTGCGCAGCTACTACCAGAAGCGCGTCCCGGACGACATCCAGGGCGACGTCCACTGGGCCGGCCGCGTTGACTGGGAGCGGCCGCGCTACTACACCAGCGCAGATGTCCACTGCACGCCGTGCAATCGGGCCTCGTTCGGCATGGTGCTGCTCGAGGCGATGAGCTGCGGTCGGCCGATCGTGGCGAGCCGCATCTCGGGGTTCCAGCTCCTCATGGAGCACGGCAAGCATGGCTTGATGATCCACCCGGCTGACGACGCGACCCGCTTTGCCGAGGCGCTGCTGTACCTGCTCGACCGGCCGGCGGAACGCGCGCGGATGGGACGTGAGGGGCGCCGCACGGCCGTCACCCAGTACGCCTGGCCGAAGGTCGCGGCGCAACTCGAGGAGTACTATCTGGAGCTCATGCGCGGTCGGCGCTGAGACAGCCCCTTGACCAAGCGACAGGTCCTGACGCGGTACATTCTGGTCGCGCTCCTGTGCGCGGGGGCGACAGCCGCGCTCGATCTCACCGTCGTGCACGCCGGCATCGGCCCCGTCGCGTGGCTGATCGACGTGGCGTTCGCCAGCGCGCTCGTGCTGATCACGATCGGCTGCTTCGCGCCGAACGCGCCGCTGTTCGGCCGGGTCATCGACGGCACCGGCGTCCACGATCCGGTCGTCGCGATCACGTTCGACGACGGGCCGTCGCCCGACACCACGCCGCGCGTGCTCGACGCCCTCCGCGATGCCGACGCGCGCGCCACGTTCTTCATCCTCGGCCGGCACGCCGAGGAGCACCCGAAGATCGTCGAGCGGATGGTGCGCGAGGGGCACGAGATCGCAAACCACACGTACAGCCACGGCATCCTCGTCTTCGCCGGCGCGCGGGAGATCACGCGCGAGCTGCTGCGGACGCACCGGCTCCTGCTCGCATCGGGTGCGCGGCCGCCGCGGCTGTTCCGGGCGCCGCACGGCTTCCGCAACCCGATCGTCGTGCGCGTCGCCCGACGGCTCGGCTACCGCGTCGTCGGCTGGACGAAGGGCGTGTTCGACACCGCGATGCCCGGTGCCGACGTGATCGTGGAGCGCTCGCGCAAGGCCCTCCGACCGGGCGCGATCCTGCTCCTGCACGACGCTGACGGCAACGGCGACGGCGACCGCAGCCAGACCGCCGACGCCCTGCCGGCGATCCTTCGCGACATGCAGGAGGCCGGCCTCTCGGCGGTGACGGTCTCGGAGCTGGCCGCGCTGGCGCCGGAGCAGCAGACGTCGTGGAAGCGCATCGGCCTCGTCATCCTCGGCGTCGCAGCGATCGTGACGGTGATCTTCCAGCGCACCGACCGGCAGCAGATCATCGACGCGTGGGAGATCTTCAAGACGCTCTCCGTGCCGCTCGTGATCCTGGCCCTGATCGCGAACTTCGCGTCGGTGTGGTTCAAGGCCGTCGTCTGGAAGACCAGCCTCGACACGATCCCCGACCACCCGCGATTCACGTACCGGCAGGTCGTCCCGGCCATCTTCGTCGGCTTCCTGCTGAACGCCGCCCTGGTGGCGCGCCTCGGCGAGGTCGGCCGGATGTTCGTGCTGCGCCGCCGCGTGCAGAAGGACTCGGGCGTCACGCTGCGGATGCCGACGATCGCGGGCACGCTCGTGATGGAGCAGATCATCCTCGGCATCACGCTGGTCGTGTTCGTGATCCTGATGATCGTGCTGCTGCCGAACGTGCCGCGCCAGATCATCGACGGCGTGATCGCCCTCACCGGTGCCGTGGTGGCACTGGTGGTCGGCGTCATCGCCGTGGAGATCCTCGCCCGCTGGCGCGCCCGGCGCAACCCCGACTCGCGTCCGCCGGCGAAGGCCGCGTCGAGCTGGACCAGCTTTCTGCGGTCCGTCGAGGCCGTCCTGAACGGCATGGCGAGCGGGCTCGAGCTATTGCGATCGCCGCGCCGCGGAGCGTTCAGCCTCGGCGCCGGGATGCTGTCGTGGGCGACACAGCTGCTCGGTATCTGGCTGACCCTGCGTGCATTCGGCATTGATTCGCACACGCTCGGCGCGGCGGCCGCGGTATTCGTGGCATCGAACGTCGTGGGGCTCGTGCAGATCACGCCGGGCAACGTCGGCGTCTTCCAGCTCGCCGTGGCTCTCGCGCTGCGCGTCAGCTACGGCGTCGACCAGACGACTGCCATCACGTTCGGCATCGGCCTGCAGGTCATCGAGGTGGCGCTCGGCGCGGGCCTCGGCTTCGTCTTCCTGTCGCTCGAGGGGCTCTCGTTCGGCGAGGTGCGACGCGGCATGTCCGCCGCAGCCATCGAGGACGGCGACGGTGCGGTGGCGATGCCGCGGCTTGCGCCGACGCGCGCCGAGCGCCGCCGGCAACTCGTCTGAGCTACTCGCGGTAGCCGGTGATCGGCGGCGGCGGCGACTGGTCGGTCCGCGCCGTCACCAGGTCGTTCACCTGACCGAGGCCGTTCGGGTACGCGTAGTTGATCTTGATGAACGGCTCCATCGCGTCCGGGACGGCATCCTCGGGGAAGATCGCCTCGACCGGGCATTCCGGCTCGCAAGCGCCGCAATCGATGCATTCCTCGGGGTCGATCACCAGCATGCGATCGGACTCGTGGATGCAGTCGACCGGACAGACCTCAACGCACGATCGGTCCTTCACGTCGATGCAGGGCTCGGTGATGATGTACGTCACGTCGCAAGGGCTCCTGGGGTTCTACCGGCGGTGCAATTGCACGCAACGCGCCGTGCAATTGGGCGCCCGAAGGGTAGGCGATCGACTCTCGTGCGGAGCCGCTTCCGGGTGGGCGGGTGCGGCGCGACCCCCGGCCGCTACCGTTCGGGCGTGACTGCTGCCGAGTTCTTCGCCGCGCTGCCCGGACGCTTCAACCCGGCTGCGGCTGTTGGCGTGACCGCCATCATCCAGTTCGAGCTCAGCGGCGACGGTGGCGGGACGTGGCACGTCACGGTCGCCGACGGCGCCTGCACGGTCGTTGTCGGACCGCACGACGATCCGACGCTGGTCGTCGTCGCGTCGGCCGAGAACTGGTTGAAGGTCGTGGCCGGCAGCCTCGATCCGCAGCTGGCGTTCCTGACCGGTCGCCTCAAGGTGCGCGGCGACATGGGGCTCGCCATGCGCCTGCGAGCGCTCTTCCTGTGACGGCTGCGACGGTGCGACGCCCCCTCGCCGTTTCCGTCGTCCTCGTCGCGCTGCTCGCGGCCTGCACGCCGCCCGGCCCGCCCGATCGCGCGCTGCCGCCCCGCGCGGGCGACCCGAAGTTCCTCAGCGTCAGCAACCAGGCGCTCGCACCGATCGCCGTCGGCTCCGCGAACGGGCTCTGGACGACGATCGACGTGGCGCGCACGTGGCGCGTGGCGCGTCCGGCCGTGCGCGGCGCGCAGTCGATCGGCTACACCGCCGGACGCGCCTACGTCTCGCGCGGGCAGCACTACGAGATCCGCGACCCGTCGCTGCGCACCGAGATCGTGACGCGGCGGTGGCCGTTCTCCGGCTCCGTCACGAGCCTCGCGTCCGACCCACGCCACAACCGCATGTGGGCGCTGGCCCGCGTCGGCGACAACGGCCAGACGCTGCGGTACACGAAGGACGGCGGGCGCGTGTGGTGGGTCGTCTCGGCCACCGGGCTGTGCGTGCACCCGCGGTCGCTCGCCGCGTCGTCCGAACCCGGACGTGGCGGCCGCGTCCGCATCTTCGCGGCCTGCCGCGAGGGCCTGTTCGCGTCCGACGACCTCGGCTACAGCTTCCGGCGTCTCACCTCGGCACCCGCCAACGTGCGTGACGTCGCCACGTCGGCGTTCGACGCGGGCACGGTCGTCATCGCCTCGCCGGTCGTCCGGGTCTCGCGCGACCGGGGCGAGACGTTCGCCGCCAAGGGACTGTCGGCACGACTTGTGGCCGTCGACCCGCGCAACCCGTCGCTGCTGTTCGCCGTCGCGCAGAACGGGCGCCTCTACGCCTCGGCGGACGGCGGCAACACCTTCTAATCGCCGCGGTCAGGCGGACAGTGCGACGAGCCGGCGCGACTCGCAGTCGACCGCGACGAGCTCATCGCCGAGGCGCCTGGCCGTGTGCGCCTCGAGGCGGCCGTACTCGCCCAGCCGTACGAGCAGCTCGCACGCGGCCGCAACGCGCTCGACGGCGTCGGCGTCGTCGAACAGGCACGCGTCGGCGGCGTCACGCAGCACCGCGGCCTCATCCGGGTGCAGCACGACCAGGGCGAGGTCGTCCACGTGCCGCACCCACGTGCGGTACGCCAGGCTCGCAGCGGCGCGTGCGTGATCGGTCGGGGCGAGGGTGGCAGTCGCGCTGCCGCACCGATCGTCCTGTCGTTCGTCGTTGGTCATCGCTTCCTCGTCTCCGGCTCGCGGTGCATGCCTGGTCGGCCCATGCTTCGAGTGAGGACGATCGAGCGGTCCTAGATACGTCATCGGCAGCTGCCGGAGCTGCTTGAGCGGCTCAGGCCTCGCGCGCCAGGTACTGCGCGATGCGGTCCTGCAGCGCGTGCGCCGTGGAGTGGTTCACGGCAGCGCCGTTCACGATCACGCTGAAGGCGTACGGCCCGGCGTAGCCCGACAGCGCGGAGCTGGTGTTGAGGGTGCCCGTCTTCGCGCGGACGACGCCGCGAGCCGGGCCGGTCGTCATACGGCGGGCGAGCGTGCCGTCGCGACCCGCGATCGCGAGCGACTTGCGCAGCGGCGCGGCGATCGCCGGCGTCCGCGACGCGGCGGCGAGCAGCCGGGCCAGCAGGCCCGTCGTGGTGCGATCGCTGCCCGACAGGCCGGATCCGTCGACGATGCGCGAGCCGGTCAGCGACACGCCCAGGTCGCGCAGCGCCTGCCGAGCGCGCTTGGCGCCGTTCGCCGTCGTGCCGCGACCGTACGCGCTTGCACCCACGGCCTTCAGCAGCATCTCGGCCATGAAGTTATCGGACTTCTTGCCCATCGTCCGCAGCATCGTGTCGATGCGAGGCGACGCGTCGAGCGCAATCGGCGCGGCGCCCGCCGGTGCCCGGCCGGCGCGGACGGTGCCGTTGACCTTGACGCCGGCCGTGCGCAGCGCGCGCAGCAGCGCCGCCGCCGCGCGGGTGGCCGACCGACCCGCCTTGTTGCGCGCCACCGTCAGCGCCGACAGGGGCGGGCACTCCTCACCGAGGAAGCCTCGCCTCCAGCCCGGCGCGTCGCGCCGCGCGTCCCACAGGGTCTCGTCGCCGACGATGCTGCCGGTCACGCGACGCACGCCCGACGCCTTCACCGACCGTGCGAGGCGCATGATGTCGGAGCTCGAAAGCGTCGGGTCGCCGCCGCCGACGAGATAGAGCGAGCCGTGGATGACGCCGCCGCCGGACGGCTCGCCGACCGTGGCCACCGCCGTGTGCACGCGCGCCGTCGCGCCCAGCTCGGACAGCGCCGCGACGGCCGTCACCAGCTTCTCGTTCGAGGCCGGAATGCGGGTCTTCGTGCCCTTCCACTCGTACACGGGCGTACCGTCGAGCCGCACGACCGAGACGGACACCGACCCGCTCAGACCGCTGGCCGAGATGAACTTCGAGAGGGTCCTCGGCGAGGCGGCGTGGGCCGGGGCGGTGACGACGACCGCGACGAGCGCGGCGACGACTACGGTCCGGCGCCTAGACAATCCCACGTCGGACAGCGTAGACGGCGGCCTGGATGCGGTTCGAGATCTGGAGCTTCATCAGGATGTTCGAAATGTGATTCTTGACCGTCTTCGGGCTGATGAACAGCTCGGCGGCGATCTCGGCGTTGTCCTTGCCCTCGGCGACCAGCTTCAGCACGTCGAGCTCGCGCGCAGACAGCTGCGTCGTCGGCGACGGCGACACGGGGGCGGCCTGCTCGCGGACGTGGGAGAGCAGGCGACCGGCGATGCCGGGCGAGATCAGCGCGTCGCCGGCGGCGGCCGCGCGGATGCCGGCGATCAGCTCGTCGATGGAGGCGCTCTTCAACAGGTAGCCGCAGGCGCCCGCGACGATCGCGTCGACGACGTCGGACGCCTCCTCGGAGACCGTCAGCACGACGACGCTCGTGTGCGGCGCCTCGTCGATGATCAGCCGGGTCGCCTCGACACCGCCGAGGCCGGGCATCGCAAGGTCCATGACGACGACGTCGGGCGCGTGCTCACGCACCTGCGTGACGGCACCCTCGCCGGTCGCCGCCTCTCCAACCACCCGGAGAGGACCGTTCTCCTCCAGCAGCTGGCGCAGGGCAGTCCGGAACATGTCGTGGTCATCCGCGAGAACGACACGGAGCTCCGCGCTTGTCTCCACCTACTCATCGTAGCGTCCGGCGCCCCCGTCCGTTCCGCGTGGAGCGCTACTGGATCGAGACGGTGACGGTCTTGAAGCCCCACTGGAGGGCCTCGGCCTCGGTCGGCAGCCACACGTCGATCCGGTTGCCCTTGATGTCGCCGCCCGTGTCGGCCGCGACGCAGCGGCCGTACCCCGGCACGGTGAACTGCGTGCCCATCGGGATCACGCGGGGGTCGGTCGCGCAGATGCCGCGTCGCGTGCGCAAGCCGGTCGCTGTGGTGCCGTGGATGGCGTACGCGGTCGAGACGACGGTCAGCGTGTCGCCGCTGCCGATCGGGCCGGATGGCGGTGGTGTCGGAGCGTCGGTCGTACCACTGCCGTCGTTCCCGCCGCTGCCGCCGGTGTCGGCCGGCGTCGCGTCGCCGCCACTGCCGGTGTCGCCACTGGCGGGCGCGTCGGCCGCATCGCCCTCGATCTGGACAGCCTTCTCGCGGGCGGCCGCGGCCGCCTCCTCGATCTGGGTCAGGCGGCGCGCCGCGATCTGCTTCGAGCTGCGCAGGCCGGCGACGAGCGAGGCCTTGGCGGCGCGCGCGTTCCCGGCCTGGGTGCGTTGCGCGTCGGCGGCGGCGGACGCCGTGGTGAGCCGGCCCTGCTCGGCGGTGAGGGTTTGCTCCGCCCTCTTCGAGGTGCTGAGGCTGTGCTGGACGTTGGAGATCAGGGTCGCGTCGCGCGCCGAGACGCGGTTCACGATGGCGATTCCGTCGAGCGCATCGGACAGCGATGCGGCGCTCAGCAGGATCACGAACGGGTCGACGTCGCCCGCGCGGAACGCCGCGGCGAGGCGGTCCGACAGCGTGGACTGGGCGGTGCGGAGGTTGGTGCGGCCGACGGCGACCTCGCGGCGGGCGTCGGCGACGCGCTCCGCCTGGCGGCGGGCGCGGCTGCGCAGGTTGTCGGCCCGGGCGCGTGCGCGATCGAGCTTCGAGTCGGCCGCGAACAGCTCGAGCAGCGCGTCGGATTCGGCCGCCTCGAGCTGCCCGAGGGCGGCGCGGGCGTTGGCAGCACGATCGGCCCGGGCCGGCGAAGTGGCAGCGAGGAAGACACTCGCGACGACGGCGAGGCACGTGACGAGGACGCGACGCACGGCTCGGCCACCGTACCACGGGAGCCGTTTCAGCCCGCCGTCACGACGGCCACGCCGAGCCGGCCGAGCGTCGCGCACGCCGCCTCCGTCGGGAGCCGGTCGACGAGCACCAGCCGCAGGCGCCCCCCGAGCGGGCCACGCCCCACGCGACGCAGCGTCCGCGGCGCCGTCGCGCGCTGGCCGGCTGCGAACGCGGCGATCCGCTCCACATCGTCGGCGTTCGACGCGAGCACGTCGGCACCGGTTCGATCGAGCTCGGGCACGGCGTCCGCACGCTCCTCGCCGACGTACAGATCGGTGCCCGCGACCGCGGCCGCGACGAGCACCGACCGGACGACGGATCGGTCGCACGCCGCGCGCACGAGCACGTGGTCGCCGGTGCGGACCCCGCCGGCCGCGAGGAGCGGCACCGGCCGCGGCGACACGGCATGCGACGCGGCCCACGCCACGCCGCGCGCCGCGAACCGATCGAGCCCGATCGACTGACCGGCCCCGGGACCATCGATCACGACGATGAGACCGGTCGGCGCCGGGCCGGCATCCCACGCATCGTCGACCACGACGACGTCGCCATCGTCGGCGACGACGCGACAGCCGCCGGCGAGCGCGCCCAGCTCCGCGCACAGCCGCTCCGGCCGCAACCGCCCGGGGAACGCGACCGTAGCGCCGTCGCCGACCTCGGCCGCCTGCAGCCCGTGGAGCATCTCGACCGACCGCGTCCGGACGTCGTGCCACGACAGCGACAGCGACCGGCTGCGTATTCCCGATGCGCGCCGGCCCTCGAGCAGCGCGAGGAGGTCGACGGCTGGGATTGGGTCACCGATCACGGCGCCGGAGCGTAGCGATCGGAGCGGGGAGGGGTGGGACGCGTCCAAGTGCACGGACTGCATCGTGCAAGTGCACGAGCGGTGCGTCGACAAGAGGCGGCGTGTCGACGTCCAAGTGCACGACGCGTTGCGTGCAATTGCACGGTGACCGCGCTCCGAGCGACATGCCCGCGGCACGGCCAATTGCACCGCGCGCTCCGTGCAATTGCACGCTCCTCGCATTTGAAGCCCAGGACGGCGACGGGCCCCGTGACCGCTGGGGTCACGGGGCCCGTCGCAACGAGCTCAAAACGACGGGGCCTTACCCCGTGGGCATGAGCTCGCGATCGAGCTCGTCCCTCGCGGCGCCGAAGAGGGTCTTGTCGATCTTTCCGTGGTAGATCGGGACGTGCTCTTCGATGCAGAGACGAATGACGTCTCTGGTGTCGATCCCGAACTCCTTCGCCACCTCGTCGGGGGTCAGGTGATTCGCCATCTACGCGCCCTCCTGCTTGCTGGTGCCCAAAATAAGAGGCCTAGAAAACACGAAACCCACCGCGCTCAAGGAGCCGGTGGGCCAGGAAATCCATCTGATCGCAAGTGAGCGTATCCACGTCGCTCAGTCCCGATCACCTTGCGATTCCATGGCTTGAACCGTACCACCGTGACCGGACACCTGCAACGACCGTGACCAGATCGTGATCAGACCGGGTTCGCAACCGCGAGGAAGCTCGTCGCGACGCCGAACTCCCGCACGAGAAGCTCGCCCACGGCCTGGACGCCGACCGTCTCGGTGGCGTTGTGGCCGGCGGCGATCAGGGTGACGCGGAGCTCGGTGGCGAGGTAGGTGGAGTCCTCCTCCGGCTCGCCGGTGATGAAGCAGTCGAGGCCGAGCTCGGCCGCCTCGGTGATCTCGCGGCCGGCCGCACCCGAGATCACGCCGACGGTTCGCACCGGGTCGGCGCCGCCGGGGAACACCAGCGGCTGCGATCCGATCGCCGCACCGAGGCGCGCGGCGAGCACTGCCGAGGGTTCCGGCGCCGGCAACGTGCCGTAGCGGCCGAGCAGGCGCCCGCGGTAGTCGCCGAACGCCGCGACGTCCTCGAGGCCGAGCATCGCCGCGAGCACCGCGTTGTTGCCGAGCTCGTGGTGTCCGTCGAGCGGCAGGTGGTACGCGACCAGCGAGAGGTCGTTCGTGAACAGCGCCTCCAGCCGGCGGCGCTCGAGCATGCCGATCCGGCGCGGTGAGTTGTCCCAGAACAGGCCGTGGTGGACGACCAGCATCTGCGCACCGGCCGCCGCGGCGCGCTCGAACACGTCGAGCGATGCGGACACGGCGGTGCAGACGTGGTCGACCTGCTCGGCGCCGGGCACCTGCAGGCCGAGTGGGAGGTGGTCGCGATACTGCGCCGCCTCGAGCGTCTCGTCGAGGTACCGGACGATCTCGTCGCGCCGCGCCATCGGCTCGCCCGTTAGCGCGCGGCGCGCGGATCGGACAGCGGCACGCCGTCGCCGTCGGCCTCGATCACGGCCACCGGGACGTGATCGTCGATCTCGCAGCGGTCGCGCGTCAGCACGATCACGTCGCCGTTGCGCGCCAGCACCACGTTGCCGCGGTCGAGGCCGCAGCGGGCGACGGCGATGATCGCCTGCGCCTCCTGCATCTGCGGCTCGCCGTGCACGGGAATCAAAAACCGCGGTCGCAGCAGCCCGATCATCTCCTCGACCTCGTCGGCGCGCGCGTGGCCGGAGACGTGGATGGGCGCGTCCTCGTGGGTGACGACCTTGACGCCCTGCGCAACGAACGCGGCGATCATCGTTTCGACGTCGGGCTCGTTGCCCGGCACGGGCCGGCTCGCGAACACGACGGTGTCGGTGCGGCCGAGCTGCAGGTGCGGATGGTCGCCGCGCGCGGCGCGTGCCAGCACGGCGTTGCGCTCGGCCTGCGAGCCGGTGCAGATGACCATCGAGCGGCGTGGTTGCAGCGACTCCAGCTCGCGCGGGCCGGCGGTGTCGCGGTTCGGCGGCGAGATCTCGCCCAGGCGCTCGGCAATCGCCATGTTCCGCCGCACGGAACGCCCGATGAACGTGACGCGGCGGTTCGTGGCGTCGGCGGCGCGGATGGCGTGGTCGATGCGATCGATGTTCGAGGCGAACGAGGTGACGATGACGCGCCCTGCGGCCGCAGCGACGACATCGTGCAGGGGGTCGGAAGTCGTGTCCTCGCCGGGCGTCCTGCCGGGCTCGTCGGCGTTCGTCGAGTCGCCCAGCATCGCCAGCACGCCCGCGCGGCCGAGCGTGCCGAGGCGGCCGCGGTCGCAACGGCGCTTCGGGTTGGCCTGCGTGTCATCGAGCTTGTAGTCACCCGTCATCACGACCACGCCGACCGGCGTGGTGATGGCGACGGCGGCTGCGTCGGGAATCGAGTGGGCCACGCGTACGTACTCAAATGCGAAGGCACCGGTGGTGACGGGCGTGCCGGGCCGCGCCACCACGAGTGGCGGCAGCGGGACGCCCTCGGCGAGCTTCGCCTTGACGAGCTCGATCGTGAACGGCATGCCGATGATGCGACCGATGGGCGCGCCCTGGCGGATCAGGTGGGCGAGCGCCGCAATGTGGTCGTCATGCCCGTGCGTGAGCACCACGGCCGCGATCGGCTGGGTTCCGAGCACGCGGACGTCGGGCAGAAACTGCTCGACGACGCCGTCGCGCTCGCTGGTCGAGGGGAAGCCGATGCCGCAATCGACCACGACACGCTCGGCGCCCCAGTCGAGCACCGTCATGTTCCGCCCGACCTCGCCAAGGCCGCCGACCGGCATGATCCGCAGTTCCACAGCCACGACCGCACGGTACAGGAGACCTCCTTCTGCATTGCCGCACCGGGGCCTGTGCGATACTTGGCCGGCTCGGGGTGTGGCGCAGCCTGGTAGCGCGCTCCGTTCGGGTCGGAGAGGTCCCGAGTTCGAATCTCGGCACCCCGATGAGCACGTTCGTCCCCTTCACGAGTGGGTTCGTGGCGCTCTGCGCAGTGCAGGCGATCACGGTGCTCGGGCCGCGGCAACCGCCGCGGCTCGTGCGTCGTGCGTGGTTGGGGCTGATCCCGCTCGCCGCGATCGGCGGCATCGCCATGCTGCTCGCCGAGCGGCCGAGCCTCGCGCAGCAGGCGACCGACCTCGCCGCCATCGCCACGCCGATCGCCGCGGCGTGCGGCCTGTTCGCCTTCCGCGTCCGTGCGCTCGCGCTGCTGACGCCGGTCCTCTACGTGATCGCGTGGAAGGGCGACGGGAGGCCGGCGCAGATCGCCACCGACGCCCTGATCGCCGGCGCCGCCGTCTCGCTCGCGTGGCTCACCGGCACCGTCGCGCCCCGCGGCGGCCTGATCATCGGGATCCTGGCCGCGACCGTCGTCGACGTCTACCAGGTGGTGGTCTCGGAGCAGGTGCAGGTCGCGTCCCGTGCGCTCAGCGCCGCGCAGCCCATGTCGGACCTGCCGCGTTTGCAGGAGCTGGTGTGGGGAACCGCTTCGATGGGGTGGGGCGACGCCTACCTCGGGGCCCTGCTCGGCGTCGTGATCGCGGGCTCCGTGCTGCGCACGCGGCTGATCGCCGCTGGCGCCGTGTTCGTGGGCGGCGTAGCCTTCGGATTCCTCTTCCACGTGCTCGACACGCTGCCCGCGACGGTGCCGGTGGCAGCGGCCCTCCTCATCGCCCTGGCGCTAGACGCTACCGTTCCCAAGACTCGAGAAGGAAGATCCACATGGCTACGACGCAGACCCGCCGCGACGAGCGGCTCCTGATCGGTGGAGCGTGGGTCGAGGCATCCGGCAACGGCCGCTTCGACGTCACGAACCCCGCCACCGGCGAGGTCGTGGGCTCGACCCCCGATGCGACCGCCGACGACGTGCGCGCCGCGATCAACGCGGCCGCCGACGCGCTCGAGGGCTGGCGCAACACGCCCGCCATCCAGCGCGCCCGCCTGCTGCGCAAGTCGGGCGAGGTGATGCGCGAGCGCGCCGACGAGATCGGTCGCCTGATGACGCTCGAGCAGGGCAAGCCCCTGGCCGAGGCGCGCGGCGAGGTCGATTACGCGGCGGCCTTCATGGAGTGGTTCGCCGGCGAGGCGGAGCGCACCTACGGCGAGATCGTGCCGCCGCAGAACGCGAACAACCGCGTGCTCGTGCTGCGCCAGGGCGTGGGCGTGGTCGCGTCGATCACGCCGTGGAACTTCCCGGCCGCGATGATGACCCGCAAGCTCGGCCCGGCCATGGCCGCCGGCTGCACCAGCATCGTGAAGCCGGCATCCTCCACGCCGCTCACGGCCGCCGCCATCCTGCGCTGCATCGAGGACGCCGGTGTCCCGAAGGGCGTCGTCAACCTGGTCACGTCGCGTTCGTCCGGCATGGTTTCGCGCGAGCTGTTCGGCGACCCGCGCGTGCGCAAGATCTCGTTCACCGGGTCGACCGAGGTCGGCAAGGAACTGATCCGGCTGTCCGCCGACGGTGTCAAGAAGCTGTCGCTCGAGCTGGGCGGCCACGCGCCGTACGTGATCTTCGACGACGCCGACCTGGACGAGGCCGTCGACGGCCTGATCGCCTCCAAGTTCCGCAATGCCGGCCAGACCTGCGTGTGCGCGAACCGCGTGTACATTCAGCGTGGCGTGTACGACGAGGTCACGAAGCGCCTGGCCGAGAAGGTCGCGAAGCTCGCGGTCGGCAACGGCCTCGCCGACGGCGTCACGATCGGCCCGCTGATCGACGACCGCGCGGTCGAGAAGTCCGAAGAGCACGTCAAGGATGCGCTCGATCGCGGCGCCACACTCGTCACGGGCGGCAAGCGCCTGTCGGGCGGCGAGTACGAAGGCGGCTCGTTCTACCAGCCGACCGTGCTGTCGGGCGTCACCGACGAGATGCTGATCTACCGCGAGGAGACGTTCGGGCCGGTTGCCGGTCTGACGCCGTTCGACGACGAGGACCAGGCGATCGCGTACGCGAACGACACCGTCTACGGCCTTGCCGCCTACTTCCACACGCGTGACTACGCGCGCCTGCTGCGGGTCGCCGAGAAGCTCGACTACGGCATTGTCGGCGCCAACACGGGCATCATCTCGGCCGCCAACGCGCCGTTCGGCGGCGTCAAGGAGTCCGGCTACGGCCGCGAGGGCGGCTCGGTCGGCATCGACGAGTACCTGACGGTCAAGTACGTCTGCGTCGGCGGCGTCGGGATCTAACGCCGTGCGCGCCATGCGGCAGCTCGTCTACGGCGAGCCGCTCGTCCTCCAGAACGTCCCCGAGCCGGTTCCCGGCCCGGGCGAGGTCGTGATCGACATCACCCGGGCTGCGGTCAACCCGCTCGACGTCTGGGTGTCCCGCGGCACCGTCGTCGCCGCGGGCCCGCTGCCGCGGACCGGCGGATCGGAGGGTGCGGGCGTGACGGAGGAGGGGCGCCGCGTCGCGTTCCGCGGCGCCGGCATCGGCGTGGCGCGCGACGGCAGCTACGCCGAGCGCATCGCGGTGCCGGCGGCCGGGCTCGCCGACGTGCCGGACGGCGTCACCGACGCGCAGGCGGCGGGCGTGGGTGTGGCCGGCGTGACGGCCTTCGACATCACGGAGCTGGCCGGGGTCGAGGCGGGCATGACCGTGCTGGTGCTGGGCGCATCGGGCGGCGTCGGCTCCTACACGCTGCAGATGGCCCGCGCGCGCGGCGCGCGAGTGATCGCACAGACGTCGCGGGAGGAGAGCGTCGCCCGCCTCCTCGACCTCGCCGACGACGTCGTGGTCTCGTCCGCCGACGACCTCGAGACGCGGCTCCGCGACCTCGGCGCCGGCATCGATGTCGTGTTCGACCCGCTCGGCGGGCCGTACTCCGAGCCCGCCGCGAAAGCCCTCGGCCGCGGCGGCGTGATGGTCGTGTTCGGCGCGAGCTCCGGCCCGTCGTTCAGCATCGCGTCGGCGGACTTCTACCGGAAGTCGGCGCGCATCCTGGGCTACGGCGGGCTCGGCTCGAACACCGCGGAGCTGTCGGCGAAGTCGGCGCACGTGCTGCAGTTGCTCGCCGCCGGCGAGCTGCAAGCCGTGGCGACGACCGAGCTGCCGCTGGAAGACGTCAACGAGGCCCACGCCCGGATCGTCGAGCGCCGCGCCGGCGGCAAGCTGCTCCTCATCCCGTAGCGGTTCGCGCCCGGCGCCGGCCACCGACGAGCGACACGAGCGATCGCCGTCCGACGAGCACGACTCCGAGGAACACGCACGCGACGACGATGAACGCCGGCGCGATCCCGCGATCGGTCGCGACCCGCAACGCGAGGGCGATCGGGATCGCGACGACCAGCGCTCGCAACGCCCGGGCCGCCGACTCCGGCCGCCGGTCGAGCCGCGTCGCGAACCACGCGATCGTCCACGCGGCGAGAAACGGCCAGGCGACGACCAGCACCCCGATCAGCGCCGTCCCCTCGGCGTGGTTCCGGCGGCCGAGGATGGCGAAGATCAGGATCGAGACGAGGTCGATGCCGAAGGTGCGCACGGGGCGGAGTCTAGGTGTAGGGGCGAGGTGCCAAGTGCACGGCGTGACGCGTGCAAGTGCACGACCGACGCCGTTCGCGTGCCCGTTCGCGATCGGCCAAGTGCACGGCGCGTTCCGTGCAATTGGCATTCCCCGTACCTCCGACCAAGTTCCCCGCCCGTACACTCCCCGTTCGTGACATCCCGGACATCTGCGGGCCGTGGTCGTGTCGTTGCCATCGGCGGCGGGATGGCCGTCGTCCGGGTGGGTGGCGAGGAGCGCGTCGCGAAGCTCGCAGGGCGACTGCGGGGCCGGTTCCGGCCGGTCGCCGGCGACGAGGTCGACGTCACGGTGATGGATGACGGCACCGCGCGCATCGACCGCATCGACGACCGGCGCACGCAGCTCGTGCGGGCGCAGCGGCTCGGGCGGGGCGATCAGGTACTGGTCGCAAACGCCGACGTGCTGGTCGTCGTCGCCGCGGCTGCCGATCCGCCGCTGCGGCGGGGGCTGATCGACCGGCTGCTGGTTGCGGCGTGGGCGGGGGAGATGGAGGCGGTCATCGTCATCACCAAGGCCGACCTCGCGGACCAGGCGGAGGAGCCGCCCGAGCGCGTGCTCGCCGCGTATGCCGATCTCGGCTATCCGGGCGCCATCGTCGATGCCCGCTCGCCGGAGGGCGCGGCCGCGGTGCGCGCGCTGATCGGTGGGCGGCTGGCGGCGTTCGCGGGCCACTCGGGCGTCGGCAAGTCGACGCTCGTCAACTCGGTCACCGGCGGCGCACAGGCGACCGGGGTCGTCAACGAGGTGATCGGCCGCGGGCGCCACACGACGACGGCCGCGCGGCTCATCCACGGCGTCGGCATCGAGGTGATCGACACGCCCGGCATTCGCGGCTTCTCGCCCGCCGGGCTCGACGTGCGAGAGCTGCCGTTCGCGTTTCCGGAGATCGCCGAGGCCGCGGCGCTGTGCCGGTTTCGCACCTGCCTGCACATCGGCGAGGCCGGCTGCGCCGTCGAGGGCGCCGTCGATCCGGAGCGGCTCGCCAGCTACCGCAAGCTGCTCGCCGAGCTGCGCGGCGAGGCCGCGCCCGAGGGCGAGGACGAACCCCCGGAGGGGTGAGCGCGGCCGCCCTCGTGACGGTCGATGCTGATCACGTGACCGTGCAGCCGGCGGCGAGCGCGCTCGACCTCCTCACCGCAGACATCGGACAGGCCCGCGCGACCATGGATGGCGCCGCGCATGCGATCGCGCAGGATCCGTTCGACGTCGACGCGATCCTCGAGCTCAGCACCGCGGCGCTCGGCTTCACCGCGATGGCGCGCGCGATCCGCGTCGTGGCCGACACGCAGACCTCGCTCATCGACGCGCTCGCGTGAGCGGCGCGGATCAGCCGAGCAGGCTGCGGATCTGGTCGATGCGCGCGCCGCTATCGCGCAGGTCGCGCACCTCCTGATCGAGCGCGCGGAGGTGCGCGCCGAGCGCGTCGATCGTGCGGTGCGCCGTCTGCAGCAGCTCGTCCACGTCCGTCGCGGGCGCCCGCCGCGGCCGGCCGGGGCCGCGCTTCGGTGCAGCCGGCGCGTCGCTCGCGACGCGCTTCTTACGCGGCCGCTGCTGCACGCCGCCGCCGTCGGGCATCTCGCGCGCGACGCGGTAGAACGCCGTCGCGACCGTCGCCGGCGTGCGCTCGGTCTCCTCCGCGACCTTCGCGAACGCGGCCGACCGGGTCATGCCCTCGTCGACCAGTGCGGTCACCTGCTCGAACGTCGCCTTGCCGATCGTGCCGCGCTCAGCCATGGAAGCCCGCTCCTCGATCCAGGGGACCAGATCGATCCCGCTCTGCTGATTCTGCGCCTTGTGCCGGTCCTCCTTGCGCCACGCGCTATGAATGAGAGGTGCATCCACCCGGAAGGAGGCGCCGTCTGATGCGTCGCCCGATCATCCTCATCAGCTGTGCCATCGCTCTCGTAGCCGCGGGTTGCGGTGGCAGTGACAAGAAGTCCGAGACCTCCGCGCCGGCCGGGAGCGGCAGTGCTGCGGTGGGCGGCTCCGCCGACGGCGGCCTGCTGGCCGGCCTGCAGCAGTCGACCGGCCCGTCGAAGCTCGATCTCGCGCTGAGCGTCAAGATCGACGGCGTGCCCGCGGCCGCCGGCGCCGCCGGCGCCCTGCTGACACAGCCCATCAACCTCAAGGTCACCGGCGTCACCGACAGCGCCGCCAAGTCGTCCGACGTCAACTTCGCGCTCGATCTCGGCGCGCTGGCGCTGAACGCGAAGCTGCTCAGCGACGGCAAGACGCAGTGGATCCAGTACGACGACCAGTGGTACGTGCTCGACACGAAGGCCCTCGCAGGCGCTGCCAGCGGCGCCACGGGCGGCACCACCACGGCTCCGAGCGTCGACCCCGGCAAGATCAGGTCGGCCCTCTCCGACCCGTCGAAGTACTTCAAGGACGCGAAGAAGGTCGGCGACGAGAAGGTCGGTGGCATCGAGACGGAGCACATCCAGGGCACGCTCGACGTCGCCGCAGCGCTCGCCGGCGTCAAGCAGCTCAGTGGATCGACGTCGGAAGGGGTCAGCCCTGCCAACGCAAAGCAGATCACCGACGCCTTCAACGACCCGAAGGTCGACGTCTGGATCGGCAAGGACGACCGCGTCGTCCACCGGCTCACCTTCAAGCTCGACGGCGATTTCACCAACGTCGCCGACGCGCAGGGCCTGAAGGGCCTCACGGTCGACCTCGACGCCACGATGCTGCCGGCCGACTCGCCGAAGATCACGCCGCCGGCGAACGCCAAGAGCTCGCAGGAGCTGATGACGGCCGTGCTCGGCGGCTTCGGCCCCGCCCTCGGCCTCGGCGCGCTGCCGACCGCCACCGGATGACCGACGCACGCACACCGCTCCGGGCGGCGTGCGTGCAGCTGAACGCTGCTCGCCCGCTCGATGACGTGCTCGCAACCGCGGGCGACCTTGTCGAGCGGGCGGCCGCGTCCGGCGCGACCCTGGTCGTGCTGCCCGAGAAGTGGAACGCGATCGGCCCGAAGGAGCGGATGCTCGAGGCCGCCGAGGACCTGACGGGGCCGACCGTCGCCGCCATGCAGGGCTGGGCGCGCGAGCACGGTATCTGGCTCGTCGGCGGCTCCATCTCGGAGCGCCTCGACGGCGAGAACCGCATCCGCAACCTGTCGCTCGCGTTCGATCCGGCCGGCTCGCTCGTTGCGAGCTACCGCAAGCTCCACATGTTCGACGTCGAGGTCGACGGCCGCGCGGTGCGCGAGTCGAACACCGATCGGCCCGGTGAGGAGCTGACGATCGCCGAGCTCGCCGGCTGGCAGGTGGGGCTGACCGTCTGTTACGACCTGCGCTTCCCCGAGCTGTACCGGGCGCTCGCCGTGGCCGGCGCCGAGGTGTTCACCGTTCCGGCGGGCTTCATGCTGCACACCGGCCGCGACCACTGGGAGATCCTGTTGCGGGCGCGGGCGATCGAGAACGGCGCCTACGTGATCGCCCCGAACCAGCATGGCTCCTGGGACGGCAACCGCATGTTCGGCCGGTCGATGATCGTCGACCCCTGGGGTGTCGTGATCGCGAACGCGTCCGACGGCGACGGCATCTGCGTCGCCGACATCGACCCGGCCCGGGTCGACGCCGCCCGCCGCCAGCTGCCCGTGCTGCGGCACCGCCGCCCCGAGGTCTACGGCCTTGGCGCCGGCGCCGGCGTGACGGCGTAGCCCGCCTGCGCGAGCGCTCCAGCTAGAGGGTGCGGCGCAGGATGGCCGACCGGGCCTGATGACGCTGGCCGATCCGGACGACGACGATCCGGAACGAGCACGTGCGCCGGGCGAGCCGCTTCGAGTACCGCCACGTGATGGTGGCCGAGGCCGGGCCGGGGGCGATGCGCTTCGCCGTCAGCCACGTGCTGCCGCCGCACCGGTAGAGCAGCGTCGTCGCGTAGCGCCGGTCGAGGATCTGGTCGGCGTCGTCCACGACGACGCTGCTCGCGCGCGCCACGTGCGCGTGCCGGTCGACGACCACGTCGGCGGCCATCATGGCGACCGGTCGTCCGGCCGAGGCCGCGGGTGCAAACACGCAGAGCGCGAGGACGGCTGCCAGGATCCGCATGGTTTCTGGATCGGCGGACTCGTGGTGCCGTTTGACGCCCGGATGGGGGAAGCTGTCTGCCGACTTCGTTTTGAAATAAGAAGAACATGACTAAAGAGAATTGCATTTACTCCGATATACACAGTGCAAGCGATCGGGAACGTGTTCAATGGGCCCTTCGTAACGGGTAGCGCACGGAAGCGCGACCGCCCTGGGGTCGGCTCGGTACCTGCGGAGATCAAGGAGGATCTCAATGTCCCTTCGCGTCAACACGAACGTCGAGGCGTTCAACGCGCACCGCAACCTGTCGCAGACGGCGATGTCGCTGTCGAAGTCGATGGAGAAGCTGTCGTCCGGTCTGCGCATCAACCGCGCTGCCGATGACGCGGCCGGCCTGGCGATCTCGGAGGGTATGCGTGCCCAGATCCGCGGCACCGCCCAGGCCAGCCGCAACGCCCAGGACGGCATCTCGCTCGTGCAGACGGCGGAAGGCGCCCTGAACGAGATGCACTCGATCCTGCAGCGCGTCCGTGAGCTG
>JBKJIG010000149.1:0-5166 GCA_046598415.1 Gaiellales bacterium
GCCGCGACGATCTCGGACGGCTTCTTGCCCATGTCGAAGGCGGCCGGGAACGGCGAGTCGCGATTGATCAGGTTCAGGTAGGAGGCGTGTCGCGCCTCGATGGTGGCGATCTGCGCACCGGCCTGCAGGTAGTCGCCGGTGTCGATGTACCGGATCGCGCCGTCGTACGCCATCACGCCGGTGTTCTCCAGCACCTGCGCGGTGTTCAGGAACGTCCGGACGCTGCGAAGCGCAGCGCTGAAATCGAACACGCACGGGCCGACGGCGGCGGCGCCGAGAGCCGAGCGCAGGAAGTCGACGTGCTCGACCTCGTGATCGCGGATCAACTTCAGGTTGGGGTACGCCGCCCGGCGCGTACGCGAGTCGAACCCGGACAACTCCCGCGCCTCGGTGATCTCCTGCCGGTTGAACGGCGCCTTCGCGCGACGATGGTGATGGTGCTTGCCATGGTCGTCCTCGCGGCTGCGCCGCGATCGTCCCGTGGCGGGGACGCCGGTGGTGCCGGGGCCGCCGAGCGCCTCGGTGTAGAACGTTGCCTCCAGGTACTCCAGCGTGAGCGCGAAGTTGAGGACGTCCACGTCCTCAACCGTGTCGGTGTGCCCGGCCCAGGCCGGCACGGCACCCTTGTTCAGCAGCACGCCGACACCGGCGAGACTGCCACCCGCGATCAGGCCCTTGCGTAGGAACGAGCCGCGGCTTGCGACCCCGACTCGCCCGTCGTCCAGCGCGACTCCCGCCGCGGCCAGTCGTTCAGACACTGTGCCCTCCCAATGGTGGTTTCGGCACCGAACAAGAGAAACGCGGCACCGTGAACGTCTGTATCCCCCGATCGAGGGACGCCGAAACATTGATCGAGACATGGCGAGAATCGTCGCGTTGAAGCAGGGCCGTGGCCCACCACTACGAACGAAGCGCTCCCTGCCAGCGAAATCCGAATAGAGCCACCCTTCAGCCTCGAAGACGGCTGGACTGCCCGACGCGGAGGCTGCGGGATATCGCGGCCGAGAAATCATGCCGCGTGATTCATACAATCATGCGAAGGGCGCGACGGTCTGCCAGGTGGCGCATGGAAGGTCGCGCCCATCCACATCGATCGGCCGGTTTCGGCACTATCCCGAACGGACGCGGCAGCCCGGCCCCGGCCAGCCGTCGTCACAGCTGACCGTTTCCGAGCGATCGGCTGGCGGTAGGCAGTCTCGGGGCTTCTGGACCAAGACGCTGACGCACCCGTCGCCAGGCGTCAACCAACGGCTCCGCCGTAGCTTCGAGGCCGTCGACGGCGGCCTGGCGCGTCTCGAACAAGGTGAACATCTGATCGATGCCGGAAACGGCGAGCGTGCGGCGAACGATCCCGTGGGCACCCGCGAGAACGACGGCGGCGTCACGATCGGCTTGCAGCGGAACGAGCGCCATCAGCAGCGCCTGTATCGCCATCGAATCGAGGAACGTCGCCGCGGACAGATCGATCACGAAATGCCGGTGCCGATCGCCGATCGCCCTCGCAATTGCGGACTCCAGCTGCGGAGCGGTGTCCATATCGAGGTCACCGTCGACGACGACGGCTCCATGCTCGGAAAAAATCTCAGTCCGCACAACGGGCGCAAGACCTCGGTCGCCCACGTCGCCGGTCTTCACGAGCGCTCGGGATCCAACGACATGCCGCGAGTCACCCGACTCTTCACACCGGGAGCAGTGCGCTCACGCCCTCCATCCGGGATCGACCGACTGGCGCCTTCTCGGCGAGCAGGTGGTCGTGTCCAGTCATCTGGAACAGCCGCTCGACACACGGCGGGGCGCCCACCAGCATGAAGCCCTGCTCATAGCGGCAGCGCAGCAGCGCCCGCTGCCCGGCGAGGTCGCAGAACTCGAGCCCGGACAGGTCGACCGCCAGGCCGACATGGCCCTTCGTCGCGCCGTCGAGTACCGGCAGAGCCTCGAGGTCAAGCTCCCCAGTGAGCACCAAGTACGTCGCACTACTATCGCGGCGGGTGTGGACGCTGAATAGCGGCATCGCTGCCTCCCCCATCGTGGGCGTGCGGACATTCGCACGCTTCCAACCGAAAGTTGGGGACGGCTCGGCGACGAGACCGGCACCCTCTGACGCACGCCCAGCCTACCCTAAATAGGCGCTCCAGTCCAATTTACCGTCCCGCCTCACCCACGGCAGAGACGGCCGACGTTCAGATCGCCGGCTCTTGGATCGATCGGTCAAGCGCGTCTAGCTCGACCCGGAGAACACTGGCTGAACGGTCTTTCCCGCACGTGCTTCACGAATCGGCTGCTGGGACGACCACCGATGAATTGCTGCGTTGCCGGAAGCGCCCGCGGTCCGCCAGTTCGCTACGCCGCGGGCTGAGGGCAACGCGAGTCAGACTGGCGGCGGCGTCCAAGTACGGGTAGCGGCGTCGCGGTCAAGCTCCCCCGTGAGCACCAGGCACGTGGTAAGTGGCGCCGCGCCCGCCGCCGGCGCGGCGCTGAATACCGTGCCGGGATCCGCATGGTCCCGATCGGAGTTGAACGCCGACTCGCGGGCAGTACCGAAGCGAACACTCTGGCACACATCTTGCGCGCGGGGGGCTCGGGCGGCGGCACGGCCTCGGAACGGCGGCGCGCCGTGGACGCCGTCACCGGCCGAGTCGGGAGGGGTCGCCGCGGGGAAGGGTCTCGTTGCCCTGTGGCCGCTCCGGCCACAGCTTCGGGAGGTCCCTCCCGGGCGACAATCCGATCGGCGCCGCCGCGTGAGGCGAGACGTCAACGCCGCGTCAGTGCAGCGAACGCGAGCGCTGCGGAAATACCGTAGACAAGGTGACAGGAGAGGTCGAGCGCCAGCTCCTTCGGCGGATACTTCCACGGCGCCTGATAGATCCCCATCGGCACCCTGTGCGTAGGCCATCGCCCAGACCCCGGCGCCAACGTCGCCCCCGCTCGGAGTTGCGGAGCGCCCACGGTACCCTGGAGCAGGCCATAGGCTGTTCCCCAGCCCGTCCCATACGTCCAGTGCATGACGTTCGTCAGCCGCTCAACCTGATCCAGCGGCACGCGTTCCTGAAAGACCCCTGTCAAAATGCGCTTGCCGACCTGAGCCGGTGCTGGAGCGTCCTTCCAGGACTCCGGCACGGGCGCGTTCTCCTGCCGCATGAGCTTGGCGACGAGCGTCTGGTAGCCGGTCTTCGCGGCCGTGGCGACCGCTCCGGCTGCCAGTCCGCGAACGACGACACCGAGCGGCGAGGGTTGCGCCATGGCGGTCATCGTCCCCGTCGTCCGAGCACGCCAACGCCCGAGCACCAACATCGAGGCACTGCTCCGCAGCGATGATCGCGGCCAGCGGACGCGTTCCGAGGGCCCGAGGCGCAGCAGCCGGCGTGAGGCGGTCCGCCGGCACCGTCGACGAGAGGTCCGGCACCGTAACGACGCCCAGGTCAACCGCGGTATCGACCCCTCGATCTCGTAAGCGGGGGTCGCGGTGCGGAGCCCCGCCTTCGGCTTCGAACTCGAGATCGATGCCGTTGACGACGTCGCGGCGTGCGTCCGCGACCCGAGCATGGACTCGACCACCGGCACCGTCGCCCCGGCCGGACCAACCACGCCCGGCCCAAGTCCTTCGAGTCGCTCAGCCGGCTGGGCCCATCGAGGTCACCTCGATGTCCGACACCGACCCCGAAGGCGAAGCCACGGCTATCGGCGCGATTGCCAAACTAACCTTGCGATCGGCTGCCTCGCGAGCGAGCTCGCCGAGCACAGCGACGACGCGCGTCACAGACTCGCCGACGCCTACACGGCCTGGGAGGCGCCTCTCCGCACGGGTTTCGCCAAGATGCAGCGCCACGGCCAGCTGACGTCCACGGCCGACCCGGAAAACCTGCAACGGCCACGATGGCCGCCATCCAGGGTGGCCTGCTGCTGACCAAGACGCGCCGCGATCCAGCGCAACTACGTGTAGCGCTGGCCGCAATGTACGCCTACCTGCGGTCCTTCGCGACCTAGTAATCTGACGGCGTATTGACGTGGTATACTGAGGTATGCCGATTCGGATCTCGCCGCCGCTGTTTTTGACCGCCGATCAGCGTCGTGCGTTGGAGCGGATGGCGCGTTCGACGTCGCTCGCCCAGCGCGTCGTGATTCAGGCGCGTGGGCTCTTGTTGGCCGCTGATGGAGTCTCCACGCGACAGGTCGCGAAGGACCTCGCGGTCTCGCCCGACCGGGTGCGGCGCTGGCGCGTGCGGTTTCTCGAGCAGGGCGTCGCGGGCGTCGGTCGGATCGCTCCGGGGCGTGGTCGGAAGTCGTCGCTGCCGGAGGGAACGGTCGCCGAGATCGTGCGCTTGACGCTCGAGGAGCGCCCCGCCGACGGCTCGACGCAGTGGAGCACGCGAACGCTGGCAGTGCGTGTCGGTGTGCATCGCGAGACGGTGCGGCAGGTCTGGTTGGATCACGGCTTGCGGCCCTGGCGGGTGGAGACGTTCAAGCTCTCCAACGACCCGCTCTTCGAGCAGAAGCTGGTCGACGTCGTCGGCCTCTACCTCGACCCGCCCGAGCGCGCCGTCGTCTTTGCGTTCGACGAAAAGACGCAGGTGCAGGCACTCGACCGCACCCAGCCGTCGTTGCCGTTGCGTCGCGGCCGCCTGCAGACGATGACGCACGACTACAAGCGCAACGGCACGATCGACCTGTTCGCGGCGCTCAACGTCGCCACCGGCAGCGTCACGACCGGGCTCCGCAAGAGCCACACCGGCGTCGACGTGCTGGCCTTCTTCAAGCAACTCGACAAGACCGTGCCGCGCGACCTCGCCATCCACGTCGTGCTCGACAACCTGTCCGCGCACAAGGCACCCGAGGTCCGCGAATGGCTCGCCAAGCCGCGCCAGCAGCGCTGGCAGCTGCACTTCACGCCCACCTCGAGCAGCTGGCTGAACCTCGTCGAGCGGTGGTTCAAAGAGCTCACCGACAAACGCCTACGCCGCGGCAGCTTCTGCAGCGTCCAACACCTGAGCGACGCCGTCACGCTCTGGGCCGAGCACTGGAACGACCACCCCAAGCCGTTCATCTGGCGCGCCCAGGCCGACCACATCATCGCCAAGGTCAGGCGCGGCCGCGAAGCACTCAACGACCACACCAATACGCCGTCAGACCACTAGGTTGTGCGACCGCCTCTGTGACACGTAGTAACGA
>JBKJIG010000144.1:0-49611 GCA_046598415.1 Gaiellales bacterium
TGGAGGGCGCCCACCAGAACCTGCAGATCACGGAGCCGCAGCGAGCGCGGTGGGGCGCCTTGATGTACCGGGCGTCGGTCGATGCCGGCCTGTCCGACGAGTTCCGGAGCCGCCTCGTGCCCTACGTCGAGGGCGGCACGACCTTCGCGATGCGCGTCAGCTGGCCGGTCGATCGACGCGGGCCGCGCTGACGCCGAGCCCGCGCACCCGCGGCCGCCGCGTGCCGGGCGCACGCTCGGCCAGCTCGAACCCGGCCGCCAGCAGCACGATGCCGAACGCCTGACCGGTGATCACGAGGCCCTCGTCGCCGAACCGCGTGAGCGTGCCCGATCCCGCCAGCGCGACGACGCCGGCCAGCAGCAGCACGTTGCCCGTGATGCGGCGGCGGCGCAGGATCGAGAGCAGCGACGAGCCCACCACCAGCAGGGTGCCGACGGTGTTCACGCCGATCGCCCACAGGAAGGCGTGGCCGGTGAGCGTGTCGTTGGGCGGTGGGCGCAGGTGCGCGCCGTACGCGCCGAGCGGCGCCAGATCGGCCGCGAGCACCGAGGCCGTCGCGCCGATCACCGCGACCACGAGGCCGCCGGTCAGCAGCAGCGCGGCGTCACGGGGTAGTGCCAGCCAGGCGGAGCCGGCGCCGAGCAGCCCGACCGTCAGGCAGCCGCCCGCCAGGTAGTAGACACGGAACGAGGCCGGCCCCCAGCCGTCGGCGGCCCCGTAGGCCTCGGCGGCGGCCGCGATCGCGAACATGAGGAGGCCCAGCGCCCACAGCGCCTTCGCGGGCGCGAACCGCCGGACGGCCGACCCGCCGACGCGCGCTGCGAGGCCGGCCGCGATCAGCGCCGTGACGAGCGGTATGACGGCCGGCCCGATCTCCACGGACGGCACGGTAGCGACTCTCCACCCCCGGATGGGGTGTGGGAATGCACCTCGAATCCCCCGATCAGGGAGGACACGGCCCTCAGTCGGGGGACGCCACAGGGTCCCCGTGGGCCGACGCTAGCTCTGTGGTCAAACACCGACACCTTCTTCCGGCGATGCTCGCCGTCGCCCTCATCGCCACTCCCGCGGTTTCGGCCCGGGGGCCGGTCTCCACCCACACCACCGCGGAACAGTCCGTCGTCAAGCTGATCAACAAGCAGCGCGCCCGGAAGGGCCTCCGCGCCCTGAAGGTCGACGGCAGCCTGATCACCGTCGCCCGTGCCCACTCGCGCGACATGATCAAGCGCAACTACTTCTCCCATCACTCGAGGTCCGGAACCGATCCGAGCGACCGCATCGCCAGGGCCGGTGGCGCGGGCGCGATCGGCGAGGACCTCGCCTGGGGCACCGGCTCGTACGCTTCCCCGTCGGCGATCGTGAAACTGTGGCTCAACTCGCCGCCCCACCGGCGCGTGCTGTTCGCCAAGGATCTGAAGTACGTCGGCATCGGCCGGGCGACCGGGCACTTCCAGGGCTCCAGCGGCGCGGCGGTCTTCACCGCCGACTTCAGCGCTCGCGTCCGCTGATCCTGCGCAAACCTGCGCCGGGTTCGGTTCTAACCTGTCTGGGGGATTCCGGGCACCCGTCGATGTATGGGACGTGGATGCTCCTGGCAGGTTCCGCGCCACGTTGGCGGCGCTCGTGATAGCGGTAGGCGTTGCGGCACCGACCGTCGCCCAGGCGACGCCGCGCCATCCCACGCGGGTCGAGTCGGAGACGCTGCGGCTGATCAATGTCGTGCGAGCGGAGGTGGGTCTGGAGCCGGTGCGGCTCGACCTCAACCTCTGGCGGGCTGCTCGCAGTCACACCGGCGACATGCTGCGCCGCGGCTACTTCGCCCACGGCGCCACCACGGATCGCCTGGCCCGCTACATCCACGGCGTCGGTGTCGTGGGCGAGACCCTGGCCTGGGGCTCGGGCGCGTACAAGTCGCCCGCCAGCACCGTCCGCTCGTGGCTGGAAAGCCCGTCGCACCGCGCCCTGCTGCTCGATCCCGACTTCCGCTACGTCGGCGTCGGATCGCGCGGCGGTCCGTTCCAGGGCGAGCCGTGGGCCCGCGTGTACACGGCCGACTTCCGCGGCTAGCGCCGCGGCCTCCACCCTGGCCGGCACCCCGATGCGCCCGGGTGCCAGGCGCGAAAAGCGCCAGCCGCTAGTCGGCGCCGGCGATGCGGCGCAGCGTCGGCGCGAGCTCGAGCGGGTTGAACGGTTTCGTCAGATAGCCGACCGGGCCGGCGATGGACGACTCCTCCTGGCCGCGCAGATCGGCGCGGGCCGAGAGGAACACGATCGGCAGCGTCGCCGCGACGGAATCGGCACGCAGGTCGCGCCCAACCGCCCACTCGTCGTGCGGATCCACGCCCGGCAGCATCAGATCGAGCAGGATCACGTCGGGCCGGAAGGAGTGCACCGCAGGCAGGACATCGGCCCTGGTGCCCACCTCGAACACCTCGAAGCCCTCGGCCTCGAGGTTCACGCGGCAGAGCAGGCGGATGCTGATCTCGTCATCGACCACGAGCACCTTCATGCGGCACGCACCCCGCCGCCGGAGCTGCGGCGCAGTGGCAGGTCGACGATGAACGTGGACCCCTTGCCGGCCTCGGACTCGACGCGGATGCGCCCGCCCATCGCCGTCACGAAGCCGCGCGTCAGGTACAGCCCGAGGCCGATGCCGCGGATGCCGCGCGTCATCCGCGCGTCGGCGCGGAAGAACTTGCGGAACAGGTTGCGCTGGTCGGCCGCCGAGATGCCGATGCCGTGATCGCGCACGCGGATCTCGACCATGTCGAGCTGCCGCGTCGCCGTCACGTCGATGGTGCCGCCGTCGGGCGAGTACTTGATGGCGTTGTCCACGAGATTCAGCACGACCTGACGCAGCTTGTCACGATCGGCCGCAGCAACGAGCGGTCCCGCCGGCAGGTGCAGGTCGACGCGGTGCGAGTCCTTGGCGCGCTCGGCCTGGCGGACGACGATCTCCCGCAGCACATCGCCCACGTCGATGTCCTCCAGCGCCAGCTCCACGCCGCCGGCCTCGAGGCGCGTCACCGACAGCAGGCCGTCGACCAGCCGCGTCAGGCGCTCGGACTCCGAGGCGATGTAGCCGAGGAACGTCTTGCGATCCTCGTCGGCGAAGCTGACGTCGCCGCGCAGCAGCGTCTCGGCGAACCCGTAGATGGACGTCAGCGGCGTGCGCAGCTCGTGCGAGACCGTGGCCACGAAGTCGGACTTCAGCTGGTCGAGCTGGCGGTCCTCGGAGACGTCGCGCAGCGCATAGACGGTGCCGATGCGGTCCTCGACCGGGTCGCGCAGCTCGGCGGCTCGGGCCTGGAGCCAGATCTCGCGGTCGCCGCGGGAGAGCCGCACCTCGACGCCGCCGCCCGACTCGGCCGCCTCCTGCAGGGCCGCGAGCGCTGCATCGTCGTGGTCGCCCAGCTCGCCGCGCAGCAGCTCGCGCAGCGTGCGGCGCAGCGCGACGCGGGACGAGACGCCGGTCATGGTGGCCGTGGCGCGGTTCCACATCTCGATGCGCGAGTCGGCGTCGACCACGACGATGCCGTCGGCGATGGAGGCGATGATGGCCTCGGACTTGTCCTTCTCCTGCGCCACGCGCTGGTACAGCAGGGCGTTCTGGAGCGCGACGGTGGCGGAGTTGGCGAACGCCTCGAGCGCTTCGAGCTCGTCGGGCTTCCACACCCGGCGGCGGCGATCGTAGAGCGCCAGCACACCGCGGAGGTCGCCGTCGGGCGACAGGATGGGTGCGCCGAGGTAGGCGGCGAAGCGTGCCTGGACGAGCGGGTCGTCGGGCAGGAAACGGTCGTCGGCGGCCATGTCGGCCACCGCCACCGGCGTGCGCCGTGCCAGCACCTCTCCGGTCGGGCCGCCGGTGAGCGGCGCCTGCTCGCCCGCCAGCAGCTCGGCGGCCTCGCCCTGGACGGCGCGGACGACCAGCCGGTCGCCCTCCACCAGCCGCAGGGCACACGAGTCGGCGTTCAGCAGCAGCGCCGCCTGCGAGACGATCTCGCGGAGCACGGCCGCGGCATCGAGGTTGGAAGCCATCAGGCCGCCGATGCGCTGCAGCTCCTGGGCGCGGGCCCGCGCCTGGCGCTCGGACGACAGCGTCTCGGCGCGCTCGATCGCGGCGGCGGCGGCCGTTCCGAGGTGCCGGGCGAGGTCGAGGTCGTCGTCGCTCGCGGCGTGCGCCTCGGGCCACACCACACCCAGCACGGCGGTGAGCCCGGCCGGGCTGACGACGGGGATGCAGAGCGCCGACTTCTGGCCCGCGGCGAGCAGGCGGCGTCGCTCGGCGCCCGAGACGCGGCGGTCGGACGAGGCGTCGGCGCACAGCACGATGCGGCCCTCGCGCGCGGCGAGCTGCAGCAGGGCACCCGCCTGGCCCGAGTCGTCGACGAGCGCGGGCACCGTCGGGGCGGAACCGGTCGCCTGCAGCCCGAGGCCGTCCAACTCGGTCACGACGACCGCGGCGGCGGCGCGCAGGCCGCGCCGCGCAGCCGAGGCCACCGCGGTGTAGGTCTCGGCCGGCTCGCGCGTGCCGGCCAGCGCGTCCGTGATCTCGAGGTAGCCGGCGCGCAGCACCTCGCGACGGTCGAGCTCGCGCTCGAGCGTGGCGCGGTCGATGGCCAGCGCCGAGATCTGCGCGAAGGCCGCCAGGTCCTCGGCGTCGCGGTCGGTGAGCGGACGCTTCGCGCGGTACAGCGCCGAGATGGCGCCCCGCTCGCCGCCGCCCGGCAGCGGCACGGCGATGCCGCACGCGAGCTCGCCCGGCGAGGACGCCAGGAAGCGGCCGTCGGCGTCGACGACGCCGCGGGCGGTGGCGATGGCCTGCGCCGCGACGCCGTCGCAGGTCTCGGGGAGGCCGGTACCGACGGCTTCCAGCGCGACCGGCCCCTTGGCACCGAGCGTGTAGATGACGATCGCGTCGGCCTCGAGCGCCGCCCGGGCCGCCTCGGCGACCCCGTGCAGCATCCCGTCGAGCGGGCCGTGGACGCTGCGCGCCGCAGCGGCGACGGCGGCCTGGCGGGCGCTGCGCTCGTCGGCGTCGCGGCGGGCCGCGTGGATGGTCAGCGCACGCCCCAGCGCGTCGCCGATGCCGCTCGCCGCAGCGCGATCGGATGCCCCCGGCTCGACCGACAGGGCGAGCGCCAGCTGCCCGCCGCCGTCGAGCGGCACGACCAGCTCCTGGTCGCCACCGCGGTCGCCGTCGAGCGTGAAGGTGGCGTGGATGCCCTCGGCCTCGATAGCCGCGGAGCGGGCGCCGAGCTCGGTGCCGGCCGCCTGGGCGGCGAGGTGACACGCACCGAAGGCGTCGTCGGCGCCGCGCAGGCGCTCGCCCAGCGCGGCCGTGACGTCGCGCCGACGCACCTCGGCCTCGGCGGCCTGGCGGCCATCGAGCCGGGCGACGCCGAGCGCCGCCTCGGAGGCCAGCGCGCGCAGCACGACCTCGGCCGCAGACAGGTCATCGCGCCCGTGCGCGGGCTGCGCGGGCCACGAGGCGCGCAGCGACCGGGCGTCGGACGTGCGCAACGGCACATCGACGTGGAGCCCCTCGTGCGCCGGCTCGGACGAGACGATCGCGACGACCGCCTCGGGCAGCGCCCGGCGGGCGGCGTCGGACAGCAGCGCGTCGATCTCCTCCAGTGACGCGGCACCGTCCAGGCGCTCGGCCAGCCGCGTCGCAGCGACCAGTGCGCGCAGCGTCGCGCGGGCGGCGGCGCGCGCCTCGGCGACCGCGGCGTTGCCGCCCACCAGGGCGGTGTGTTCGCGACGCAACAGGCCGACGCGCGCGATCGAGAGCGTCGCGATGCCGGCTACGACGGCGGCCGCCACGGCCAGCTCGGTCGACTCCTCGAGCACCGCCGCGGCACCGATGCCGCCGGTGATGGCGATGCACAGCAGCGCGAACGTCAGGGCGCCGGCGAGCGGAGCGCGCACCTGGGCGCGGCTGCGCGCGACCAGCAGCGTAAGGCTCGTCGCAAGGGCGACAAGCGCGAGCGCCGAGAGCGCTGCGACGAGAAAGACGCGATCCTGATCAGTCACGGGCGGCTCGCGTCAAGGGGACGCGTACGGCAATCCTAGTGGATCGGCTCCGGGGCTTCCGTGGCGGGCCTGCGGACGGCCCCGGATACACTCCCCGCGTGGCTCCAACGCGTCTCCTGCTCGCCGCGCCGCGCGGCTACTGCGCCGGCGTCGATCGTGCCGTCGAGACGGTCGAGCGCGCCCTCGATCTGGCCGGCGGAGCCCCCGTCTACGTGCGCAAGGAGATCGTCCACAACCGGCACGTCGTGGCCGAGCTCGCGCGCCGTGGGGCGATCTTCGTCAGCTCGGAGGACGACGTGCCGCCCGGCGCCACGGTGGTCTTCTCCGCGCACGGCGTCGCGCCCACGGTGCACACCAACGCCGCCGCCCGCGGCCTGAACGTCATCGACGCCACCTGCCCGCTGGTCACGAAGGTGCACTCCGAGGCCAAGCACTTCGCGGGACGCGGCTACACGATCATCCTGGTCGGCCACGAGGGCCACGAGGAGGTCGAGGGGACGATGGGCGAGGCGCCCGAGGCGACGCGCCTCGTCGGCACCGTCGCCGAGGTGGCGGACCTGCACGACCTCGGCCCCGAGACGCCGCTCGTCTACCTGACGCAGACCACGCTGTCGGTCGACGAGACGCGCGACATCATCGCCGCCCTGCGCGAGCGCTTCCCCCACATCGAGGCGCCCGTGAAGGAAGACATCTGTTACGCCACCTCGAACCGGCAGGCGGCCGTCAAGGCGCTCGTCCGCGAGGTCGACCTGGTGCTCGTGATCGGCTCGCGCAACTCGTCCAACTCGAACCGGCTGGTCGAGGTCGCCCGCGACGCCGGCGTGCCGAGCCACCTGATCGAGGACGAGTCGGCCATCGACGAGGTCTGGCTGGAGGGCGTCGAGACGGTCGGCATCACCAGCGGCGCGAGCGCGCCCGAGTCGCTCGTCCGGCGCGTCGTCGACTGGTTCGCCGCGAACGGCGTGACCGAGGTCGACGAGCTGCACGTGGTGCACGAGGACGTGTCGTTCAACCTGCCGCGCGAGATCCGCCGAGCGCTCCCACAGGTCGACGCGCGTTCGTCTGTGCGCTGAGCGCGAGCAGGTGCATGCTGGCGAGGCCGGCCCACTCGCCGTAGGGCTCGAGGAGCACGCTCGTCTCGTACGTTTCGACCCTCCGTCCCCAGAGCGACCGGGCGAGGTGCACGAGGCCGAGATCGCCGACCAGACCTGCGTCGGTGCGGCCCAGCCCGTACAGCGCCACCATGCCGGCCGACCATGGTCCCAGTTGCGGTTCCCGGCAGATCCGCGCCACCACGGCCTCGGTCGGGTGCGCGTGGAGACGCTCCAGGTCGAGCGTGCGCGCCACGCGCACGAGGGCGTCGGCCCGGCGCGCTGCCAGCCCGGCGCGCGCCAGGCGGGGTGACGAGAGGCCCGCGATGTCGTCGCGCGACGGCGGCGTCACCTGACCGCGTCCGGCCAGCATCCGCAGCACGTCGCGCTCGATGGCGATCGCGGCCGACGCCTGGATCAGCTGACCGCACATCGCCTTCAGCAACGCGTGCGCGACCGTCGCGGTGCGCAGCACGCGCACCCCGCGGCGCCGGGCGATGCTGTCGCGCAGCAGGCCCTCGCGCGCGGCGAGCTCCAGGAACGGCCGGTGGTCGAGGTCGGCGCCGAGCACGAACTGCGCCCGGTCGAAGGCCTCGTCGTTCTCGGCGGCAACGACCAGCGTGCCGTCGCCGCGCTGCCGCACGCGCACGTCGCCCTCGCGCAGGTACAGCTCGAGGACGCCGTCGCGGAACCGCCGCGTCCCGTCGCCCAGACCCCGCGCAGAGGCGGCCAGATCGTACGGGGCGACGGGCCGGATCGACAGCTCGAGCATGCTCGACAGACTACGCGGCGACCCGCACGGCGGCGACCGGCTTGCGCAGCACGCGCCAGCCCACGTACGCGGCGCCGATGACGCCGAGCCCGCCCACCAGGTACGTACCGCGCGGCCCGAGGGCCACGACGACGAACCCGCCGACGCCCAGCGACAGCGAGTAGGCGGCCGCCATCACAGCGTCGTTGGCGGCACGCACGCGGCCGCGGACACCGTCTGCGACGCGCTCCTGTACCAGCACCTGGTCGGCCGTGATGCCGATGCCGCCCATCATGCCGCCGGCGATGAACGCGATCGCGGCGAGCGTGATCGATGGAGCGAACGCGACCAGCGCGATGGCGACACCCTCGATGAACAGGGCGACCGTGAAGGCGCGCTCCACCCCGAGCCGCTGCATCGCGCGGCGCGCGACGACGGCACCGAGCGTCGTGCCGACGCCCCAGGCGGCGACGAGCAGGCCGTAGCCGGTCTCCCCCGCGCCCAGGTCCTCGATGGCCAGCGGCAGGTCGGCGATCGAGCAGTACGCGGCGGCCAGGTACGACAGGGCGCCGGCGATCACGACCGCGCCGAGCACGCGGTCGCGGCGGATCAGGGCGAAGCCGGCCAGCGGCGAATCGGACACCTCGTCGGCCATCGCCTCGACGCCGCTGAAGTGCCCGCGCACGAACACCAGCACGAGCACCGACAGCAGCAGCGAGATGGCGGCGATGGCGAAGATGCCGCGCGCACCGACGATGCCGACGCCGACGCCGGCAGCCACCGGCGCGAGGGTCAGCGCGGCGTTGCGGAGCGCCTGGACGTAGCCGTTCGCGAACCGCAGGTCGCCCTCGATCACGAGGTTCGGCAGCGCCGCCCCGATGACGGGGCGGATCGGCGAGGCGGCGATGATCGCGAGCACCATGACGGCCGTCAGCACGACGACGCTGGCGCCGAGCGCGAGCGTGCCGAGCAGCAGTCCGCCGGCGATGCCGCCGATGGCGGCGACGAGGCGGCGATCGAGCCGATCGGCGAGGGTGCCGCCGAGCACGGCGCCGAGGGTCTCGGCGATGGCGATCGCCGTCATCACGACGGAGACGACCAGCACCGAGCCGGTCAGGGCGTAGGCATAGAGCGAGGCGGCGTAGAACGACAGCGCCTCACAGAAGCCGACCAGGAATGCGAACACGCCGAGCCGGCGCACGGACTTGTCATACGGCAGCATCGAGACCCTCCAACGGGGAACACGAAACATTCAGCTCCCGCGATCAGGAGCGTCGGCTCCGTGCGTGCCCGCCGCGTCATCGACGCCGGCACGCCTGGCTGGGCTCGCCCGGGTACATAGACCCAAGGTAGCCCGCCGCGACGAACAAACTGTAGCAGATGCAAGTCCCGCTGTATGCGGGCTGGCCTACCCCTCGAGCGCCAGCTCGAGCAGCCGCTCCATCTCGTCCAGGCCGCGATGCCACGTGGCCTCGGCCGTCAGGTCGATGCCGAAGGCGCCCAGCTGCTCGGCCGGCGATGCCGCGCCACCCTGCTCCAGGAAGGCCAGGTACTTCGGCACGAACGCCTCGCCCTGCTCGCGCCACGTCGCGTACAGCACCAGGCTCGCCAGGTGCGCGAAGGCGTACGCGTAGGTGTAGAAGCGGGTGTTGATGAAGTGCGGGATGTAACTCCAGCCGAGGCGGTAGCCCTCCGGCAACTCGACCGCGTCGCCGTACTGGCCGCGGTTGCGCTCCAGCCACATCTCGCAGAGGCGGTCGGGCGTCAGCGTGCGGCCCTCCGCCCGGGCGGCGTACGCGTCGGACTCGTACCGCGCCATCATGGTCTGCCGGAAGACGGTCGCGAAGCTCGACTCGAGCTCCTGGCGCACCAGCGCCGAGCGCGTGGCCGCATCCTTCTCGTTCTCCATCATGTAGTCGAACGTCACGAGCTCCGCGAAGGTCGACGGCACCTCGGCCAGGGCGATGCCGGGATGGAACGACAGGGCCGACTGGCGCTGCGCCGAGAGGGTGAAGTGCATGCCGTGGCCGAGCTCGTGGGCCATCGTCATCACGTCGCGCAGGCGGTCGGTGTAGTTGAGCATGATGAACGCCTGGGAGTCCTGCGAGACGGACGCGCAGAAGGCTCCCCCACGCTTGCCCTGGCGGGGCTCGGCGTCGACGCGCTGGTCCTCGAAGAAGGCCTCCGACACCGACTCGATGTCACCGGAGAACCGCGCGAACGCGTTGCGGACGATGGCGCGCGACTCGTCGTAGGAGAACCCACGGCCCTCGTCCAGCGGCGCGTACTGGTCGGACAGGTGCAGCTTCGGCACGCCCAGCAGCTCTGCCTTGCGGCGGTACCAGCGGTGCGCGATCGAGTGGCGCGACTCGATCGCGGCCATCATCGCGTCGACGGCCGCGTTCTTCAGCTCGTTGGAGAGGTTGCGCTGCGCCATCGGCCCGTCGAAGCTGCGCAGCCGGTCGTCGACGAGGCGGTCGGCGACGAGCGAGTCGTAGCAGTGCGCCAGCACCGGCGTGAGCGGCTCGAGCGCGCCGTACAGCGTCTCCAGCGTGCGCATGCGCAGCGGCCGGTCGGTCGAGTACATGTTGGCGAGCAGCTCGTCGATCGTGTGGTCGCGCGCGCCGTCGCCCGGGTCGAACGACACCTTCACGTTCGCGACCGTCTGCTCGAACAGGTTCTGCCACGCCATCTGCGCGGCCGGCGAGCGCTCCGCCCACACCCGCTCGGAGTCCTCAGACAGCTTGTGCGGCTTGTACTTGCGCAGGCTGCGCAGGTGATGGCTGTCGCCGGCCACCGCGGGCGCCGACGCGAGCTCCTCGGCCCGGTCGTCGTCCATCGCGATCCACTCCAGCTCGAAGAACCGCAGCGTGTTGGCGATCTGCACGTACTGCTGCTCGATCGTGGCCTCGAGGTCGCGCGCCTCGTCGTCGTTGACGTCGACGGAGCGCCGCAGGCCGACGTAGGAGCCGGCGCGCGAGATGGCGTTGTCGATCTCGGCGATCTCGCCCAGGGCCGTGGCGAGGCCGGCGGGGTCGAGGTCGGCGACCCGGCCTCGGTAGCGCTCGGCGAACGTGTCGCAGGCGGCGCGCGTCTCGTCGGCGAGGGTGCGGGCGGCGGCGGCGGCGGTGACGATGCGGGAGAGGTCCCAGCGCACGCCCTGCGCGCGCGGGCCGGTGGGTGCGATAGCGGTCATCGCCCCGAAGCCTAGCGACAGCCGGGTCGCCTACCGGGCGAGATTCGGGATCGGCGGTCCGTCGAGCACCAGCTCGGGGACCTTCACGGCGGGGCTCAGCGAGAGCAGGAACCGCACCGCCTTGACGCAGTCGTCGACCTGCACCATCTCGGTGGCCGGGATCTGGCCCTTGATGAAGTCGGACATCGGCGTGTCCACGAAGCCGGGGCACAGCGCCGTGACGCGCACACCGTCGTCGAACAGCTCCTCCGACAGCGACCGGGAGAGGCCGACCACGGCGTGCTTGGTGGCCGCGTAGATGGCCAGCCCGGGCTCGGCCTGCAGGCCCGCGATCGAGGCGAGGTTGACGATCCGCCCGCGCGACGCGCGCAGCAGCGGCAGCGCCTCGCGCGTGACCAGGAAGAGGCCGCGGATGTTGACGCCGAACGAGAGGTCGAAGCGCTTCGTCGGGTAGCCGTCGATGGGGCCGCCGAACCCGACGCCCGAGGCGTTCACCAGCAGGTCGAGCGAGCCGAACCGCTCGGCGTGCGCGGCGACCGCGGCAATCGCGTCCTCCTCGGCGAGCAGGTTCGCGCTCACCTCGTGCGCGCCGTCGAGCCCGCCGCGGGCCGGGTCGCGCGCCACCGCCGTGACGTCCCAGCCGGCGGCGAGGAGGTCGGCCGCGATCGCGCGGCCGATGCCCGAGGAGGCGCCGGTGACGAGGGCCGCCGTCATGCGCCGATCGGGTGCCATGCGGTCTTGAGCTCCAACGTGCGCTCCACGGCTTCGAGGGACAGGGACGGCCCGGGTCTGCGGTATCGCGTCACGTTCGCCGCACACCGGCGCTCCAGCTCGGCGTCGCCGGAGGCGTCGACGAGCGCGTCGATGTCGGCGTGGCTGGCCAGCGGTGGCGCCACCTCGGCGCGCGCGCCCGCCAGCAGGTTGACGACGCCCCCCGGCACGTCGCTGGTGGCGAGCACCTCGGCCAGGTCGAGGCCGGCGAGCGGGAACCGTTCCGACACCAGCGCGACCACGGCGTTGCCGCCGGCCAGCGCGGCGCAGAGCGGCTCGACGAGGCCCTGCAGCGCCGGCTCGTCTGGCGCCACGAGGGCGACCACGCCGACCGGCTCGGGCACGCTGAACGCGAAGTACGGCTGTGCGACCTGGTTCACACCACCCAGCACGCTGGCCAGCTTGTCGGGCCAGCCGGCGTAGTGCACGGCGGCCTCGACGCAGCCGGCCAGCTCGGCTCGGGCCACCTTCGCCGACACGCCGGTGGAGGCGGCGACCACGCCGGCCAGCTCGTCGGTGCGGGCCTCGAGCACCTCGGCCAGGCGGTAGAGGATCTGGCCCCGGTTGTACGCGGTGCGGTTGCGCCAGGGCCCGGCCGCGGAGCGCGCAGCGCGGACGGCGTCGCGCGCGTCCTTCCGTGAGGCCAGCGGCGCGTTCGCCAGGTGCTCGCCGCCGGCGCCCGTCACGGGCACGACGCGGCCCGACTCGGAGCGCACGCTGGCGCCGCCGATGGCGAGCTTGTAGGTCTTGCGCACCTCGAGTCTCATTGCAGGTACTCCGCGAGGCCCTGCATGCCGCCCTCGCGCCCGAAGCCCGACTCGCGCATGCCGCCGAACGGGGCCGCCGGATCGAACACGTTGAACGTGTTGGCCCAGATCACGCCGGCGCGCAGCTTCTGCGCCATCTTGAACGCCTTTGCACCCTTGTCGGTCCAGATGCCCGCGGACAGCCCGTAGCGCGTGTTGTTGGCCAGCTCGACGGCCTCGTCGGGCGTCCGGAAGGTCATGACGGACAGCACCGGGCCGAAGATCTCCTCGCGCGCGATGCGGTGCGCGGGCGCGACATCCGTGAAGTACGTGGGCGCGAACCAGAAGCCGCGACCGGGCAGCTCGCAGGCCGGCTGGTGCAGCGTCGCGCCCTCCTGCACGCCGACGTCGACCAGCTCGCGGATGCGCGCCAGCTGGGCAGCGGAGTTGATCGCGCCCACGTCGGTGTTCTTGTCGAGCGGATCCCCCACCCGCAGCAGCCGCACGCGGCGGTCGAGCTTGCGGATCAGGACGTCGGCGACCGATTCCTCCACCAGCAGCCGCGATCCGGCGCAGCAGACATGCCCCTGGTTGAAGTAGATGCCGTTCACGATGCCCTCGACGGCCTGGTCGAGCGCGGCGTCGGCGAACACGATGTTGGCGGCCTTGCCGCCCAGCTCGAGCGTCAGGCGGCGGCCGGTGCCGGCCAGGGCCGCGGCGATCTCCTTGCCCACCGCAGTCGAGCCGGTGAAGGCGACCTTCGCGAGGTCGGGGTGGCGCACCAGCGCCGCGCCCGTGGCGGGGCCGCCGGTGATGACGTTCAGCACGCCCGGCGGCAGCTCCGCCTCGGCCGCGATCTCGGCCAGCAGCAGCGCCGTCAGCGGCGTCGTCCCGGCCGGCTTCAGCACGACCGTGTTGCCGCACGCCAGCGCGGGCGAGATCTTCCACGCCGCCATCAGGAGCGGGAAGTTCCAGGGGATCACGGCGCCGCAGACGCCGAGTGGCCGCACGTCACGGCCCGGCAGCGCGTACTGCAGCTTGTCGGCCCAGCCCGCGTGATGGAACAGGTGCGCGGCCACCAGCGGCAGGTCGACATCCCGCGACTCGCGGATCGGCTTGCCGCCGTCGAGCGTCTCGGCCACGGCCAGCTCGCGGCTCTTCTCCTGCACCAGGCGCGCCAGCCGGTAGAGGTGCTTGCCGCGCTCGGCGCCGCTCAGCCGCGACCAGCTGCGGAACGCGTCGGCAGCAGCGGCGACGGCCGCATCGACGTCGGTCGCGGTGGCGTCGACGACCTCGGTCAGCGGCTCCTCGGTGGCGGGATTGATCGTCGCGGTGCGCGTGCCGCCCTTCGAGCGCCGCCACGCCCCGCCGATGAACAGGTCGTAGCGGGGCTTGAGCGCCGGCCGCACCGACTCGGGGGCAGGCGCATACTCGAAGACGGCCATCGGCTCCAGCGTAGCGCGGGCGGCCGCGCTCAGCGCGGTGCGAACACCGCTTCGAGCGCCGTCACGACGGCCTCGGTGAGCGACGCGTACACGCGCGGCTGGTTGTCGGCGATGTGCGGCGTGAGAACGACGCGCGGGTGCTCCAGCAGGCGCTGATCGACCTTCGGCTCGTCCGGGAACACGTCCAGGCCGGCACCCCACAGCCGGTCGGCCTGCAGCGCCGCGATCATGGCCTCGTTGTCGACGATGGCGCCGCGCGCCGTGTTGATCAGCACCGCCGTCGGCCGGAGGAGGGCCAGCTCGCGCTCGCCCAGCAGGCTGCGCGTCGTGTCGGTCAGCGCGCAGTGCAGCGTGACGTGGTCGGACCGCTGCAGCAGCTCGTCGAGCGGCAGTTCCTCGATGCCGATCTCGGGCCGGGGCGTGCGGTTCCAGCCGGCGACGCGCATGCCGAACACCCCGGCCCGGCGGGCCACTGCCCGGCCGATGTTGCCCAGCCCGACGATGCCGAGCGTGGTACCCGCGATGTCGAGGCCCTGCGGCTCCTCGCTGCCACGCCGGCCCCAGCGGCCGTCACGGATGTAGCGGTCGCCGGCGACGACCTGGTGGCGCAGCGCCAGCAGCAGGGCGATCGCGTGGTCGGCGACGGCGTCGGCGTTCTGGCCGCGCGGGATGCAGAGCGCGATGCCGCGGCGATCCAGTGCGGGGACATCGACCGTGTCGAAGCCGACGCCCGCGTTGCCGACCGCGCGCAGGTTCGGCAGTGCGTCGAGCAACTCGTCGTCGACGCGCTCGCCGAAGCTCCAGATGGCGGCGGCGGCACCGTGTTCGCCGCGCAGGCACGCGTCGCGCATCGGGCCGTCGGTGATGCGGACGTCGAACAGCGCCTCGGCGCGCTCGAAGGAGTCGCCGGGGAAGCGCGTGCGGCAGACGAGGATCGGCTTCACGAGGCCGAGAAGCTATCAGGTGAGGCGTAGGCGCCGGTGCGCAGCTTCTGCAGCTGCATGAGCAGGTCGTTCGCCAGCGACGACGCGCCGAGCCGGAACCACTCCGGCGTCAGCCAGGCATCGCCGAGCGTCTCCTTCACGATCACGAGCGTGGTCAGCGCCGCCTTGGCGTCGCGGATGCCGCCCGCGGGCTTCATGCCGACCATGCGGCCGGTCTCCTCGACGTAGTCGCGGATCGCCTCGAGCATGACGAGGATCACCGCCGGCGTGGCGGCGGGTGCGATCTTGCCGGTCGACGTCTTGATGAAGTCGGCGCCGTGACGCATCGCCAGCAGCGAGGCGTGCCGGACGTTGTCGAGGGTTTCAAGCTCGCCCGTTTCGAGAATCACCTTCAGGTGCGCGTTGCCGCAGGCTGCCTTCACCTGTTCGATCTCGTCGGCGACGACGTCGAACCGACCGGACAGGAATGCTCCGCGATCGATCACCATGTCGATCTCGTCGGCACCGTCCGCAACGGCGGCCGTGACCTCGCCGAGGCGCGTCACCAGCGGGGCGTGGCCGGAGGGGAACGCGGTGGCGACCGACGCGACGCGGACGCCGCTGCCCCGCGTCAGCTCCTTGGCAAGGCGTACGAACGACGGGTACACGCACACGGCGGCGCACCGCGGCAGCGTCGGATCGGCCGGGTCGGGGCACAGCGCCTTCGCGCACAGCCGCCGCACCTTGCCGTCGGAGTCCTTGCCCTCGAGCGTGGTCAGGTCGATCATCGACAGCACCAGGCGCAGTCCCTCGGCCTTCGCGGTGGTCTTGATCGAGCGCTTGGCGAGCCACGCGACCCGCGTGGCCACGCCGACGGCGTCGACCGGGATGTCGTCGATCTTCACCGGCGGCCCGTCTCGAGCAGCGGCCCGATCTGCGTCGCGCCGACCCGGTTGGCGCCGGCGGCGATCAGCTCCAGCGCCTCGCCGTGCGTCCGGATGCCGCCCGCGGCCTTGATCGCGAGCGCACCGCCCAGTTCCTCGCGCAGCAGCTCCACGTCGAGCACCGTCGTCGAGCGCGGGCCGAGCCCGGTGGACGTCACGACCATGTCGACGCCGGCGGCGTGGACGACGCGGGCGGCGAGCCGGATCCGACGATCGTCGAGATGCGACGTCTCGACGACCGCGCGCACCTGGGCGGGCCGGCGGCCGTTGGAGAGCGTACGCAGCCGGACGGCGCGGACGATCGCCGACAGCTCGTCGCGCGTCTCGTTGACCCCGCCGGAGAGGAACCGATGCAGGTTCATCATCACCTCGAGGTCGTCGGCGCCGTCGATCAGCGCGCGCTCGGCGGCGGCCGCCTTGACCTCGGCCACGTCGGCCCCGAACGGGAACGAGATCAGCGCCACGAGCTTCACGTCGCTGCCCGCCAGCCGTTGCGCCGCCTGGGCCACGTGCGTTGGCAGCACGCAGAGGGCCGCGACGTGACCGGCCAGCGCCTCGTCACATGCCGCATCGAGGTCCTGTACGGTGGCCACGGGCCGAAGCAGCACGGACTCCACCGCCTTCGCAAGCTCTCCGGGGCGCGGCGCCATCGGCCCATCGTACCGCCGGTGCGCGGCACGCCGGATACCATCGCCCCGCGTCGCAGCCCATGCGGCGTTCCCTGTATGCTTCGCAGCCCCGCTCTCCTCTAGTGGATTTCGACGACTTCATCCAGCGCGACCGCGAAGCGGAGATCGCGAAGATCCGCTCGCGCCGCGCTGAGCGCGATCAGATGCACCGGGTGTTCCGGCGGCGGCGCGCGATCGCGGTCGCCGTGCTGGTGCTTCCCGTCGCCGGCTTCGTGTTCGCGGGCAAGTTCCCGTCCGACAACAAGACGGCGCCGGTCGCGAAGACCGCCCCCGCGCCCGCGGCGACCACCGCGGCCGCGGCCGCGGCCAGCACCGGCCTCGACGCAACGGCGCGGTTCCCGGCGCCGTCGGAGGTGCGCGGCGTGCACTTCTCGATGCACCTCGCCGACGACCAGCGCCAGATCCAGAGAATCATCGACGCGTACGGCGACGACGCCGGCCTGAACGCGGTCGAGCTCGACGTCAAGAACGAGAGCGGCGAGATCGGCTTCACCGAGGGCATGCCGTCGCTCGCCATCTCCTCCGGCGCGGCGCAGAACTACTACGAGCCGCGCCTGATCGTCGAGCAGCTGCACGCCGCCGGCTTCTACGTGATCGGCCGGGTCGTGTCGTTCGAGGACCCGATCGTCGCCGAGAAGGCGCCGAAGCGCGCGATCCGCACCACCGATGGCGCGATCTGGAAGAACCACGGCGGCCTCGGGTGGATGAACCCGTACACGAAGGCGAACTGGACCTACCTCGTCGACGTCGCGAAGGCCGCCGGCAAGGTCGGGTTCGACGAGATCCAGTTCGACTACGTGCGGTTCCCCACCGACGGCGACCTGTCGAACGTCAAGCTGGACCGTACGAAGGCGAGGATGGAGGCCAACATCGCCGCCTTCCTGCAGCACGCCGTCGACGAGCTGCACCCGCTCAAGCTGCGCGTCTCCGCCGACCTGTTCGGCCTCGCCGCGACGCGCGACCTCGGCATCGGCCAGAACGCGCGCCAGATCGCGAAGATCGTCGACGTGATGTCGCCGATGATCTACCCGCAAGGCTACGCGAGCGGCGAGTACAACATCACCTGCCCGGTCTGCAACCCGCACGACCTCGTGGCGGCCACGATGCGCGACTGGCAGAAGGCCGCCGTCGGCGGCACGGCCGAGCTGCGGCCGTGGATCCAGGCCTACGACTGGCTCCAGCATGCGTACGGCCCCGACCAGGTCACCGCGCAGGTGAACGCGTCGCGCGAGTTCTCCGACCGCGGGTTCCTGCTGTGGGACGCCGGCTCGGTGTACGACCCCGCGCTGCTGAAGTTCCCCGCCGCCTCGTGAGTGGCGCTGAGGATCGCGTCCGCGAACTGGGGCTGCTGATTCCCGACTTCCACGCCGACGGCTACTACGGCGGCGACTTCGGCTCGATGAAGTCGCACCACGTGGTGAACCGGGTGCTGTACCTGTCCGGGCACGTGCCGGAGGGGCCGGACGGGCCGGTCAACCCGGGCCGGCTCGGGCGCGACGTCACCGTCGAGCAGGGCTCCGCGGCGGCACGCCAGACGGGCCTCAACTGCCTGGCCGGCATCCGCTACGCCGTCGGCTCGCTCGATCGCGTGCAGTGCCTGGTGCGCAACCTCTGCTTCGTGGCCGCGGCACCCGACTTCACCGACGTCCACCTCGTCTCATCCGGCTGCTCCGACCTGCTGCGCGACGTGTTCGGACCCGAGGCGGGGCTCGGCGGACGCGCGACGATCGGTGTCCAGAGCCTCGCGCACGACCACTGCTTCGAGTGCTGGCTCGAGGTGGAGCTCGTCGATAACCATGCCTGACCGGGCCTCCGACGCGGGCCGCTCGCACGCCATCGCCACCCCCCACGCCGCCGCATCCGCTGCCGGCGACGCCATCTTCCGCCGCGGCGGAACGGCCTTCGACGCCGCGCTCGCCGCCGCTGCCGCGCTGACGGTCGTCTACCCGCACATGTGTGCGGTCGGCGGCGACATCATCGCGCTGGCGGCGACGCCGGACGGGGTCGTGCGGGTCGTGAACGGATCCGGCGCAGCGCCCGCCGGCGTCTCGGCCGAGCGGCTCGCCGCGCAGCACGGCGGCATGCCGGTGCGGGGCGCGGACTCGGTCACCGTCCCCGGCGCCGTCGCGGCGTGGGAGACGCTGCGCGACCTGGGCGGCAACTGCCGCTTCGCCGACCTGCTCGAACCGGCCGCCAAGATGGCCGAGGAGGGCGTGATCGTCACCCCGAGCCTCGCCAAGTCGCTCGCCGACGAGGAGCGCCGCGGCGAGCTCGAGGCCGACGAGGGCATGAACGAGGTGTTCCGGCCCGGCGGCCGCGCGCTCGCGACGGGCGACACGCTGCTGCAGCCGGCGCTGGCCCGCACGCTGCGCGCGCTCCAGGCCAACGGCGCCGACGCGCTCTATCGTGGGCCGGTCGGCGCCGCGATCGTGGCGCGGCTGCACGCGCTCGGGTCGCCGATCTCCATGGACGACCTCGCCGCCCACGAGACGGAGGTGACCGACCCGCTCGTCGGCACGTTCGGCGACGAGGAGGTGCTGACGGCGCCACCCAACTCGCAGGGCCTGCTGCTGCTCGAGATCCTCGCCGCCGCCACGCGGCTCGGCGACGTCGACCTGCTCGGCGCCGACGCCGACCTGCTGGCCGAGCTGTTCCGTCTGTCATCGATCGATCGCGACCGGTATCTGGCCGACCCGCGGTTCGCCGAGGTGCCGGTCGCGGAGCTGCTGTCCGAGGCGCACGCCGGGCGGCTTGCGGCGGCGGCGCTCGCACGGCGCGAGGCGGGCCACGCGCCGGCGTCGACCGAGGCGTCACGCAAGGGCACGGGCGACACGATCGCCGTCGTCGCGGCCGATGCGGCCGGCAACGCGGTCGTCATCATCCAGTCGGTCTTCTACGAGTTCGGCGCCGGCATCCTCGACCCGACCACCGGCGTCATCTTCCACAACCGCGGTGCGTACTTCTCGGTCGACCCGGCCTCGCCGAACGTGATCGCCGGCGGCAAGCGGCCCGGCCACACGCTGATGCCCGTGCTGATACGGCGCGGCGGCCGCATCGTCGGCGTCCACGGCGCGATGGGCGGCAGCGCGCAGGCGCAGATCCACGCGCAGCTGCTGCTGCGGACGGCGCGCGGCGAGGCACCGGCCGACGCCGTCACGGCACCGCGGTTCGTGGTGGGCGGACTCGGCGTCGGTGGCCAGACCGACATGGTGCTGGCCGAGGGTCGATGCGGCGAGCCGGAACGCGCCGCCTGGTCACGGGCGGGGTTCGAGGTGCAGCAGCTCGCCGACTTCGACGAGGAGGCCGGACACGCGCAGATGATCCGCATCGGCGCCGAGGGCGCGTTCCGCGTGGCGACCGATCCGCGCTGCGACGGCGCGGCGCTGGCAGGCTAGGTCTAGGCCTCCCGGAAGAGCCGGCCGCGGTCCGGCAGGCGATCCTCGACCCCGGCGGTGCGGGCCAGATCCCAGGCCAGCGCCTGGTTCGAGGTGACGACGGGCCGGTCGAGAAGGGCCTCGAGCGGCTCGATCACGTGGCGCGTGCGCAGGCCGGTGCACGAGATGAACAGCGCTTCGGCGTCGGGGTGCGAGCCGAGCTTCCGGCCGGCCTCGATCAGCGTCTCGGACGTGACGCGGTTCATCTCCGGGTCGCCGTCGAGCTTGAAGCTGGCGCGGGTGACGACCTCGATGCCGCCGGCGGCGAAGAACCCGGCGATCAGGTCGCTGGGGCCGTCCAGGTAGGGCGTCAGCAGTGCGATCCGACGCGTGCCGAGGGCCTCGAGCGCCTTCACGGCCGCCTCGACGGGCGTGCAGACGGGTACGCCGGGCCGGCCGGCGCTGATCTTGGCGCGCGCCTGGTCGGCGCCGACGGCAACGGTGCCCGAGGTGCAGGAGAACCCGATCGCGGCGAGCGGCCCGCCGGGCGCGAGCAGCCGCGCCCCTTCGGTGAGGTGGTCGCCCAGCCGCGCGAGCGTCTCGGGCGTCGCGACGATGTCCATCGGGATCCGCGTCCCGTAGGCCTCGACGGATTCGGGCAGAAACGCCTCGACGTCGGCCCCGGAGGCGCGGTCGGTGGCGAGCAGCAACAGTCCAACGGGCACCGGTCCGCGTTCATCGAACGAGGCGTCGAGGTGCGGCCATGTCCCGGTCTCGGTCAGCGTCATGCGTGAATCATGTCGCATTTCGTGCGCCCTCCGTTCTGGGGTCAGACCCCAGAACGGTCCTCGCTGGGGTCTGACCCCAGAACGATTTCGCGCGGAAGTGGCACCGATCGCGCGACGTGGCACGTTGCGCGCGCCGACGAGTGCGCGGCGCTCACGGCTCGGCACGCTTGACGCGCTAGGGCGGAAATCAGCCCAGCTGGTCGAGGACGCGGTCGTCGTCGCGCCAGCCGCGGCGGACGCGGACCGTCAGCTCCAGCATCACCTTCGCGCCCAGCAGACGCTCGATGCCGGGTCTCGCGTCGGCGCCGATCTGGCGGATCATCGCGCCGTTCTTGCCGACCAGGATGCCCTTCTGCGACTCGTGATCGCACAGGATGCTGGCCGTGATGCGCGCCGCGCGCTTCTTCGTCGCGGGGGTGTACTCCTCGATCAGCACCGCGACCGCGTGCGGCACTTCCTCGTGCGTACGGTTCAGCGCCGCCTCGCGCACCAGCTCGCCGATGCGCAGGCGCATCGGGTCGCCCGACGTGGCGTTGACCGGGTACAGCGCCGGGCCCGCCGGCGCGTGCATCAGCAGCTCCTCGCCGATGCGGTCGATGCCGTCGCGGCGCTTGGCCGAGATGGGCACCAGCGCCACGAAGTCGCCCAGCTCGGCGATGCGCTCGATCGACGCGCCGATGGCGGCCGGGCTGAGCCGGTCGATCTTGTTGACGGCGATCACGACCGGCGTCTTCGTCGCGAACACGCGCGCGGCGATGAAGCGGTCGCCGGCGCCCGGCGCCTCGGTGCCGTCGAGCACGAACAGGATCGCGTCGACGTCCGACAGCGTCTCGTCGACCGTCCGCTGCATGCGGCCGGTGAGGCCGTCGCGCGGCGTCTGAAAGCCCGGCAGGTCGAGCAGCACGAGCTGCCAGTCGTCGCCGTTCATGACGCCCGCGACACGACGCCGGGTCGTCTGCGGCTTGTCGGAGACGATCGACACGTGCGATCCGCACAGCGCATTGACGAGCGTCGACTTGCCCACGTTCGGCCGCCCGGCGACCCCGACCAGGCCGGAGCGGAACCCCTCGCTCACAGGGAGAAGCGCTCCGGCAGGATCTCGTCGAGCGAGAACGTCATCAGCTCGCCGTCGCGCGGGAACGTGATCGTGAAATCGGCGTCGGCGAACTCGGCCAGCACCTGCCGGCACCCGCCGCAGGGCGGCACGCTCGCCGACGGGCCGGCGACCACGACGGCCGTGAACCGCTTGTGGCCCTCCGCCAGCGCGCGGACGACGGCCGAGCGCTCGGCGCAGATGGTCATGCCGAACGACCCGTTCTCGACGTTGCCGCCGGTCACGACCTCGCCCGACTCGGTCACCAGGGCCGCGCCGACCGTGAACTGCGAGTACGGCGCATAGGCGCGCTCACGCGCGGCCTCGGCCAGGCCGTGCAGGCGGCGTTCCTCGTCGTTGGCCGGACGCATGCGGTGAGTGTAGAAGGCCCCCAGCTACAGGGCAGGCAGCGGATCGGCGTCGCCGCCGGCGACCGGGACGTCAGCGGTGGGCCGCCGGACGGATCGCCGCAATGAGGACGGCGACGGACGCACGCGGGCGGGGGCTTCGGCCGCCGACGGTGCGACCGCCCGACGCTGCTTCGGCTTCATCTTCTTGCTCTTCGGCTTCACGGTGCGCTTCCGCACCCGGGCCACCGGTGGCTGCGATCCGGCCGTCGGCACGATCTCGGGCACCACCACGCGCGGCGCAGCCGGGATGGCCGCAGCAGCCCGTGGCGCATCAGGTCCGCCCGCGCCGGGCCACGGCACCAGGCTGACGACGGCGGCCAGCGCGGCCACGGCGACAACCGCGGCCGGCACCGCCCGCTGCCGCCGGCCTCCCCGGACCACCGGCTCGGGCGCGCACGCCGCCACGACCATGGCCGCGAACCCCGCCGCGCCATCGCCATCGTCGGCCGGTCCGACGACAGGCGCCCGCACCGCGAGGACGCCGTCGCACACAGCGAGGTCGTCACGCCGCAGCACCGAGACCGCAACGCCGTGCCCGGCGAGCGCGAGACCGAGCGCCGCCGCCTGCGACCGCGCGGCGTCGCCGACGGCAGCCGAGAGCGGCTGCCCGGCAATGGCCGGCACGACGAGCACGTGCCGCTCGCCACACCGCGCCTCGCGCACCGCCGGCACCGGCAGGCCGGCCGCGGCCGCGGCGATCCACGCCGCAGCACCACCGGGTTCGGGCACCGCGCGAACGAGCACGCAGCGTCCGGCGGCGACCCCGGCGACCAGGGCGCCGGGCCGCAGCAGCCGCACGTCGAGACGGATCTCGGACACGTCCTCAGCGTCGCACGGTCCGGCGTGCCCGGACCCGCGCGGACCGTCACGGAAGGGGAACGATCAGGCCCAGACCTGGAAGATCGCGAGCGCGACGAGCACGCCCAGCGCACCGCCGTAGATGACCTCGAACACCGTGTGGATGCCGGCCTCGACCCGGGTCTGCGCGACCAGGAACGCCATCATCAGCGTGATCGACGCGACCAGCACGTTGTGGCGCGAGTCGGCCGTGATGAACAGCACCGCAGCCCAGCCGGCGAACGCGATTGCCGCATGGCCGCTCGGCAGGCCGCCGCGCACCGGCGTGCCGCGGCCCGTAGCGGCCTTCACGGCGATCACGATCAGCACCACCAGCACCAGCGCGATCACCGTCAGGTGCACCGGCGACTCGCGCACGCGGGCGAGCAGCGTCGAAGTGGGCGACGAGAGCCGCTCGGCGAACACCGTGTACCCCACCCCGACCGCCACGAACGCGCAGACCAGCACGGCGCCGGCCGCCACGTCCTTCGCCACCTTGGCGCGCGGATCGAAGCTGGTCGTGGCCACGTCGATGGCGGCCTCGATCGCGGTGTTGAACAGCTCCGCCACGATCACGAGCGCGGCTGCGATCATCAGCGCCAGCAGCTCGCCGCGCGTGACGCCGACCGCCAGGCCGGCAAGCAGCGCGAGGCCGGCCGCCGCGAAGTGGATGCGCATGTTGCGCTGCGTGCGGAGCGCGTAGATGACGCCCTCGAAGGCGTAGTTGAGGGACGCGATGACCGAGCCGGCCGGCGCCGGGCGCCGCTCCTTCGACGGCGGCGCGGGCGGAGGCGGCGGCTGGGTCACCTGGGCCATGCCACCTCGCCGAGCTCGGCGGTCAGGCCGTCCTGCAGCGCCAGCATCGCCCCGTCGTCGGTCTCGTGGTCGTAGCCCAGTAGGTGGAGCACGCCGTGCACGGCCAGGACCACGAGTTCGGCGCCGGGCGAGTGGCCCTGCTCACCGGCCTGCTCGGCGCACCGCTCGAGGCAGATCACGACGTCGCCGAGCAGCCGCGGCATGCCGGGCGGTAGCTCGTCGCGCTCGTCGATCGGGAACGCGAGCACGTCGGTGACCTCGTCCCTGGAGCGGTACTCCCGGTTCAGCAGCCGCATCGGTTCGGGGTCGACGAGGATGATCGCGACCTCCGCGTCGGTCGCTCCCTGCGCGTCCAGCACGCGGTCGACGAGCGCTGCGAGCGCGTCCTCGTCCGGCTGCTGCGAGGTGCGGTTGTCGACCTCGACGGCCATCAGCGGACGTCGCCGCGGCGCTCGGCGTCGATGCGATACGCGTCGACGATGCGCTGCACGATCTTGTGCCGGACGACGTCCTGGCGATCGAACAGCACGAACTCGATGTCCGGGATGTCCTTCAGGATCTCGCGCACCTCGATCAACCCCGAGCCCTGGCCGCGCGGCAGGTCGATCTGCGTGACGTCGCCGGTGACGACCACCTGCGAGCCGAAGCCGAGCCGCGTCAGGAACATCTGCATCTGCTCGGGCGTCGTGTTCTGCGCCTCGTCCAGGATGATGAACGAGTCGTTCAGCGTGCGGCCGCGCATGAACGCCAGTGGCGCGACCTCCACGATGCCCTTCTCGAGGTATTGCTGCACGCGGTCGGAGTCGAGCATGTCCATGAGCGCGTCGAACAGCGGCCGCAGGTACGGGTCGACCTTGGCCGCGATATCGCCGGGCAGGAAGCCGAGCCGCTCCCCCGCCTCGACAGCGGGCCGCGTCAGGATGATGCGCGACACCTCGCGGTCGACGAGCGCCGCGACGGCGAGCGCGATCGCGAGGTACGTCTTGCCGGTGCCGGCCGGGCCGATGCCGAACGTGATGGTGCTGCGGCGGATCGAGTCGACGTAGCGCTTCTGGTTGACCGTCTTCGGCGCGATCTTCTTGCCCCGGTGCCGCCAGACGACGTCGTGAAGGATGTCGACGGCACGGCCGTCCTCGGCCAGCACGCCGGACACCGCGTCGACCGTCTGGGCGCCGATCTGCAGGCCCTGCGCGACCAGGTCCTCGAGCTCGTCGACGACCGCGCGCGCCTGCTCCATCGGCACGTCCTCGCCATCCAGGATCAGCTGGTCACCGCGCAGGAACGCGCGCACGTCGAGGCGCTCCGACAGGGCACCGAGGACCTCGTCGGAGCGTGAGGCGAGCTCGCGGGCGAGCTCGTCGGACACGGTGAGCGTCTCTCGCGCCACGCTTCGCAGTCTAGTGTCCCGCGTCGGCCGTTCAGCCGCCGAGGCGGCTGCGGACGAGCGCGGAGACGGCCTTGCCGTCGGCGCGGCCCTCGGTTCGCGCCATCACGAGCTTCATCACGGCGCCCAGCTCGCGCGGCGACGTGGCGCCCGCCTCGGCGATCGCGGCGTCGACGATCGCTGCCAGCGCGCGCTCGTCCATCTCGGCCGGCAGGTAGGCGCCGATCAGGCCCGCCTCGTCCTCCTCCTTGCGCGCGGCGTCCTCGCGGCCGCCCTCGCGGAAGCTCGCGGCGCCCTCTTCGCGCCGCTTGCGCTCGCGCCGCAGCAGGGCGATCTCGTCCTGCTCCGACAGCTCGCCGCGGGCCTGCACGCCGGCCTCCTGCAGCGCCGCCAGCAGGCCGCCCAACGCTGTCACGCGGTCGGTGTCGCGCGCCTTGCGCGCGGCCAGTCGGTCTTCACGTACCCGGTCGGTGAGGCTCACCCAGGCTCCTCGCCACGATTCCCTCGTCATCTGCCGCCACTGCGACGGCCCGAACGACCGTGCCCGGCACCGCGCCAGGGGCGCGCAGCCGCCACGGCGTGTAGTCCCGAGCGTAGCCGCTCGCCAGGCCGTCGGAGCCGACGCGCTCGACCAGCACCGCGTCGCTCGTGCCGACCCGTGCAGACCGCCAGGCGAGGCCCTGCTCGTCGGCCAGGCGGCGCAGCTCGTCGGCGCGCCTGCGCTTCGCCTCGGGAGGCACCGGGTCGTCGGCTCCGGTGCGGGTGCCCGGGCGGGGCGAGTACGGGAACGCGTGCACCCGTGTCAGCCCGGCGTCGCGCACCAGGTCGAGCGTGCGGCCGAACGCGCCGTCATCCTCACCCGGGAAGCCGACGATCACGTCGGCGGTCACGTTCAGTCCGTCGATCGCGGCCCGCGCGGCAGCGATGCGTTCGGCGTAGCGAGCGGCCGGTGCACGGCGCCGCATGGCGCGCAGCACCGCGTCGTCCCCGGACTGCATCGGCACGTGCAGGTGCGGCAGTGCGGCGGCGGTCTCGACCAGCGCCGCGAGCACGGACGGATCGAGGTGGTCGACCTCGACCGACGACAGGCGCAGCCGCTCGACACCGGGCACGGCGCCGACGGCGCGGATCAGGTCGGCCAGGCGCAGGCGGCCGTCGCGGTAGAGGCCGATGTTGACGCCGGTCAGCACCATCTCGCAGTGGCCGGCGGCGACGCGGCGACGCACCTCGCCGACCACGTCGGCGAGGGCGCGCGCGCGGCTCGGCCCACGCACCAGCGGGATCACGCAGAAGCTGCACGAGAACGAGCAGCCGTCCTGCACCTTGACGAACGCCCGCGTGCGGTCGCGGCCCAGCGGCGCCGGCTGCGGGCCATGGCAGCCCAGCCCGGCGAGCAGGTCGCCGACCGCCGCCGGCACGGCCTCCGAGGCCTGTGCGACGACGTGCACGCGGTCGCCGAGATCGGCCAGCCGGTCGCCGGTCAGGCGGGCCGCGCAGCCGGTCACGACGACGTGCGCGGAGCCGTCGGCGAGCGCCCGGCGGATCGCCTGCCGCGTCTTCTTGACGGCCTCGGCGGTGACCGCGCAGCCGTTCACGACGTGCACGCGCCCACCGGCGTCGACCTCGTGCAGGCCGTCGGCCGCGAGCTGCTCGCGCAGCTGCGCGAGATCGGTCTGCGACACCTTGCAGCCCAGGAACTGCCCCGAAAACGTCGGAGCACGCGCGGTCACAGCCCGATCGACCCCCACGCGTCGACCGCGCCCGGACGATCCTTGCCGAACGAGTCGGGGTTGGAGCCGATCTCCTCCGCCACCTCGAGCGCGATCCGCTGCACGGCGACCGTGAGCGGGAAGCACGACAGTGGCTCGCCGAGGTCGTGCTCGCTGATGCGATGCACGCCGACGCCGAACCGTTCGGCGCCCGCGGCGATCTCCAGCACGCGCTCGCCACCGGGGCCGCCGCCGTCCAGCGCCACGAGCGTGTCGCCCGGCTGCAGCGCCACCGCCGGGCCGTGGTAGAGCTGCTCGGCCGAGAGCCCTTCGGCGGCGATGTACGCGGTCTCGCGCACCTTCAGCGCGCCCTCGGCTGCGGTCCACGCGTTGGTGCCGGAGCCCGTGTACTCCAGGAGGCGTTGCGGTGCCTTCACCTGCGGGCCCGGTCCGGCCAGTGCGGCGGCGACCGCGTCGGGCACGACACCGAGGTCGCCCAGGTTCGCGCCCAGCGCGACGGCGATCTGCGCGACGCGCGCCAGAGCGCCCAGATGGCTCGCCGTGAAGGCAGCGCTGGTCTCGCCCTCAACGGTCTCGATGTCGCCGCCCGCGCCGATGCCCGTGATGACGATCGTCGGCACCCCGAGCGCAGCGGCACGCTCGCGCACGATCGTCGCGTAGCGCTTCGTGTTGCGGTGCGAGAGCAGCAGCAGCGCGTCGCCGGCGACCGGCATGGGACCGCCGATCGCGGCGTCGAACGCCTCGACCGGCCGGGCGTCGATGCCCGCGGCCCGCAGCAGGTAGCCGGCGTGGTTCGCGGCGTGCCAACTGGTGCCCGTTCCGACGATGAACACGGTGCGGTCGCGCAGACGCTCGGCGGCCGCCTCGACGGGCGCGGGATCGGCGAGGATCCGGCGCAGGTCGGCGGGCTGGCGGTCCATGGTGCGGCGCAGTTCGGAGCTCATGTCCGGGATCATCGCCGATCAGCTCGCGAGCGCGCCGAGCCGGTCGAGCGCCAGCACGGCGGCCGCGATCGCCGCCGTCTCGGTGCGCAGGACCAGGTCGCCGAGCGTCGCGATCGGGACGCCGGCGGCGCGCGCCGCGTCGTGCTCGGCTTCGAGAAAGCCCGCCTCGGGTCCGATCAGCAGCACGATCGGATGCGGCGTGCGGGCGATGGCGGCGTCGAGTGAGCCGTCCGGATCCTCGTGCGAGAGCAGGATCGCGCCGGGCTGCAGCGCGTCGGCGAAGGCCATCGCCAGGCCGATGCGCGGGATCCGCGGCCGCTTCGCCTGGCAGGCGGCGGCCTCGGCGATGCGCTGCCAGCGATCGGTGCGCGCCTCGCCCTTGATGGCCGCCGTCTCGAGCGGCGAGATGTCCTCGACGCCGAGCTCGACCAGCTTCTCGATGGCCGTGTCGGAGCGCGGGCCGGTCAGCGCCAGCCGCACGACCAGCGCCGGCGCCGGACGCGGCTCGGCGCGTGGCTCGAGCAGCTCGACCTCGCCGCCGCCGACCACCCGCGCCGTCCAGATGCGGCCATCGCCGTCGGCGACCTCCACGTCGTCGCCGGCGCGCAGCCGCAACACGCGCTCCATGCGCTTCGCGTCCTGGTCGCAGACCCGGCGCACGGTGCCCCGGGCGCCAGGCTCGGCGTCCGGCAGGAAGAAGTGGAAGACGTGCGACATGCAGCCGCGCCAGGTTACTCGCGCTCGAGCAGCAGCGCCTGCCAGCCGTCGGCCGTCTCACGGTCGCTCCGGCGATAGCCGGCCGGCTCGAACACCTCTCGCTCGAGCAGCCCGGAGACGATCACGCGGCGTCCGAGCACGCCGCGCGCGAACAGCGGGCCGAGCAGCTCGAGCTGCAGGTTGGCCAGCTGCAGCGGCGCGTCGGGCACGTCGCCGGACAACGCGTCGCACTCCCAGGCCTGCAGCTCGACGCCGTTGACGACGGCGTTCTCGCGCGTCGCGGTGACGGCATGCGAGTCGTGGTCGAACGCGGTCACCGGCGCATGGCCGAGCTTCGCGGCGGCGATCGCCAGCACGCCCGAACCGCAGCCGATGTCGAGCAGCGCGCCGCGGGCCGCCGGATCGCGCACCAGCAGCTCCAGCGCGGCGCGCGTCGAGCCGTGCGCACCCGTGCCGAAGGCCAGCGCCGGCTCGATCACGACCGCGTCGGCGCCCGGGTCGGGCGCGATCCACGGCGGGCCGATCCAGAACGGGCCGACCGTCACCGGACGATGGAACGCCCGCCACGCCTCGCGCCAGCCGGGCGCCACGTCCTCGGGCACCGCGTCGATGGCCGGCGTCTCACCGGTCGGCAGGTAGCCGCTGATCACGACGGTGTCGCCCTCGACCTCCTCGGAGAAGCCGTCGGGAAAGGCGTCCAGCACCGGCACGAGCGCTTGCTCGAGATCGTCGGCCGGCACGCGCAGCGTCCAGCGCACGAGCGCGGGCTCGGGGCTCTCAGCCACCGCCGAAGCGCCGCAACCGGCCCAGGAAGCCCTCGTCGGGCGGCTCGCCGTAGTTGGTCGCCGACAGCGCGCCGTCGAGCTCCTCGACCAGCTTGCGCTGGTCGCCGCTGAGGCCGCGCGGCACGACCACGTTGACGAGCACGCGCAGGCTGCCGCGGCGACCGCTGCGCACGTCGGGCATGCCCTGCCCTTTCAGCAGCCGTACCTCGCCGGGCTGCGTGCCGGCCTTGAACTCCAGCGATGCGGAGCCGTCGAGGGTGGGCACGTCGAGCGCGGCGCCGAGGGCCGCCTGCGTGATCGTCAGCTCGACCACCGTGACGAGGTCGCGGCCGGCGCGCTCGAAGCGCTCGTCCTCCTCCACCGCGATCGAGACGTACAGGTCGCCGGAGGGCGCGCCGGGATCGCCGGCGTGGCCCTGTCCGCGCACGCGGATCTGCTGGCCGTGCTCGATGCCGGGCGGGATCGCGACGATCACCTGGCGGCGCTCCAGGCGCACGCCGTTGCCGTTGCAGTCGCGGCACGGATGGACGATCAGCTTGCCGCGGCCGCGGCACTCCGGGCACGTGCCGGCGCGCACCATCTGCCCGAGCACGGTGCGCACGACCTGGCGCACCTGACCCGCGCCCTGGCACGTCGTGCAGGTGGCGGGGTAGGTGCCCGGCTCGGCGCCCGACTGCTCGCAGCGCTCGCACGGCGCCTGCACCTCGGTGTCGACCTCGGCGCGGACGCCGAAGGCCGCGTCGTAGAGCGAGATGGTGGTCTGCGCGGCGGCATCGGCGCCGGCCATCGGCCCGTAGCCGCCATCGCCCCGTCCGCCGCTGAAGCCGAGCATGTCCTCGCCGAACAGCATCGAGAACAGGTCGCCGAGGTTGCCTGCCTGGAACGCCTGGTCGGTGCGCGCGTGGTTGCCCTCGACGCCGGCGTGGCCGTAGCGGTCGTAGCGGCCGCGCGTATCGGCATCGGCCAGCACCTCGTACGCCTCGGCCACCTCGCGGAAGCGCTCGGCCGCTGCCGGGTCATCCTTGTTGACGTCGGGGTGCAACTGGCGCGCCAGGCGCCGGAAGGCCTTCTTGACCTCGTCGTCAGAGGAGTCGCGCGCGATTCCGAGCGTGTCGTAGTAGTCGCGCTTCGTCGCCATCCGCGATCCCATGGTAGTCGGAGGTCTACGCGTAGACGGCGGCCACGAACTCGGACAGCGCCGCGGCGGCGGCCCGCACCGACGAGATGGCGACGGCGTAGTCCATGCGGACGGGCCCGATCAGCGAGACGACGCCCAGGTTGCGGGCGCCGACGCCGTAGCCGGCCGACACCATCGCGAGCGGCCGGATGCGCGGGTCGCCGTGATCGTCGCCGAGGCGGATCAGCACGCGGTCGGCCGACAGCGCGTCGCGCAGCAGCGCGAGGCGTGTGGCGCGCTCCTCCAGGGCCGTTGCCAGCAACCCGAGCTCGGTCACCTCCTGGGCGCGCAGCTCCGACATGAGCCGCGACGCGCCACCCACGAACACCGTCTCGTGCTCCTCCATGACGTCGGAGAACACCGGGCCGATGGCCGTCAGGAAGTCGCGCTCGCGGTTCGACAGGTCGGGCGCGGTCAGCCGGCGGCGCAGCGCGTGGCTGCCGAGCGCCGTGCCCGTCACCGTCTCGTTCAGGTACGCCTTGGCCGACTCCACCAGCTTGAAGTCGACCGGCTGGCCGAACGCGAAGTGCCGCTTCGAGACGTTGCCCGACGCCGTGATCACGACCGCCATCACGATCTGCGGCTGCAGCAGCAGCAGCTCGACGTGGCGGATCACCGTCGCCGACACCGGCGGCGCCGAGGCCAGCGACAGCAGGTTCGTGACCTGCGACAGCGCCTCGGCGGTGGCCTGCAGCGCCGTGTCGACCTCCTGCGAGGCCTCCAGCACGAGCGGGAACGCGCGGGCCGGCGTCCGGTCGACCACGAGCCGCTCGGCGTACAGGCGGTAGCCCGACTCGGTCGGCACGCGGCCGGCCGACGTGTGCGGGTGGTCGAGCAGGCCGGCGCGTTCCAGCCAGGCCAGCTCGTACCGGATCATCGAGGGCGAGACGCCGAACGCGCCCTCGGCTGCGAGCGCCTTGGATCCGACCGGCGCGCCGGAGGCGATGTGCTCCTCGACGACACGGAAGAGCAGGCGCTCTCGACGAGGGGTGAGTGGGGTATCAGGGGCGGCCGTCATCGCGAAGGAGGCGGGCAACGACGTCGTTGACGAGCAGACGTCCCCGCCGCTCGAGGACGATTCTACCGCCGCGCTCCGCGACCACGCCGTGGGCGACCAGCAGCGCGAGCGCAGCGGGGTCGATCGCCTCGTCTACCGTGGCCCGCTCGACGCCCTCCATCAGACGCAGCCCGAGCATCAGCCGCTCGCGCTGCCGGGTTGCCGCAGGCACGTCCTCCAGCTTGGCCGGGGCGGGCTCGCCGGCCGCGATCGCCGCCAGGTAACCCGCCAGGCGGGGCGCGTTGACGCGGCGCTCGGTGTCGACCGTCGACACGGCCCCGACGCCGATGCCCAGGTAGTCGCGGCCCAGCCAGTAGGCCCGGTTGTGCTGCGACTCGTGGCCCGGCAGCGCGAAGTTGGCGCTCTCGTACCACCGGTAGCCGGCAGCTTCGAGCCGCTCGATGACGCGCTCGTAGTGCTCCTCCATCAGCTCGCCCTGACGGGCCAGCTCGGCGCCGTGGGCGTGCGTGAAGCGCGTGCCGGGCTTCGCCTCCAGCTCGTAGACCGAGCAGTGGTCGGGGGCAAGTGCGATCAGTCGGTCGAGGTCGGCGTCGAGCAGCGCCCGGTCCTGGCCGGGGATGCCGTGGATGAGGTCGAGCGAGAGGTTCTCGACGCCGGCCTCGCGCAGGGTGGTGACGGCGGCCACGACGACCGCGGGCGTGGCGCGGCGCTCCAGCACGGCGAGCAGCGGCGCCTGGAACGACTGCGCGCCGAGCGAGACGCGCAGGCCGCGCTCGGCCAGTGCCCGGGCGAGCTCGGGCGTCACCGTCTCCGGGTTGCACTCGACCGTGCGCTCGGCCGCGGCGGGCAGGCCGTCGAGCAGACGGCCGAGCAGCTCCGGGCCGAGCAGCGTCGGCGTGCCGCCGCCGACGAACACCGTCTCTACGGCGGTCGGGTGCAGGTGCGACGAGGCGTGCAGCTCGGCCAGCAGGGCGTCCACGTACGGCGCGTGCTGCTCGTCGTGTCCGGTGACCGTGACGAAGTCGCAGTAGCCGCAGCGATGGGCGCAGAACGGCACGTGAACGTAGAGATGGCGTACCGTCGGCACCTGCGAATAGTGCCCGGTAGGATGCCCGCATGGCCCGCCAGCCCCGTCCCTGCGTGTGCGATTTGCAGCTCGAGCGGTGCGATGCGTCGTGCAACCGCAAGATGCTCGAGACGACGTTCTACATGGCGTGCCTGCACCTGACCGACCGGCCCTGCCTGGTCGTCGGCGCCGGCCCGGTGGCGCTCGAGAAGATCGAGGGCCTGCTGGTGTGCGACGCGCGCATCACGGTCGTCGCGCCCGACGCGATCGCCGCGGTCGCCGACCTCGCGCGCGAGGGTTCGATCACGTGGCTCCGGCGCGTCTACGAGCCCACCGACCTCGACGGCCGGTTCATGGTCATCGCCGCGACCAGCGACACCGACCTCAACGTCGGCGTCTTCCACGACGCCGAGGCGCGGCAGATGCTCGTCAACGTCGTCGACGTGCCGCCGCTCTGCAACTTCATCCTCCCCGCGATCGTGCGCAGCGGGCCGATCGCCATCGCGATCTCGACGTCCGGCGCCAGTCCCGCGCTCGCGAAGCGCCTCAAGCGCGAGATTGCCGAGCAGTTCGGCGACTCCCACGCGCGCCTCGCCGAGATCCTCAACGAGCTGCGCGGCTGGGCCAAGGACACGCTCGAGACGTACCAGGAGCGCAAGGACTTCTTCGAGGACATCGTGAACGGCACGCCCGACCCGATCGAGCTGCTGCGCGCGGGCGACGAGGCCGCCGTGCGCGAGCTGATTCGGAACCGGCAGTCCCGCGCTGCTGTTGCCTGACTTCCAAGTCAGGCCGTATCCTGCCTGACGCCACCGAACAGGAGAGACCTGATGGCGACCACCGCCCATACACAGATCGACCGTGACCGCATCGGGGAACTCGCTGCCCGGGAGGAGAAGGCGCTCAACGCCGAGACCCAGGGCTCGGGCCGCGTGTTCGACCGCGCGAAGAAGGTGCTGTCGTCCGGCGTCGCCTCCTCGTACCAGCTGCGCGACCCGTGGCCGATCTACCTCGAGAAGGGCGTCGGCGCGTACGTCTGGGACGTCGACGGCAACAAGATGATCGACTTCCACAACGGCTTCGGCTCGATGGTGCAGGGACACGCGCATCCCGCCATCACGAAGGCCGTGACGGAGCGGATCGAGCTCGGCACCCACTTCGCGGCCCCCACGGAGGACGCGATCGTCGTCGCCGAGGAGCTGCAGCGCCGCTGGGGCCTGCCGCTCTGGCGCTACGTCAACTCGGGCTCCGAGGCGACCATGGATGCGATCCGCATCGCCCGCGCCCACACCGGCCGCGACACGATCATGAAGATCTTCGGGTCGTACCACGGCCACCACGACTACGTGATGGTCTCGATCGGCGTCCCGTACGGCCAGATCGGCGACCGCGAGAACTACGCCTCGCTGCCCTACGGCGGCGGCATCCCCGACGTCGTCGCGCAGATGACCGTGCCGGTGCCGTTCAACGATGCCGACGCCATGGAGCGCCGCATCGAGCGCCTGATCAAGGAGGATCGCAAGCCGGCCTGCGTGATCATGGAGGCGGCGATGATGAACCTCGGCGTGATCCTGCCGGAGCCGGGGTACCTCGAGGCCGTCCGCGAGCTGACGCGCAAGCACGGCATCCTGCTGATCGTCGACGAGGTCAAGACCGGCATCTGCATCGCCCCCGGCGGCGCGACCGACAAGTGGAACATCGAGCCCGACCTCGTCACGCTCGCCAAGGCGCTCGGCGGCGGCCTGCCGTCCGGTGCCATCGGCGGCACCGAGGAGGCGATGTCGACCGTCACGAACGGCACCGTCTACCAGGTCGGCACGTACAACGGCAACCCGCTCGTGATGGCCGCAGCCCGCGCGAACCTGCTCGAGGTCATGACGCCCGCCGCGTACGAGCACCTCGACGCGCTCAACAGCCACATCCTGAAGGGCTGCGAGGACGTGATCGCCAAGTACAACCTGCCGGGCTACGCCGTCGGCGTCGGCTCGAAGGGCTGCGTCACGTTCTCCCCCACGAAGGTCGTCGACTACGAGTCCTTCAAGGAGAACCAGGACGGCGAACTGTGCGACCTCGCCTGGCTGTACAACATGAACCGCGGCGTCTTCATGACGCCCGGCCGCGAGGAAGAGTGGACGCTGTCCGTTACCCACACCTTCGAGGACTGCGACCAGTTCGTGCGCGTGTTCGACGAGATGGCGCGCGACCTGACCTCTTGATCGACGCGCTGCGGAAGGCCGTCGACCAGCGCTTCGACGACCTCTGCGAGCTGACCGCCCTCCTCGTCCGCGAGCAGACCGTGCTCGGGGCCGAGGAGGGCGCCCAGCGTCTCGTCCACAAGCGTCTCACACGGCTCGGGTTCGTCGTCGAACGGGTCGCCATCGATCCCGACGACGCGCTCGCCGATCCCCGCGGCGGCTATCCGGCGCTGCCGTACGCCGGCCGCACGAACGTGGCCGGCCGGCTGAAAGGGTCGGGTGATCGCGGCTCGCTGCACCTGAGCGGTCACGTCGACGTCGTCCCGGTCGATGGCGGCGAGCGCTGGACGCACGAGCCGTGGGGCGCCGAGGTGGCCGACGGGCGGATGTGGGGACGCGGCGCCGGCGACATGAAGTCGGGCGTCGCGGCGTACCTGATCGCGATCGAGGCGTTCCTGAACGTCTGCGGGCCGCCGCAGGGCGATCTCCACTTCTCGTCGGTGATCGAGGAGGAGTGCGGCGGCAACGGCATGCGCTCGGTGCTCGCGGCGGGGTACGGCGCCGACGAGACGCTGATCGGCGAGCCGTTCTGGCCGCACATCGGCAACGGCGGCGTGGGCGTCATCTGGGCGCGGCTCGACGCGCGTGGCAGCGGCAAGCACGCGGCGCACGCCGACGAGGTGACGGCGCCCATCGAGGCGCTCATCGACGCTGTCGGCGCGCTCCGCGAGCTGGAGGCCGAGCTGAACGCCGGTGGCGGCGACCCGGCGTTCTCCGACGCCTTCGCGCATCCGTACAACCTCAACCTCGGCGAGATCGCAGGCGGTGTTTGGCCCTCGTCGGTGCCGACCGACGCGTGGCTGCGGATCCGCCTCGGCTTCGGCCGCAACCTGGAGCCGGCCGCGGCGCAGCAACTGGTCGCCGACCGCGTCGCCGCCGTCGCGCCGACGGTGACGGTATCGTTCGACGGCTTCCGTGCGCACGCCTACGTCCACGACCCTGCCACGCCGCTCGCCGCGGCCCTGACGACGGCGCACGCCGAGCTGCACGGCACGGCGCCGGCGGCGGGCCTCTTCACGGGCACCACCGACGCCCGCTACGTCCCCGGGCCTTGCTACTGCTACGGCCCCCTCGCGGGCAACCTCCACGGCATCGACGAGTGGGTCGACCTGGAGTCGTGCCGCCTGGTGGCGCAAACCGTCGCGTTGCTGCTGGCCCGTCGCCTGACCTAGCCGGGAAGGCAGGGTCCTGCGCGTGGTTTCGTCCGTCCCGGCCGGGCCCCGCGTGTCCCTCGTGCCACGTTGCCTCGGCGACGGCGTGCGCGTTTCGGTGCGCGGCACGCGAACGCTCACGCCCCTACTCGACAAATTCCGTACCTGGTTCCGAATTTGTCGCGCCGACTCGTTCGGTGCGGTTCCCCGCCGTATTGGCGCGATGCGCGCGCCCCTCGACACGTGTTCGGCGCGGCCCCGGGCACGTCTGGGTGCCGCACCCGGGCGCTCACGCCGACGCCGGGCTGCGCGCCCCGTGGCCCACCGGCGCGGGAGTTCGCGCGCCCTCCGTGCGCCGGCTACGTGCCGAGGACCCGGCGGGCTCGGCTGACGCGGGCGCTCACAGCTGCTGCATGGGCATCGCGGACGGACTCCGTCTCCGGCACCGTCAGGCCCAGGAGATCGCCGCAGAGGTGCTCCAGCGGGGCGCGGCCGGGCTGCTCCCGCTCCTCCTCCACCGAGCCGATCGCACGCGCCAGCAACGGCTCGAGCGCAGCCTCCAGGGACGCGCTCGCCTCCTGCAGGCGTTCCAGGACCGGGAGCCGCAACTGCACCAGGTCGGCCCGCTCGACCTTCAGTGGGCCGCCACCGCCGCCGTAGGCGCGACCCAGAGCCTCCAGTTGCAGGCCCGCGACCGCGCTGTTCAGGAACGCCGCCAGCGCCGCCGGCGAGACGCCGTCCGGCGGCCACAGGCGGTACAGCTCGCCCGATGCCCACCCCTGCGGGTTCAGGTAGGTCAGGTGGCGGTCGCGCGCCGTCCGCACGCACAGCACCGGGGCCGGCTCCTGCTCGACCGCCGACCACACGCGGCGCGAACGCACGCCCGACAGCTGCGGCAGGCCGTCCGCGACCGCCTGGGCGCCGGCGGCACCCAGCAGCGCCGGATCGGACGCCGACACCAGCCACCGCGCCGGCTCGCCGTCGAGGGCGATGCGATGCTCTCCGCGCGTCGACTTCACGATCGGCCGCAGACACGAGGCGTCGATGCCGTCCGTCGTCGTGCGGTAGAAGAAGCGATCGTTCCCCGTGATCAGATACGACCCGGCGCGGCAGAGGGATCCGAGCGGCACGCCCCGCGTCAGCAACGGCGCCGCGGCCGGGGCGCGCAGCAGCGATCCACCCCACTTCGGGGTCTCGTGCAGCACGGCGCGGGAGATCGATCGCGGCGGCCGTCCCACCTGGCACAGCAGGACGGGCTCGTCGTCGCCGCGGCGCACCACCACGATCAGCGAGTTGACGTCGGCGCCCGCGAACGTGCGCTCCGCCGGACGCTCGACCAGCTCGCAGAGCCCCGCGTCGAGCAGGTGCCGGCCCAGCGGTGCGCCGTAGGCGGCGTCGAGCCACGCGCTGGTCGTCACGAACGCCAGCACACCGCCCTCGTCGAGCAGCGCGACGCCGAGGACGAGGAACGCCGCCGCAAGATCGGCGCGCCGCGACAGGTGCAGGCCGGGCGCGATGCGGTCGACTGCCGCCGCGACCCGGTCGGCGTAGCGCCCCGGGTGCCCGAACGGGTCGGTGAGCGACTGGTGCCGCACGTAGGGCGGGTTGCCGAGCACCAGGTCGTAGCGGGCGGGCGCGTGGACGCCCCATGCGAACCGCGCGGGGTCGGTGACGATCGCGTCGCCGTGGTGCAGCTCCACACCCGGCACCGCGACGCGCTGCAGCGCGCCCGCGTCGGCATCGACCCCGACCAGCCGCCGAGGCCTGCCCGCCACCCGCACCAGCGCCGCGAGGAAGTCGCCCGTCCCGCACGCCGGATCGCAGACGACGGCCGTCGCGGGATCGCCGCCCCAGCGCTGGAGCGCGGTCCGGCACGCGAGGTCGGCCTCGGCGGCCGGCGTGTAGACGGCGCCGAGGGCGCGCCGCTGGTCGCGGCTGAGATGATCGGCGGCCGTCGGCACCCGGCCGTACTGTGACGCCCGCCTCGGATACGCTGGGGCGATGTCGGTGCGAACGCCGCGGACGCGCCCCTGGCTCGTCGATACGACGATCCTGCGCGAGGTCTCGCCGTACGAGGACGGTGCGCGGCCCGATGCCGGCTCGCGGCTGGTGCTGCTCGGGTCGCGCGCCGACCACGTCCGCACCTCCTCGCCGCGCGAGGCCGTGAGTTACGTCGTGACCACGCTCGCCGCCCGCGAGGCGCCGCACCTGGCCGCGGAGGATCTCGGCCTCGGCCCGGGCGAGGCGATCGTCATGCTGGCCCGCTGCGGCGGCGTGGAGAGCGCCTTCGCGTGGGCGCCGGCGACCGGGCCGTCCGAGGTGCCACTGCTGGCCTTCGACGCCGAGGAGCGTCCGCTGGTGGCCGCACGCACACGCCTGCTGCGCCTGCTCGCCGACCACGGACGCCGCGATCCGCGCCGCGTCCAGGCGACCGAGCGCGCGCGGCTGGCCGCCGTGGCGGCCCACCAGGCGGCCGGACACCGCGACGATCCCGCTGCGCTCACGGCCGCCCTCGTCGCCGAGCAGGTCGGCGAGCCGCCGCCGGCCGAGACGGGCTCGGCTCTGCGCCGGCTGCTCGGAGACCTCTGATGCGTCCCGCCCTGCTGGCGGCGATCGGCCGCACCACTCGCGTTGGCGGCGCCCACCTGGTGCGGTTCTCGGCCGGCCCCGAGGTACGCGTCGAGCACGCCTCCCCCGCCCGCGTCCACGCCGCCGAGCCCTACGCGACGGCCGCGTTCCTGTGGACGGCCTGCGACGACCCCGGCGCGGTCGGCGGTCCACCCGAGGAGGCCTGGGCCGGCGAGGCCCGCGCCATCGCCCGCGCCCCCGAGGCACCCGGTGCCGCCGCCCGCCTCGCCGCGCTGCTGGCCGAGGTGCTCGCCGCCTGTCCCGCACCCGACATCCGCCCGCCCGTCGCGGCGCAGTCGACCGGCCGCCGCCCCGCACCGCTGCCGGCCGGGCGCGTCTCCCGCGACCCCGCGATCGAGCGCTGGGCGAACGCCGCGCGCACCGAGGAGGCGCTGGCCGAGCGCCGCGACGCCATCGACGAGCTGCGCCGGCGGTACGGCATCGCGATCGCCCCACCGGCCGCCGACGATGGCTGGTTCGTGGAGGATCAGGGCACCGTCGATCTCGCGCTCGCGGTGCGCAACAGCTTCCTGCGCGGCAACCGCAACCTCGTGCTGTACGGGCCGCCCGGCGTGGGCAAGTCGACGGTGCCGAAACGCATCGCGGCGATGCTCGGCATGGGCTACGTCCAGATCACCTGCGCGCGCGGCATGGACACGGTGATGCTGCTCGGCACCGACGTGATCGAGCAGACGGCCGACGGCCAGCCCGTCCAGCGCGTGCGACTCGGCACGCTCGCCGCCGCGGCGCAGTTTCCCGTCGTCATCGAGCTGGCCGAGGCCGGCGAGCTCGACGGCGAGTTCCTGACGAACCTCAACCAGCTGCTGGAGGAGGGCCTGCTGACGCTGTGGAGCGCCGCGCCGGGCGAGAAGGTGATCCACCGCCATCCCGAGTGCGTCATCGCCCTCACCTCGAACACGGGCCGCGGCGACCGCCACCTGCCCGAGTCGATCGACGACCGCGCCGGCGTCAACATCGTGCTCACCTACCCGGCCGAGGACGAGGAGGCGACCCGCATCGCCGTGCAGGCCCTGGCGCTGCTCGGCCGGCCGCTCGACCGCTCCGACGACGCCCCGAGCGTAGCCGAGCAGCATCCCGACTTGCACCGCCGCGCCGTCGCCACGCAGCGGCTCGTGGCCGGCCTCCGCGACGACTGGGTCGAGCGCGCGATCCCGCGTGCGCCCGGGCTGCGGACGGCGGCCCACTTCCTGGCCGATCTGGAGCAGTCGCTGGCCGCGGACGGCCTCGGGGAGACCGATGCCGCGCGTGCGCGCGAGCGGGCGCTGCGGATCGCCCTGAAGCGCTTCGTCGGACTGTGGAACCTCGCCCAGCACGACCCCGCGGTGATCGAGCAGGAGCTCCTGCGCCGCGCGACCGCGCACCTCGGTGCCTGACCCGCTCCGGCACCCGCTCGTCCGCCGGCTGCTGGAGCGCGATACCCGGCGGCGACTCGGCCGGCGCGTTCGCGTGCGCCTCGTCGAGCGCGGCTCCTGGACCGACCTCGCCGGCACGATCGCCATTGCGGTCGACGTGCCGCCCGGAGCGCCGGCGGCCGACCGGCTGGTGGTGGCCCGGGCCGCCTACGAGCACGAGCTGCTGCACCTGCGGCTCACCGACGCCGACGCCTGGCGCAGCGCCGTCGCCGCCGCCACCGAGATGGAGCGCGGCGCCGTCGCCCTGGCACTCCTCGGCGCGCTGGAGGACGGCCGCATCGAGTGGTGGGCGCGCGTGCACGAGCCCGCCACCGCGGCGCGGATCACCGCCGGCGAGCGCCTCGCGCCGCGCGTGACGGAGCCGGTGACGTCGATCGCCGCGACGGTGCTGGCCGCCGCACTGCCCGACGGCCCGGAGACCGATCTGCCGCCGGCGCTGCAGCCCCACCTGGAGGCCGCCCTGGCCGGCACCACGCACGACGCCTGGCGGGCGGCCAGGGCGATCGCGTCGCTGCACCCCGAGCTGGCCGCCGCCCCGTTCGCCGAGCTGCGCCCGCCCGCGTCCGGTGACGGCGAGGGCGCCGCGGGCACCAGCCCGGCCGAGCGCGTGCTCGCAGCGGTGGCGCCTACCGGCGACCCGGTACAGGAGGCCCACGCCTTGCTGGCCCGCATCGCGGAGGCGCAGGAGTCGGCCGTCCGCGGTGGCCGGGCCGGTCTCGACACGTGGGAGCCGGCATCGGGCGAACGCATCATCCCGGCCGGTCTGCTGCGCGAGCACGCCCCCACGCTGCCCGCCCCACCCGTCGCGCTGGCGGCCGACGCCTGCGCGCAGGAGCTGCTGCGGGTCATCCGCGCGCGTCAGGACACGCGCCGGCGGATCCGCTCGGGCCACCTCGACCCCGGTGCCCTGGCGGGCGTGCTGGCGGGGCGTCGCACCGTCTACCAGCAGCCGAGCCGCGCGCCCCGGCGGACCGTGGCGCTGCTGGTGGTCGCCGACCTGTCCGACTCGACCACCGACCAGCGGCCGCAGCTCCGCGAGGCCCTGCACCTCGTGCGCCTGGCCGGCGACGGCGCCGGCGTGGCGATCGCCGTCCACGGCTTCTCGGGCACCGACGCCGTCGAGCACCAGGAGCTGCTGCCGTGGGACGGCGCCGACGTCGCGCTGGACGCCGTGCTGGAGCCGTCCGTGGGCGGCGGCACGACCCCGGCGGCGGCCGCGATCGAGCTCGGCCGCCGGGTGCTGGGCGCCCGGCCGGAGACCGACCGCGTGCTGCTGGTACTCACCGACGGCGAGCCCAACGGCGGGCCGGCGGTACTGCGCGGCGCCGTGGACGACGCCCGCCACGACGGCGTGCTCGTGTTCGGCTGCTACTTCGGCGACGACCGGCGCACGCGCGACGCGCTGGCGGCGTGCTTCGACGACGACTTCGCGGTGCTGCGCGACCTGCGCGATGCGGCGCCGCGCGTGTTCGCGCGCATCGCCGACCGGCTGGCCTGAGCGCTACGGGGTGGTGGTGGTCTTGCCGGCCTGGTTGGCCTTGGCGGCGGACTTCTCGGCCGCGGCGAGGTCCTTCTTGGCCTTCTCGAGCTGCGTCGTCAGGGTGGTGATGGCACCCTGGTACTTACCGGAGACGGAGTCGGCGCCGTCAGAGAACCCGCGCCGGCGGCCGTCGCGCAGACCCTCGGCGGTGCCGCGCTTCTTGCCGCGTGCGAAGCCGCGGTTGAACGACTTCTCGGACGACGCGTTCGTGCCCTTCTCGAGCCCGGCCGCGTAGCCGCCGTCGTAGCCCGCCTTCTTGCCGGCGGCGAACCCGACAGCGTTGGCGTCGGCGACCTGCTTCTCGACGTCGATCTTCGCGGCCGGCTCCGACTGCGTGGCCTTGCCGAGGTTGAACGCCATCGCCGCGGCGCCGGCGGCGAGGGCCAGGGCCAGCGCGAGCGCGATCGCGAACGTGACGCGCCGCGAGAGCGCGAGCGGTCGTGGTCCGCGCGGGAGATCGTCCTCGAGCTCGAACCCGACGTCGTCCGGGACCGGAAATGCGGATTCGGAGTAAGTCGACATGCCGTAACCCTTATACACCCCAGGCTGCGTCCCGCAAAAGGGGCATACGGATTGTTGCCGTTTGCTGCGGGAACCTCAAGAGGAAGGTTTCCCGCCCCGGCGGGATCTCCTGCCGCGCACCTACAGGCGGGCGCGAGCTGCGCGCAGCCGGCCCAACGACTCGTCGCGCCCGAGCAGCGCGATCGACTCGAACAGTCCCGGCGATATGGTGCGGCCCGAGATGGCCACGCGCGGCGGCAGGAAGGCGACGCGCGGCTTCACGCCGAGCTGCTCCGACACGTGGCGCAGCGCCGCCTCGACGTCGGTCGACTCGAAGCCCTCCGACGCTTCCAGCCCGGCCGTGCAGGCATCCAGAACGGCCGCCGCCTCGGGCACGGCGGCCACCTTCTGCCAGGCGGCCTCGTCGTAGACGACCGGATGGAACAGGAAGCCGGCGAACTCCTCGAACTCGCCCAGCGTCGCGATCTTCTCCTGCACCAGCGGCACCACGGCGTCGATCTCGGGGCGGTCGGCGATCGGCGAGCCGCGATCGCGCAGGAAGGCGCGCAGCCGCTCGGCGTAGAGGCCCGGATCGACCGTCCGCAGGTGGACACCGTTCATCCAGGCCAGCTTCTGGTGGTCGAACACGCCGGGCGAGGTGCTGACGCGGTCGATCGTAAACCGCGCGATCAGCTCGGGGATCGACATGATCTCGGTCGAGTCGTCGAAGCTCCAGCCGACCAGCGCCAGGTAGTTGACGACCGCCTCTGGCAGGTAGCCCGCGTCGCGGAACTCCTCCACCGACGCCGCGCCGTGCCGCTTCGAGAGCCGCTTCTTGTCGGCACCGAGGATCATCGGCAGGTGCGCCGTCACCGGGTAGGCGTGGCCGAGCGCCCCGAGCAGCAACTTCTGGCGCGGCGTGGACGACAGCAGGTCGTCGCCCCGGATGATGTGCGTCATGCCGTGGTGGAGGTCGTCGAGCGGGTTCGCCAGCTGGTACGTGGCGACCCCGTCGGCGCGCAGCAGCACGTGATCGCCGAGCAGGCGGTGCTCCCACTGCACGACGCCGCGCACCAGATCGTCGATCTCGGTCGCGCCGTCCAGCGGCGTGCGGAACCGGATCACGGGCTTGCGCCCCGCGGCCTCGAACGCCGCGACCTGCGCGGCCGTCAGATCGCGATGCGCCCGCGTCGGCGAGGCTGGATCATCGGTCGCGCGCGCCGTGGCGCGGGCGGCCTCCAGTTCCCCGGGCGTCTGAAAGCAGGGGTAGGCGAGCCCGTCGGCGACCAGTTGCGCCGCCACCGCCCGGTACACGTCGAGGCGCTCGCTCTGCAGATACGGGCCGAACCGGCCGCCCCTGGCGGGCGACTCGTCGAAGTCGAGCCCGAGCCAGTCGAGCGACTCCTGGATCTGCTCGATCGCGCCGGCCGCCTCGCGGGACTGGTCGGTGTCCTCGATGCGCAGCACCGCGACGCCGCCGTGGTGGCGGGCGAACAGCCAGTTGTAGAGGGCGGTGCGGACGCCGCCGACGTGGAGGTACCCGGTCGGCGAGGGACAGAAGCGGACCCGGACATCCATCGACGCCCTATCGTACGCGGCCAATGCTCTACGGCGCGCACGTCTCGGTGGCAGGGGGAATCACGAACGCGATCCCGCGTGGCGTCGACCTCGGCTGCGACGCGATCCAGATCTTCACGCAGAGCTCGCGGCAGTGGAAGCCGACCAACCACGACCCGGCCGCGCTGCTCGAGTTCGGGCCGATGGCGGCCGCGGCGGGCATCTCCTACGCCGTCTGCCACGCCATCTACTTCATCAACCTCGCCTCGCTCGACGACGAGATCTACGGCAAGTCGGTCGACGCGCTGACCAACACCGTTGGCATCGCGGCGCAGATCGGCGCCGACGTCTGCTTCCACGTCGGCTCGCACCGCGGGAACGGGCTCGCCGCCACGATGCCGCGCATCCAGGAGGGCCTCGCGGCCGCGTTCGAGGTGCTCGCGCCCGACACCTGGCTGCTGCTCGAGAACTCGGCCGGCGCGGGCGACACCATCGGCCGCGACGTGGGCGAGCTGGCCGCGGTCATCAAGGCCTCCGGGCACCCGCGCGTCGGCCTCTGCATCGACACCTGCCACATCTACGTGTCGGGCATCGACCTGCGCGACGCCGATACGGTCGACCGTTTCCTCGACGACGTCGATGGCCAGGTCGGGCTCGACCGGCTGCGGGCGCTGCACGTCAACGACGCGGCCGCCGCGTTGGGCTCGAACCGCGACCGCCACGCCAACATGCTCGAGGGCGAGCTGGGCGAGCAGATGGGCGTCTTCCTCTCCCATCCCGCGCTGCAGGGCCTACCGGCGATCCTCGAGACGCCCGGCCCGGAGGGCAAGGGGTCGGACCGCGAGGAGGTCGACCGCCTGAAGCGCGTCCACCAGCTGGGCCTGGCGCGACGCGCCGCCTAGGCTAGACGCGCGCGGTGATGCGGAACGGCTCGCCGCCGACGGGCTCGGCGAACTCGGGGTTCACGCAGCCGATGGCGGGTAGCCGGTCGGCGTAGGCGCGCTCGACCGAGGACCGGCAGATCGGCAGCGGCCGGCGATCGGCGCGCAGCAGGCCGAACCGCCCGCGGTTCGCCTCGCGGATGCGCTCGAACACCTCGAGGTCGATCTCGGCCGAGAACACCCGCTCGACGCAGCCGACGATGCGGCGGCCGGCCTGGTCGTCGTACGCGTAGAGGTTGGGGCAGCCGGTGTCGACGCAGGCGGACGGGTCGATCGTCCAGTCGCAGTACGCCCGGCAGAGCCGGCACGAACCGCCGGTTCCCGCGTGAGGGCTCGGCGTTGCCATTGCCTGCATTGTCCCCGCTGCGAGCCGGGGCGGCAAGCCCCCGTCCGGCTACTTGGAGCGGACGGTGACGTTGCTCGTGGTCGTCACGAGCGAGCCGGCGGTGACGCGCGTCGTGAAGCGCCACGAGCCGGGACGCTCCTGCATGCGGCGCAGGAACTTGCCGGTGCGCGTCTTCAGCTTGAGGCACGCCTGGTAGTTCGTGGGGTCGAGCAGCGGCTTCTTGTTCCGCGTCTGAAACGTCCACTGCCACTGCTCGCCGTCGGGGCCGTCGGCCAGCACGCGGATGGTCTGCCCGCGCTGGACGGTCGACCAGGAGGCCTTGACCTTCACGAATAACAACAGGTCCTTCGACTCCTTCACAACGCTCTGGATCGTGCGGCCCGGCACGACGTGGCGGCGGGCGACGATGGTGCCGTCGGTGAGGCGGACGTTGACCGTCTTCGGCGTGCAGAACGCGACCGCGCGGACGCTCATGCCGACGCGCTTGGCATCGGCCGGCACGACGGCCACGAGCAGCAGGGTGAGGGTGAGAAGGACGAGGCGGCGCACGCCTCTCATCCTACTCAGGAAGCAGCGCGCGGTACGCGGCGACGTCGAGCAGGGTGCTCGCCGACCCCACATCGTCGAGCCGGACGCGGATCAGCCAGCCCTCGCCGTACGGATCCTTGTTCACGAGGTCGGGGTTCTCGATCACGGCCTCGTTGACGCCGGTCACCTCGCCGGTCAGCGGGGCGATCACGTCGCTGACGGCCTTCACGGACTCCAGCTCGCCGTACGGCTCGTCGGCCGTCACCTGGTTGCCGATCGGCGGCGGATCGAAGTAGACGACCTCGCCGAGCGAGTCCTGCGCGTACCAGGTGATGCCGAAGACGGCCTCGTCCCCCTCCATGCGCACCCAGTCGTGCTCGCGGTGGTACCGCAGATCGTCGGGATAGGACCCTTCGGCCATGGTCGCTACGACTCCTTCTTCTTGAGCAATGGCTTGGCTGCGACGGCCGCGTCCCGTTTGCGGCCGCGCACATCGATGACGATCTCGGTGCCGACGGCGGCATGGTCGGTGCGGATGTAGCCCATCCCGACGCCCTCGTCGAGGCTGGGTGACAGGGTGCCGCTGGTGACGACGCCAAGCGGTGCGCCGGCGGCGTCGGAGATCTGCATGCCGCCGCGCGGGATCGCGCGCTCGGCCATGCGGAAGGCGACCAGCCGCTCGGCCGGCCCCTCCTCCTTCGTCCGGCGCAGCACGTCGACGCCGGTGAAGTCCTTCTGCAGCGCGCACACCCAGCCGAGGCCGGCCGCGATCGCGTTCGTGTCCTCCGTGATGTCGTTGCCGTGCAGCGGGTAGCAGACCTCGAGGCGCAGCGTGTCCCGCGCGCCGAGCCCGCACGGCACCGCTCCGGCGGCCAGCAGGTGATCCCACACCGTGGCGGTAGCGGCGGCGGGCGTCACGATCTCGACTCCCCGCTCGCCCGTGTAGCCCGTGCGTGCGACCAGGCACCGGACGCCCGCGATGGTGCGATCGGCGAACGCGAACGGCGGGATGTCGGCGACCGCGCCGTCCAGCACGTCGTCCGACGCCGGGCCCTGCAGCGCGATCATGCCGTGCGCTGCGGAGTGGTCGACGACCGGCACGCCTGAGGCCGCCGCGGTCAGCACCGCCACGTCGACGTCGGTGGTACCGGCGTTCACGACCAGCAGGTAGTCGTCGGGGCCGCGGCGATACGCGATCAGGTCGTCGACGATGCCGCCGCGCTCGTTGGTGAGCAGCGTGTACTGGGCCTGGCCGTCGGCGAGGCGGTCGAGGTCGTTCGAGAGCACGCGCTGTAGGAAGTCGTGGGCGCCCGGGCCGGCGATCTCGACCTGGCCCATGTGGGAGACGTCGAACACCCCGGCGGACGAGCGAACGGCCCGGTGCTCGTCGTTGATGCCGGCGTAGTACACGGGCATGTCCCAGCCGCCGAAGTCGATCATCCGGGCGCCGAGCGCAAGATGGCTGGCGTGCAGCGGCGTCGTCCGCGGGGTCATCGCGAATGCCTCTCGGCGCAGTGGTCGGGACGCACGGGTGGAAAGCATACATGCGTCGTACGCGGCGGGCCTGGTAGGATCCCGCGGTCGCCGGGGGGCGGCACCGCGACACCATGAGACGCCCTGCGACCCTCATCGGCCTCGTCCTTGCGACGACGCTCACCGTTCCGGCCGCCGCGCATGCCGCGACGCCGAGCTTCCTGTTCCCGGTTGTCGGTGGTGCGACGTACTTCGACGACTACGGCGCCGCCCGCGCCCAGGGCGGCCATCAGGGCAACGACCTGATGGCGCCCAAGCGCACGCCGGTGATCGCGGTGGCGGACGGCGTCGTGCGGCTGCAGCGCTCCGGACGCGGCGGCTACATGCTCTACCTGCGCAACTCGAAGCACGAGTGGCTCTACATCCACCTGAACAACGACGTGCGTGGCAACGACGGCAGGGGCGGCGCGAAGGCGGCGTACGCCCGCGGCCTGCGCAGCGGCATGCGGGTCAAGGCCGGGCAGGAGATCGCCTACGTCGGCAACTCGGGCGACGCCGAGGGCGGCGCGCCGCACCTGCACTTCGAGGAGCACTCGGCGGGCGGCCGGCCGCACGACCCGTACAAGCACCTGCGCGCCGCACCGATCGTGGCGTTCTCGGCCGCGGCGGCGGCCGGCAAGCGGGCCGCCTCGCGGGCGCCGACGTTCCTGGGCCGGATGACGTGGATCGCCGGCGGCGGCAACGGACGCTACGTGCGCGCCGCGATCCGCCTGACGAGCATCCGCATCGGCTCGCGCACGATCACGACGAAGCGCCAGGTCGTCGTGCGCCTGTCGGCCGCCGCGGCTGCCGCTGCCGAGGCGCTCACGCCCGGCGCGCTGGTGCGGGTCGTCGCCACGCCCGCTCCGATCACCATCGCCCGCCAGCTGTTGCGACCGGGAGTCTGGGAGGCGGCGTCCATCGCCGCCCGGTGAGCGTCCTTCGCGCCATCCGCGCCTTTCCACCGCACGGCTGGATCGCCTTCGGCCTCCAGATGCTCCTCCTGTTCTGCGCGAACGCGGTCTACGAGGTGACGCGCGCGTTCCTCGAAGGCCCGGCCGACGTCGCGCTGGCCCACGCACATGACATCGTCCGGGCCGAGCGGGCGATGGGGATCTTCGTCGAGCGCGACCTGCAGCGGTGGGCGCTGGACGGCCCGAGCTTCGTCGTCGACGTCGCGAAGTGGACGTACCAGAACTGCCAGCGGCTGATCACGTGGTCGTTCTGCATCTGGCTGTACCTGCGCCGCAACCCCTTCTTCCCGCGCGTCCGCAATACGATCATCACGCTCGACGTACTGGGCCTGCTCGGCTACTGGCTCTACCCCACCGCCCCGCCCCGCCTGACGCCCGGCTTCGGCTTCGTCGACGTGCTCGACCCGACGCAGGCGAACCTGCGCTCGTCGCTGGTCGGCTCGCTGACCAACCTCTACGCGGCCGTGCCCAGCCTGCACTCCGCCTACGCCCTGCTGCTCGGCATCACGGGCTTCCGCGCCTGCCGGCACCTGATGACGCGCCTGATCTGGGCCCTCTACCCCGCGTTGGTCGTGTTCTCGACCGTCGTCACGGGCAACCACTGGATCCTCGACGCGGCAGCCGGATTCGCGGCGCTCGGGATCGCGTGGGTGCTCGTCAGCCGGCTGCCCGGTGGAGAAGGCCGGCCAGCTGCGCCGCCCGGCCCCGGCGCGAGATCGCTGCCCGCGCAGCCGGGCTGAGGCCCGGCACCGCGAGCGTTCCGGCCGCGTGGCGGTCGGCCAGCTGCAGAATCGCCCGGCGCACGCCGTCGATGTCGTCCGGCGCGCGCACCTCGCCGGCCGCGGCCGCCTGCAGCTCCCGCGCGGCGGCGCCGTGCGGCGGCACCAGCGCCAGCACCGGCCGGCCGGCGGCCAGGTACTCCCACGCCTTCGCCGGCACGACCGCCTCGGAGCCGGCCCGGTCCTGCATGAACAGCAGCAGCACGTCGGCGTCGCGCTGGGCCTGCAGCACCGCGTCGTGCGGCCGCGTCGGCTCGATCGCCACGACCTCGGCGAGACCGAGTGCCGGCAGCCGGTCGCGTTCGGCGTCGGGAAACGAGCCGATGAACCGCGCGTGCACGCCGTCGCGCAGCTGCGGCCGCTCGCGCAGGGCTGCGGCCAGCGCGTCGAGGAACACGCCCGGCCCGCGGTCGCCGAAGAAGTAGCCGGTGAACAGGAACGTCAGCCGCCGGTCGGGGTGGCGCTCCAGCTCCGCGATCCGCTCGACCTCGGCGCCATTGGGGATCACCTCGACCGGCACCCGGGGCGCAAGGGCGCGCACCTCGTCGGCGATCGCCTCGTTGACGCAGGCCGCGCCCGCCATACGGGGTGCGACCAGCCGCGCCAGCCGCGCGGAGGCCGCCAGCTTGGCCCGCACCGAGACGCGGTCGCGGTCGACGTCCGGGTTCGCGAGCCACGGGTCGCGCCAGTCGGCCACCCACGGCACACCGGTGCGCCGGGCCAGCACGCCACCCG
>JBKJIG010000168.1:0-10189 GCA_046598415.1 Gaiellales bacterium
CCGGTCGCGCGATCCGTGCAGGTTCCGCGCGGAAACGTTCCGGGGTCAGACCCCAGAACCGCGCGTTTCGGGGTCAGACCCCAATCGCTGGACAGGCACGCTTCGTCGCGGAATCGAGTTGCTGGCGCTGGGATTACGGCTCGCTCGTATCCTCCCCGGCCATGGAGACGACTCTCGTTCTGCTCAAGCCCGACGCTGTTCGGCGCGGGCTCGTTGCGGACATCCTCGGCCGCTTCGAGCGGCGCGGTTTCCGGTTCCGTGGCATCCGGCTGCTGCACCTCGACCGGGCGACCGCCGAGCAGCACTACGCCGAGCACGCCGAGCGGCCGTTCTTCGGCGAGCTCGTCGACTTCATCACCGGCGGCCCCATCGTCGCGCTCGCCCTCGAGGGCGAGCAGGCGATCGAGGTCGTCCGCGGGATGATGGGCTCCACCGACCCGAAGAAGTCGGCGCCGGGGACAATCCGCGGCGACCTTGCCATCGCGCTCGCCGAGAACGTCATCCACGGCTCCGACTCGCCCGCCTCGGCCGAGCGCGAGCTGGCGCTCTTCTTCGGCGGCGGCCTGCTGCCCTGAACGACCCGCGCCCGCCGATCGTCCTGGCGTCGCGCTCGCCGCAGCGCCGCGCGCTGCTGACGCAGCTGCAGCTCCCGTTCCGCATCGCCGAACCCGACTACGACGAGCCGCCGCTCGACGTCGCGCCCGCCGAGCTCGTCCGCACCCACGCCCACGAGAAGGCACGCTCCATCACGCCGGAGGAGGGGGACGGCCCCGTGCTCGGCGTCGACACGGCCGTCGTGCTCGCGGACGGCACGGTGCTCGGCAAGCCGCCTGACGCCACCGCGGCCCGCGCCATGCTGGCCCGGCTCGAAGGCGCGGAGCACCGCGTCCTGAGCGGCCTGGCGCTGATCGCCGACGGCCGCGAGCTCGTCGGCCACGCCGAGACCGTCGTGCGCTTCCGCCCGCTCAGCGCGGACGAGATGGAGATCTACGTCGCCGCCGGCGAGTGGCAGGGCCGAGCCGGCGCCTACGCCATCCAGGGCCTCGGGGCGAGCCTCGTGATCGACGTCGTCGGGTGCTACCCGAACGTCGTCGGGCTGCCCGTGGCACTGCTCGTTGCAACCCTGGCAAGGGTTGGATATCCAACCTTTGCAGGGAAACCGCCGGGCACGGGGTAGACTCACCTCACATGTTTGGATGGCTGCGGGGATACGGGGGCCGGGACATGGCCGTGGATCTCGGGACGGCCAACACGCTCGTGTACGTCCGTGGCCGCGGAATCGTGCTCTCCGAGCCCTCCGTGGTGGCCATCGACCAGCGCACCGGCGAGGTGCACGCCGTCGGCGTAGAGGCCAAGCGCATGCTCGGCCGCACTCCCGGCACGATCGCCGCAATCCGCCCGCTCAAGGACGGCGTCATCGCCGACTTCGACGTGACGGAGGAGATGCTGCGGCACTTCATCCAGAAGGTGCACCAGAACCGCTGGGCGCACCCGCGCGTCGTCGTCTGCGTGCCCTCGGGCGTCACCGGCGTCGAGAAGCGCGCGGTCGAGGAGGCCACCATCTCGGCCGGTGCCCGCCAGGCGTACCTGATCGAGGAGCCGATGGCTGCCGCGATCGGGGCCGGGCTGCCGGTGTCCGAGCCGACGGGGAACCTGATCGTCGACATCGGCGGCGGCACCACCGAGGTGGCCGTCATCTCGCTCGGTGGCATCGTCGTGTCGCAGTCGATCCGCGTCGGCGGCGACGAGATGGACGAGGCGATCGTCAAGTACGTCCAGCGCGAGTACAAGCTGCTGATCGGCACGCAGACCGCCGAGGAGGTCAAGCTCGAGATCGGGTCGGCTGCGGCGATGGCGGAGGAGCTGCAGTGCGAGATCCGCGGCCGCGACCTCGTCACCGGCCTGCCGAAGACGGTCGTGCTCTCCTCGCAGGAGGTGCGGATCGCGCTCGAGGAACCACTCAACCAGATCATCGACGCCATCAAGTCGACGCTCGACAAGACACCGCCCGAGCTGTCGTCCGACGTCATGGACCGCGGCATCATGCTCGCCGGCGGCGGCGCGCTGCTGCACCAGCTGGACGAGCGCATCCGCCGCGAGACCGAGATGCCGGTGCACATCGCCGAGTCGCCGCTGACGTGCGTCGCGGTCGGCTCCGGACGGTCGCTCGAGGAGTTCGACGTGCTGCACAAGCAGGCCCGCGCGTACGCCAAGCGCCGCCGCCGCTAGCCCATTCCTCGCAGGTCTGATGCATGACTATGCACGGATCGGTATACTCATGCAGGAGATGGCGACGGTAACCACCTACACCGCGGGAGTCGCCGGCGCTTCCGGCTACGCCGGCCTCGAGCTGCAGCGGCTGCTGGCCGCACACCCGACGCTGACCGCAACCGTGCTGCAGGCGCGCTCCGAGCCGTACGAGGACATCGACGCCGAGCGCCTCGCCGGCTGCGACATCGTCTTCCTCTGCCTGCCGCACGGCGCCTCGCACGAGATCGGCTCGGCGCTCGCCGCCGCGGGCACGCGCGTCGTCGACCTGGGCTCCGACTTCCGCGTCGGCGGCTGGACGTACGGCCTGCCCGAGCTGCACCGCGACGAGCTGCGCGGCGCTCGTCTGGTCGCCAACCCCGGCTGCTACGCGACCGCGTCGATCATCGCCCTGATGCCGCTGGCCGAGGCCGGCCTGATCGACGGCCCGGTGGCGATCGATGGCAAGTCGGGCGTGTCCGGCGCCGGCAAGGAGCCGTCGGCCAGGTCGCACCTGCCCGACGTGCACGGCGGCGTCACGCCGTACAGCCCGACCGGCCATCGCCACATCGCCGAGATCGAGCAGGAGACAGGCGCCACGGTCACCTTCACGCCGCACCTGCTGCCGACCAGCCGCGGCCTGCTGGTGACCGCGTACGTGCGGCTCACCGACCCCGCCGCCGACCTCGACGAGCTGTACGCGGAGCGGTACGCCGACGAACCGTTCATTCGTCTCGGCGAGATGCCGGCGCCGCAGCGCCTGGCGGGCTCGAACGCCGTTTCGGTCGCCGCCTTCACCGATCGCCGGACGGGCACCGCGATCGCCGTCGCGGCGCTCGACAACCTGGTCAAGGGCGCCGCTGGCCAGGCGATCCAGAACGCGAACCTGATGCTGGGCCTCGACGAGGGCGCCGGCCTGACGGCGCACGGCCTGTGGCCGTAGGCGTCGCCTACCCGCGCGGCTTCAGGGCAGCGGGAGCGACCGGCGGGATCAAGGCCTCGGGCCGGCCCGACGTCGCGCTCGTGGTCGCCGACGGGCCCGCCACGGCAGCCGGCGTCTTCACCCGCAGCCTGGCCGCGGGTGCTCCCGTGCGGCTCTGCCGCGAGCGCCTGGCGGAGAGCGCCACGGCGCGCGCGATCATAATCTCGAGCGGCAACGCCAACGTCGCCACCGGAGCGCAGGGCCGCGCCGACGCCGAGCAGATGGCGGCGTTGACCGGCGAGCTCACCGGCGCCGGCCGCGACGTGCTGGTCTGCTCGACCGGCGTGATCGGCGTGCCGCTGCCGATGGACCGCGTCGAGGCCGGCATCAGGGCCGCCGCCGGGATGCTGTCGCCGGAGGGCGGTGAAACCGCCGCGATCGCCATCTGCACCACCGACTCGCACCCCAAGCGCGCCCGCCGCACGGTCGAGATCGACGGCCGCGAGGTGCGCGTTGGCGGCATGGCCAAGGGCGCCGGCATGATCCGCCCCGACCTCGGGACGATGATCGCGATCCTCACCACCGACGCCGCGATCGCCGCCCACCAGCTGCAGCCGCTGCTCGGCGCTGCCGCGGCGCGGTCGTTCAACCGCATCACGGTCGACGGCAGCCAGTCCACCTCCGACTCCGTCATCGTCCTCGCCTCGGGCGCGTCCGACGTGACCATCACCGAGCAGAACTGCGCCGCGTTCAGCGAGGCCCTGCTCGGCGTCTGCCACGACCTCGCGATGGAGATCGTCGCCGACGGCGAGGGTGCCCGCCGGATCGGCCGCTACGAGGTCGTCGGCGCGCGCTCGGAGGCCGATGCCGACCGCGCCGCCCGCCACGTGGCGGAAGACCAGCTGGTGCGCTGCGCGCTGTACGGCGCCGACCCGAACTGGGGTCGCATCGTGGCCGCGCTGGGCGTCTGCGGCGTCGACCTCGACACCGACCGCATCGCCATCGACCTGGGCGGCGTCCCGCTGGTGCGCGACGGCATCGCGGTGCAGGGCGCCGCGCAGGCAGCCGGTGTCGCGGCCGAGGCGGCCGAGGTGCACGTGCGCATCGATCTCGCCTCCGGCCCGGCCTCCGCCGTCATCTACGGATCCGACCTCTCGACGCAGTACGTCCTCAACAACTCGGAGTACACCACCTGATGCAGCCCGTCGTCGCCAAGCTGGGCGGGAACGCCCTCGGCTCCCTGCCCGACGCCCTCGCGCTCGGCGCGGGCGGCCGGCAGCTCGTGATCGTCCACGGCGGCGGCGCGCAGATCTCTGCGCTGATGCGCCGGCGCGGCATCGAGCCGCGGTTCGTGGGCGGCCGGCGGTTCACCGACCTGCCGTCGCTGGCGTGCGTGCGCAAGGCGCTGGGCGACGTGTCGGACGAGCTGGTGACGGCCATCGCCGCGGCCGGCGGTGCCGCGGTTCCGCTGCGGCTGGGCGAGGCGCTGGTGGGCGAGCGACTGCCCGAGCTCGGCCTGGCGGGACGCATCGTCACCGTCGACGTGGCGCCGCTGCGCGCCGCCTGGGCCGCCGGCGGCGTGCCGTTGATCGCACCGGTGGCGCGGGACGGCTCCGGCGAGCGCTACCTGAACGTCAACGCCGACGATGTCGCGGCGGCGGTCGCGGCGGCCATCGGCGCTGCCGAACTCGTGTTCCTGAGCGATGTGCCCGGCGTGTTGGCCGAGGACGGCACCGTCATCGCCCGGATCAGCGCGTCGGCGCCACCGGCGGTCAGCGGCGGGATGCTGCCGAAGCTGGCGGCCTGCGGCGCGGCCGTCGCCGCCGGCGTCGGTCGCGTGCGCATCGGTGCCGGCACCGTGGTGACGGCATGAGCGAGCAACGGCTGGAGCGAAGCGGAGTGCACGGCATGAGCATCGTGGAGCGCGGGCAGGCCGCCATCCTGCCGACCTATCCGGTGCGCCCCATCGCCTTCGTGCGGGGCAAGGGGACGACGCTCTGGAGCGAGAACGGCACCGCCTACCTCGACCTCGTGGCGGGCCTCGCGGTCGTCTCGCTCGGGCACGCGCACCCGGCGCCGATCGAGGCCTTCGCGCGCCAGGCGGCAACGCTCGGGCACGTCTCGAACCTGTTCTGGACAGAGCCAGGCGTTGCGCTGGCCGAGCGGCTCCTCGAGCTCTGCGAGCTGGACGGCGGCGCGTTCTTCTGCAACTCGGGCGCCGAGGCGAACGAGGCGGCGATCAAGCTCGCCCGCCGCCGCGGCAAGGCTCGGGGCGGTGCCGAGAAGCACCACATCGTGTGCCTGGAGGGCTCGTTCCACGGTCGCACGCTGGCGACGCTGCAGGCCACGTGGGCGCAGCAGAAGAAGGCGCCGTTCGAGCCGCTGCCAGCGGGCTTCTCGCACGTCGAGCCCAACGATCGCGACGCGCTGCGGGCGGCCGTCGGGCCGCACACCGCGGCCGTGCTGCTCGAGCCCGTGCAGGGCGAGGGCGGCGTGCACCCGCTCGACCCCGGCTTCCTGGCCCTGGCGCGCGAGCTCTGCGATCGCAACGACGCCCTGCTGATCTGCGACGAGGTACAGTCGGGCATCGGCCGCTGCGGCGCATGGCTGGCGAGCCGCCGGCTGGGCATCGAGCCCGACGCCGTCACCCTCGCCAAGGGGCTCGCGTCCGGCATCCCGATCGGAGCGCTGGTGACGCGGCAGCTGGAGGACGGCTTCGCGCCCGGCGAGCATGCCACCACCTTCGGTGCGACGCCGCCGGTGGCCGCAGCGGCCCTGGCGGTGCTCGACACGATCGTCGCCGAGGACCTGATCGGCAATGCCGAGCGGGTCGGCACGCACCTGCGCGAGCGGCTGGCCGGCGCGCCCGGCGTCGCGGCCGTGCGCGGCCTCGGTCTCCTGATCGCGGTCGAGCTCGACGCCGGCGACGCGCCCGGCGTCGCCCGCCGCCTGCTCGAGACGGAGCACGTGCTGGTGAACGCCGTGTCGCCGACCGCGCTGCGACTCTGTCCGCCGCTCTGCCTCAGCATCGCGGACGCCGACCGTGCCGCCGCCGCGATCAGGCGCGTGCTCGACACCTGATTCGGCGCCGGGGAGACCTCGGCGAGAGGCGTAGAATGCCGCCCGTGCGGACGCTCCGCCTCGGGCTCCTGGTCGTATCGGCCGCCATCGTCGGCCTGCTGATCCACGTCAACGGCGACGGTGGCCCGTGGGAGCTGCTCGTCTGGGCCCTCGCCTTCCTGACGGCGATCCTGGCCCTGCGGCTGGCCCGGCGCGAGGCGGCCGCGTCGCTGGCGCGCATCGCGGCAGCCACCGGCACGGTGCCGTACTCGGGCCGTCTGCACCCGGACGGATCGTGGCGCGGGCACGTCGCGGGCCCCGGTGCGGCGCGCATGCTGGGCGGCCCGTACACCGCCGAGGCGTGGGCTGCGGCTGTCCACCCCGGCGATGCGGCCGCCTTCGCCGAGGCCTGCCAGCGGGCCGCGCGGGGCGAGCCGAGCGAGGTCGAGTACCGCATCGTGCGGGCCGATGGCGAGATGCGAGAGATCTGGGACCGGTTCGCGGCCTCGCGCGGCGGCACGGTCGCGGGTGTTCGCGTCGACGTGACCGAGCGCCGCGCCACCGAGCGCGAGCTGTCGAGCGCCCAGCACCGTCTGGAGAGCCTGCTGCGCCAGCTCGACGATGTCGTGCTCACGCTCGAGGTGCTGCCGGACGGCAGCGTCGTCGACGCCGGCCTCCCCGGCTCGACCGGCGGCGACCTGCCGCACTCCGACCACGTCCATCCCGACGACCTGGCCACCTTCACGGGCTCGCTCGACGCCATTCGCCGCGGCGAGCGCGTCGCGATCCGGATCCGCCGCCTGGTCGACGACGCCCCGCCACGGCTGCTGTGGCTGCGCAGCGTGCCGCGCCAGGAGCCTGACGGCCGGCGCTTCGCCGACGTCATCGTCAGCGACGTCAGCGACCGCGCCGAGCTGACGGCCGAGCTCGCCGCGACGCGCAGCCAGCTCGACCGGGTGCTGGCCAGCGTGGCCGCGGTCGCCTACACCCTCGAGCTCGATGAGGACACGGCCGTGCCGTGGGAGATGTCGTATGTCGGCCCCGGCTGGGAGCGGGTCACCGGCGTGGAGCCGTCGACGCCGCGTGGCATGGCCAGCTGGCTGATGGTCGCCGTGCATCCCGACGACCGCGCGTTCGTCGAGCAGGGCTACCTGCAGCTGGCGCGGGGGGCCGCCATCGACCGCGTCTTCCGGCTGCAGATCCCCGATGGCATCCGCCACGTCCACGAGCGTGCCCGGCCCCGCACCGACGCCGGCGGGCGGTTGCTGGCCGACGGCATCCTGATCGACGTCACCGAGGTGCGGGTGGCCGAGCAGGCGCTGTCCGAGGCGCACGACGACCTGCAGCACCTCGTGGGGTCGATCGACGAGGTGCTGTACCGCGCCGAGCTGGGCGCGGACGGCTGGTGGCGCACCGTCTACCAGAGTCCGGGCCACGCCCGGCTGCTGGGGCTGCCGCCGGCGCTGCTCGACGACCTCAAGTTCTTCGACGACGTCTGGTATGGGGCGCTGCACCCGGACGACCGGCACAGCTACCTCGCCGCCTGGAACTCGCTGCGCCCCGACCACCCGATGGAGGTCGTCTACCGGATGGTCTCGCGCGACGGCACGGTGCGGTGGCTCGCCGACCGCGCCAAGGCGCGGCACACGCCGGACGGCGCCATCATCGCCGATTCCATCACCATCGACGTGACCGAGCACCGTCGCGTCACCGACGAGCTGGCCGTCGCGCGCCTCGCCCTCGAGCAGACGGCTGCGGAGGGGGCGCAGCGGCTCGACGGGCTGCTCGCCGCCGCCGACGCCGGCTTTGCGGTGCTCGCGGTCGAGGATGGACGCGTCGCCATCCGGTTCGCCGACCCGACGCTGGCGCAGCGCCTGCTGGGCCGGCCGCTGCCGGGCGGTGTCGACCTGGGCGCCGCCATCTTCGGCGCGCTCGAGCACGACGAGCGCGAACGCCTCGTGAGCGCGTTCGAGGCCCGCGACCGGTTCGTGGCCGACTCGCGCCTGCGCGGCCTCGACGGCGTCGTGCGCAGCTTCGCCGTCGAGGGCGCCGTCGATCGCCGCCTGCCGGGCGCGGTCACGGCCACCGTGTTCCTCGTCGTGCGCGAGATCTCGCGTGATCCCCGGATCTCGGCGCTGCTCGACGCCGTCGACGAGCCCGTCTACGAGCTCGAGCTCGGCGTCGACGGCGTGTGGCGCACGACGGCCGGCACGGGCATCGCGCGGATCCTCGGCGTCGCCGGCGCCGACGAGCGCGTGCTGGCCGCAGCGGTGCTGGACGACGACCGGGCCGCGTTCGAGGCGCACCGCCTGCGCCTCGCAGCAGGGCAGGCGTCCAGCGCGGAGTTCCGCGTGCGCACCGCGGCGGGCTCGGTGCGCTGGCTGTGGGAGCGCGCGCAGGGCCGCCGTGAGGGCGACCGCGTGATCGCGGTCTCAGCCGTCGCCGACGTGACCGCGTGGCACCCCGAACCGGCCGACGAGCGCGCGCGTCCGTGACGGCGGCCGAGTTCGAGGAGGCGGTGCGCCGGCACGCGCTGACGCTGCCGGAGGCGTACGAGGACCGGCCGTGGGGGCATCCCGTGTTCAAGCTGCCGCCCAACAAGGTGTTCGTGTTCATGTCGGAGGGCGAGGATCCCGTCCGCGTGACGGTCAAGCTCGACGCCGAGGAGCGCGAGGCGGCGCTGACGCAGCCGTTCATCGGCGTGGCGCAGTACGTGGGCCGGTACGGGTGGGTGACGGTCGAGGTGATCGACGCCGACGTGCTCGCGATGGTGCTCGACTGGGTGGCCGAGAGCTGGTGGCTCAAAGCCGGTGCGGCGCAGCGAACGCTCCTGGAGCCCTGACTGACCCGTTCGTCGTATCCTGACGGGGATGCAGCGCTACGGGTCGATCGCCTCCGCCTTCGCCTTCGGCTACTTCTTCACGCTCGGCATCCTCACGATCGGCTGGGTCGTGTTGCAGGAGCCGAAGTCGTTCGAGATGGCGACCGGGCTGGCCGCCGTCGGGGCCGTGTTCGCGGCGCTCTCCCGCTTCGTGCGTGAGCGCAACGCCGAACGCGGCTGATGCGCGTCCTCTACGTCGCCTTCTACTTCCCGCCGACCTCGGGCGGGGGCGTCGAGCGGACGCTGCGGTTCTGCGAGCACCTGCCGGAGCACGGTATCGAGTGTGAGGTGCTGGCCCCGGTCGACGCCCGCTGGCTGGCCGACGACCCGGCCTCGCTGGCGCGCATTCCCGATGGCCTCCGCGTACATCGGGTGCGGTACCGCGGGCCGGGCAACCGCGTGCTGCCCGCCGATCGGATCGCGGCGGCCTCCGGCCCGGTCGAACGAGCCCTGGTGCGCGCCCGGCTCGCTCCGCGGCGGCTGCTCTTGCCGGACGTCGACGTCCCGTGGCTGGCCGATCTGCTGCCCGCGGCGAGCCGGCTCCTGCAGACGGGCCGGTTCGACGCGCTGCTGACGACGAGCCCGCCGCACTCCGTCACCGTGGCGGGCGGCGTGCTGGCCCGGCGCACCGGTGTGCCGTGGGTGGCCGACTGGCGCGATCCGTGGCTCGCGAATCCCGACGTCGACCGCGACCGCGCCCCGGTGCGGGCCAAGCTGGCGGCCTCGGCCCGGCTGGCGCGGCTGGTCGCACCCCGCATGGCGGCTGCGGCGTGCGTCAACGAGGCGATCGCCGACGAGGTGCGCTCCCTCGCGCCCCGGGTGCCGGTCGAGGTGATCCCCAATGGCGCCGAGGTCGAGCGGATCGCCCTGCTGGAGCGCCACCCCGACCCGCGGCTGACGTTCCTGTTCACGGGCTACTTCTTCGGCGATCGCGGGCCGGGCGTGTTCCTCGACGGGCTCGCCGCTGTGCTGCGGGAACGGCCGGAGCTGAGCGACCTGCTGCGGGCGCGGTTCATCGGCTCATTCCCCGACGCCGAGCGTGACCGGCTGGCGCTGCTCGGCCTGTCCGGCGTGGTGGC
>JBKJIG010000171.1:0-8228 GCA_046598415.1 Gaiellales bacterium
CCGGTCGCGCGATCCGTGCAGGTTCCGCGCGGAAACGTTCCGGGGTCAGACCCCAGAACCGCGCGTTTCGGGGTCAGACCCCAATCGCTGGACAGGCACGCTTCGTCGCGGAATCGACGCACTGGCCGACGGCTCAGCGGGCTTGGAGGGACTCCTCGAATGCGACGGCATCGAACCAAGCCTCCGCGGCGGAGGCGATGCCGCGGCGCTTCAGCTGCGCCAGGATGGCGTGGCCGTCGCCGTGTTCGGCGGCGATGTCGCCGAACGTCTTCGCGTCGATGCCCAGCAGGCCGAGACACTTCATGTCGACCGGACACGGATGGATCAGGTCGCCGAGCGTGCCGACCCGCGAGGCGCGGGCCTTGTCGATCAGCCGCGGGAGCCAGGCGTAGCCCTCGAGCGTCTCGTCCATGCCGGCCGGTCTCACCCTCGGCTACGCAGCGCCGCCCGACCACGCCTTCGCGCAGACGCTGGCGACCCTCGCGACGGTGCTCTACTCGCCCCAGACGCGGTTCGGACGCTCGGTCTCCACGCGGTAGTCGGTGCCGCGCGCATCGGCGATCCGCGCTCCCAGGTCACGGGCCCGCGCAACGGGGTCGCCCGGATCGCGCACGACCTCACCGCGGGAGTTGCCGACGCCGACCACCACCCCGACGAGCTCGTGGTGCAGGTAGCGCGACAGCTCCTGCACCTGGTGCACCACCCCGGCGACGGCGGCCGGATAACGCTCCTCGACGCTCATCACCAGCACGGCCTTCTTGGCGACGATGCGCTCGCGAATCTCGTCATGGCCCGGTGCGCTGGCCGTCGTGAAGCAGAAGAAGCGGTCGATGAACGCCTTCAGCCAGCTCGACATGCCGTACCACCAGAGCGGCGTCGCGTAGACGACGACGTCGGCCTCGAGGTAGCGCGCGAACGCGGCTCCCATGCCGTCGTCGATCGCGCACACGCCGTCGGCGCCCCGGCACGTGCGGCAGTCGCGCAACAGCCCGTCGAGCATCGCCGGGAGGTGCACGACCTCGGTCGCGTGGCCTGCGCTGCGAGCGCCCTCGAGGAGCGTCTCGGCGATGAGGCGGGAGTTGCCGTCGATGCGGGGGCTCGAGGTAAATGCGATGACGCGTAGCGGCTGCACGAGTGGCGGTAACGGTACCGTCCAAGGTCACGCGCGCTGGCGATGAAGGGCGTGTCCGAGGCGCGCAACCCTGTGCAATGCTCCCCCCCGGGATGTTCGTCGCGCTGCTGATCCGCCTGGCCATCACCGGCACGGCGTTCGCCGTCGCCGCCTACCTCCTCGGCGGCATGGACATCGCCGGCGGCTTCTTCGCCTACGTGTGGATCGCGATCCTGTTCGGTATCGTGAACGCGATCGTCGGGACGATCCTGCGCATCCTCACCTTCCCGTTGACGGTGCTGACACTCGGGTTGTTCTCGATCATCGTGAACGCCGTGTTGCTGGAGCTCACCGACGCGCTCACGAGCGACCTCGTCATCGACTCGTTCTTCTGGACGGCTATCGGCGCCGCGCTGATCATCTCGATCACCTCGGTCGTGATCGACGTGATCATCAGGCTGCTGGTTCCGGAGCCCGCCCGCGACTGATGCGAGATGACCGCCGCATAACCTGACTCAGGCGTCCGGTGGCGGGCCGGCGCCGAGGTCGGTGTGGAGCAACAGCTCCGCCTCGGCCTCCGCCAGCGACAGCTTGCTGGACGAGAACTCCAGCACCGGCCAGCCGTGGCTCTCGGCCGCGACCTTGAGGGCCCGGTCGGGGTTGACGGCGTACGGGTGTCCCACGGCCTCCAGCAGCTGGATGTCCGACCGCGAGTCGGTGTACGCGCTCGAAGCCGTCAGGTCGACGCCGTGATCCGCGGCGTACTGCCGGACGGCGTCGGCCTTGGCCTTGCCGTGGAGGAAGGTCTCGACCTCGCCGGTGTACCGGCCGTCGCGGATCGCGGCGCATGAACCGATGGCCGCATCCAGGCCGAGGCGGTCTGCCAGCGGCTGGACGAGATCGATCAGCGATGCCGAGACGACGACCGCCGGCTCGCCGCGCGACTGGTGGGCCCGCATGCGGTGGATCGCGTCGGGGAAGGCGAGGGCGGCCAGCGGCTCGATCTCCTCGGCGATCAGCGCGCGGAACTCGTCGACCGGCCAGCCGCGCATCAGCCGGAACGTCTGGCTGGCGACGTCGGACAGCTCCTTCGAGCTGACGCCGCGGATGAGGTACACGGCGTGCCAGACCGTGGCGCGGGCCAGCGACCGCCAGCCGATCAACCCGTGCCGCCGCAGCGTCGGCGCCATCGCCAGCATCGACGAGCGTCGGATCAGCGTGCGGTCGAGATCGAAGAAGGCCGCGCTACGCGACGGCTGCTGGTCGGAGGACACGGTTACACCGACCCCTCGGCCCCGTCCGGCTCCGGTGCGTGCGCCGAGGGTTCGTGCACGCGGTCGTCGAGCGCCCGCAGGACGAGCACCGTCGCGTCGTCGTCGAGGGGGGTCTCGTGCAGGCCCGAGACGTGGCTGACGATGTGCGTGAGCAGCGATGCCGCCGAGGGCTCCGCGACGCGTCCGACGTGCTCGAGGAAGCGCGGGACGCCCAGCCGCCCCATCAGGTCCCGCCGCTCGACGACTCCGTCGGAGAAGAACACCACGCGATCATCGGGTGCGAGCTCGGTGTGCGTGACGCTGAGCTGCGACGGGTCACCGATGCCGAGCGGCGGGAACACCACCGACTGAAGCTCCCGGGGACCGCCACCCGGCGGGAGGAGGAACGGCAGCGGATGGCCGCAGGAGAGCCACTCGATCGACCGGCTCGCCGCGTGCCACCGCGCGACCAGCAGCGTCACGAACATCGACGGGTCGCCGAAGCCGACGACCGCCTGGTCCATCAGGGCCGCAGCGTCGACCAGGGACGCGCCGGCCTGCCGCGCGGCGCGGAATGCCGCCACGGACAGGGCCGAGGCGGCAGAGGCACGACCGCCCTTGCCCGCGGCGTCGGCGAGTGCCAGCCAGGCCCCGTCCGCGTCGGCGGCGTGATCGAACCAGTCGCCGCCCACGTCGTACGCGGGCAGCACCGTCCCGGCGAGCTCGGCGCCGCGAACGCCGGTGATACGGGGCGGCAGCAGCACCTGCTGCAGCTCGGCCCCGGCCGTCGCGCGCTGCCGGTGCCGGGCTGCGCTGACGCGGTCCGAGTAGCGCAGCGAGAGCTCGAGGGCCGCCGCCGCGCGACCCGCGAGGATGTCGAGCGAACCCTCACTGGTGCCGTCGACGAGGAACACGGCGATCGCGCGGTGCCGCAGCCACAGGGGGACGACCTGCCCGATGCCGCGTTCGGGCAGCGAGCGCTCCAGCGCGGTCAGATGGCCGGTCGGGATCTCCGGGCCGGCCATCTGCGGGATCGGCAACTCCTCCGGCAGCGTGTCGCTGCCGGCCAGTCGCAGCAGGGCGACGCCCTCGAGGTCGACGACGTAGATGCCGACTGCGCAACCGGCGACGCGCTCCGCGATCTCGACGACGCGCTCGGGCAACGTGTCGATCGGCAGTTCGAGCAGCTCCTCCGTCGACGGCAGTCCGATGACGGTCATCTGGCGCCGGGGGCCGCCGCGGCCCAGCGGGCCACCGCGGCGGCGTGGTCGAGACGCTCGGCCGCCTCGAGCGCGCGATCGGCGGCCGTGCCCGTATCCCAGCCGAGAGTCCCGCGCCACGCCCAGCGGCGCGCGAGCGCGGCGACCCGGACCCGGTCGCGCGACGGTTGGGGTGCACCGCGTGGATCGAGGTACAGCTCGACCGCGATCGCCTGCACCAGCGCCGGGTCGGCGGGTTCCCCCGTCGCCTGCTCGATGCCGTGCTCGACCAGGGCCGCGACGACCTGCACCTCCCGAACACCGCGCCGCACCGTCATGCCGGCCGACAGCGCCGTCGTCGCGACGACGACCGACGGCACACGCGCGAACCGCCCGGTGCGACGCGCCAGCCGGACGAGCGGCACGGCGGCGATCGCGATCTTCTGCATCTGCTCGGGCAGCACCTCCGGGTGGTCGCCCGACAGGAGCACTGCCCGGCCTTCGGCCGCGGAGGTGACTCGCACCGCGGGCGCGAGCGCGCGGCCGACACCGCCGCGATAGGCACGGGCTGCCAGGTTCGCACCAGCCCGGCGCGCGGTCGCGGTGCGCGCCGCCACGTCGAGCTCGACGTGCGGGAGCCGGGCGCGAAGGGCCTCGCGGCGAGTGGTCGTGTCGAGGTCGGTTCGTTTCGACGTCATGTCACAGGGTGCGCGACGACCACAGGATCGCGGCGAGCACGACGCTCACCAGCGAGACCGCGAGGCCGACGATCCAGAACGCGACGTCCTGCGTGCCGAGGATCGCGGCCAGCGCGACGCAGATGCCGACGATCCCGCTCGTCGCGACCAGGCGGACGAACACGGACTCGATACCCCGGCGACCGCCGCCACGCGGCCCGATGAAGGTCTTCGGGTCGGCGGGACGTGGTTCGCGCTCCACGTCCGGCTCGGCGACCGGCTCGGCCAGGTCCGGGCCGACGATGTCGGTCGACGTGTCGCCGCCGAGCGGCAGGAGATCGTCCGCGCTCTCGACGGAGCCGGTGCCCGGGGCCTCCTCGGGACCTGGCGGCAGGCTCATGCCCGCACCGCCGGAGACGGACCGGAGCAACGCGGTTGGCGAGCGGGGAACGGACGAGCGGAAACGGACAGCATCGAGCACCACCTTAAGGTTCACCTATGGTATTCCCGATCGGTGGAGACTGAACCCCGCGACGTGTCTCAGGCGGTCGCTGCCCGGTAGCGCCGCCACGTCTCCTGATCCTTCTTCGCCAGGAGCCCCGGCGACAGCGCGAGAAACCCCCGGCTCGCCGGCATGACATCGAAGACACCGGTCGTCGGCTCGTTTGGGTGGTTACCGGCCTTCACATCGTCTCCGTCCAGCAGAGCGGGGCGGCCAATTGCAGGACTTCCCTTCCCGGGACCTCCCCGCCAAACGGGGTATACAACATCGGTTTCCCGCGCGTGCGGTGCCGGTCGGTGGCGACCGGGCATGCTTCCGTCATGCCGATCGTGACGTCCAGGGTCCTGTCCTGACCGCCCCGTGTTGACGTCCGAGCCGGGTTCGCAGTTCGTGCCCCCGCGGGTCCGCGGGGGCGTCGCCGTCCGCTCGGCCGTCCTCGTGCTCGGCCTGCTCGTCTTCGCGGCCGGCATCGTGAGCATCTACGAGTCGGAGCTCGGGCTGTCGCCGTGGGACGTGCTGAACCAGGGCATCGCCGAGCACACGCCGCTCTCGTTCGGCACCGCGAACATCGTGGTCGGGGTGATCATCCTGGTCGTCGCCCGCAGGCTCGACGTGCACGTCCGGGTGGGCACGGTGGCGAACGCGATCCTGGTCGGGGCATTCGTCGACCTGCTGCTGCGCATCGACGCGGTCAACCAACTGTCGGACCGCGCGCTGGCGGTGCGCGTCGTGCTGCTCGTGAGCGGGATCGCGATCAGCGGCGTCGGGACCGCCCTCTACATCGGCGCCGGCATGGGGGCAGGCCCGCGCGACTCGCTGATGCTCGGGATCACGCGGCGCGTGCGGCATCGCGTCGGCGTGGTGCGCACGGCCATCGAGGCGTCCGTGACCGTCGCCGGGTTCGCGCTCGGCGGTACGGTCGGCGTCGGCACGCTCGCCTTCGTCCTCGGGATCGGCCCCGCCATGGAGCTGTCGTTCGCGCTGCTCGCCCGGTCGCCACTGAGCGAGGAGCCCGGGCGGCTCGAGCCTGTGGCCGCCTAGACACGCCACCGGGAGCTCGCCGGCGGCCGGTACGATCTGCGCCACCTGAGGGCGGAGGGTCGAGATGAGCGCGAGCACGGAGCAGCGGGTTCTGGATGCGATCGAGGCCGGCCGCGACGAGCTCGTGGCCCTGGTGACGCGTCTCGTCGCGTTCGACACGACGGCCCGCGACGAGGAGGACCCGCCGCGCGACGAGGCCGCCCTGCAGCGGTTCCTCGGCGACCGCCTGGCAGCCGCCGGCGCTGCGATCGACATCTGGGAGCCAGACCCGGCGGCGGTCGCCGCCGTCGCGCCGATTCCGCCCGGCCTCGACTTCGTCGGCCGGCCGCAGCTCGCGGCGACGTTCCCGGGCGCCGGCGGCGGTCGCTCGCTCCTGTTCAACGGCCACATCGACGTCGTCACGCCCGAGCCGATCGACCGCTGGACGAGCGATCCGTGGCGGGCCGAGGTACGTGACGGGATCCTCTACGGGCGCGGCGTCTTCGACATGAAGGGCGGCGTGGCGGCGATGACGTACGCGGCGGAGGTGCTCGCGCGCCTCGGGATCCGGCTCGACGGCGACCTGATCGTCAACACCAACACCGACGAGGAGTCGTCCGGCGCGGGCTCGCTCGCGTGCGTGGAGCACGGCATCCGCGCGGACGCCGGCATCTGCACCGAGCCGACCAGGGGCGACGTGTGGGTGTGCACGCGCGGCTCGCAGTCGGTGACCATCACCGTCGAAGGACGAGCCGGACACGCCGAGGTGCCGCCCCCGCCCTGGCGCGACGGCGGCGCGGTGAGCGCGATCGACGCCGCCGACCCGATCCTCGAGGCGATCCGCCGGCTCCGCGCCGACTGGCTGACACGGACCGACCGCGCACACCGCTACCTCTCGCCGGGGACGATCCTCACGACCATGATCGCGGGCGGCGAGTGGTTCGTGTCCTATCCCGCCTCCTGCCGCCTGAGCGTGAACATCCTCTACCTGCCGGCGTCCGTCGACGAGGAGGGGCGCGGCGCGAACATCCGGCGCGAGGTGGAGGCGTGGGTGCTCGCGGCCGCGGCGACCGACCCCTGGCTGGTGGAGCATCCGCCGACGTTCGAGTGGGGCCCCGATCTCGGGCCGTTCGACATCGGCGACGACCACCCGATCATCGAGATCGTCCGCGGCGCGGCTCGTGCGACGGGTCGCGAGCTGACGCTCGGCGGGCTCGACTCATGGTTCGACGCCGCGTCGTTCAACCAGACCGGCGCGGCGACGATGGTCGGCTACGGGCCGAGCACGCCCGGCTTCGCCGGCAACGCCCACGCCATCGACGAGTGCGTCGTGGTCGACGACCTGGTCGCGTGCGCGCAGACGCTCGCGATCGCGGCGATGCGCTGGTGCGGCGTGTCCGGGGGCTGACGCCACCGCTGAGAGGCTGCGTGCGCTGATCCGCATCGGGCCTCCATCGACCGGTGCAGCGCGTGCGGCGGCCGTCTCCTCCCAGGATCGGGAGTAGACTCGGCGACGTGGCTTCTGACCCGAAACGCGTGCTCGTCGTCGTCGACCCGAGCGTCGCCAAGATCGAGACCGTGCGGGCGGCGTTGAACCGCCACGCCGACGAGCTGTTCTTCCTCTCGCCCCAGTTGCCGAACCGCCTCGACTGGGTGACGAACGATGATCGGGCGGCGTCGGCCGAGGCCGAGGATCGGCTTTCACGGACGGTCGATGAGGCGCGCGGTGAGGGCGTCTCGGTCGACGGTATGGTCGGAACAGACGACGACGTCCTGACCGCTATCGGCGACGCCGTCGCGCTTCACCCCATCGACGAGGTCGTCGTGGTGATCGGCACGCACGCCGACCGGCACTGGCGGTTCGACGAGCTCGCGAAGAACATCCACGATCGTCATGGACTGCCCGTGCACCGGCTCGCCCTCGAGCCGCCACCGAACGACTCCTAACGCTCGTTCAGCCAGTTTCCGTGATGGCTCCGTCCGGCGTCACATCGACCTGCGTTCCGTCCCGAAGCCCTTCGGCCTGCACCGCGGTCAGCTGGAGGATCGGTACGACGCGTCCGTAGAGCTCCGCTGCAACCAGTCCGGCGACGACCGCCATCACGTCCGCCACGACCAGAACGACCGCCGCCGGGCCGGTGTCGAGACGGATCGCCTCTGCCAGCACGCCTGCGCTCGATGTCGAGCCGCGGAGGCCGGGGAGCACCACGACCCGATGCGCCAGCCGGGCGCCGCACTGCGGATGATGCACGTCGGTGATCCGGCCGGACGTCGGGTCGAAACCGCCCCAGAAGCTGAGCGACTCGGGGAATATGAGCAGCTCTCCGTGCGCGGGACCTGCCACGAGCGGTCGACCGCGGATCACCCTCGTGCCTCGCGCCACAACGCCTCGTCTCGCCACACGCGCCCGAGCGACGCCGAGCGCACGCACTCGCCGAGGCTTCCGAACACCACGGTGACGGGGAG
>JBKJIG010000054.1:0-7678 GCA_046598415.1 Gaiellales bacterium
CTGCGACCTGCGGCGTGACGACGACCAGCCTGGCGCCGGTAGCCTCGATCTCGGGAATGGCCTTCGCGACACGGCGAAGGTAGGTGCGGCAGACGTTTCAGCCGGGGTGTCGGGCGAGGTAGACGACGGCCGGATGCCCGTGCAGGTCGCGTTCCGTGACGCCTCGTCCGTCGGCGTCGTCGAGCTGGAAGGCGGGGAACAGGCGCATGGAGCCACTCTACCGCCCGCCGGGTCGGCGATCGCCCGCGATGTGTCCGGCGGCTGGCCGCCTACTGGACGGCTCCTCTCGTCCAAAGTCCGCCCCGCCACGTAAGCCTAGACAACGCTGGACAACCTGAGGGAGCTGCACCGATGCAACAACGCACAATCCGCCTCCGCGCGTCCGCGGCGATTCTCGTCGCCGCGTTCGCCTCGTTCGTCCTCTCGGTGACGCTGTGGTTCACCGGCAGCCACGAGGAAGGGATCTTCGTCGGGCTCTGGGTGCCGTCGATTCTCTCGTTCGGTGCAGTCGCGCTTCTGATGGGCGGCAACCGCAATGGGTGACGTCGGCCTCTTCATCGCCGGCTTCCTGATCACGATCCCTGCAGTTGCCGGCATCGTGGGCTTGTTCATCGCTGCCGTCGCCGACGGCCGCGAGAACGACCGGATCCAGGCGGAACTGCAGCGGGACGACGGGCCGCAGCAGTAGCGCAGCGGCACCTGCGGCCACGTCGCTTGGCGCGTCGACGCCCAGATGGCCGGGTCGTAGCCCGCGTAGCACCACACCATCGCGCCGGCGCAACCGGCCCCCCGAAGAGCCGTCAGGGCCCGCGTCGTGTATGCGGCCGCAGCCTTCTCTTCGACGATAAGGCTGCGGACGCGACGTGGGTGGATGCGATCAACGTGCACCCGGGCTACCACCTGCATGCGCCGTGCTGAGCGTGCGCTGTCCTGACGTTAGCCGCGCGAGCTGCCTAACGGAACGAGAACGTCCGCTGCGTGACGAGCACCCAAGGACACCTGGCGTCGGCTCGCGCTCGAGCCGGCTCGGGGTGTGCATGCCCTCGGGCAGTCCTCCTTCAATCACAATCCGTTCATGTCGGCCGGATCGCGACAGCTGGAGGGGGAGAGGTGAGTGTCGTCCTGCTGCTCGGTCAGGCAGCCGCCACTCTCTTCATGACGGGTGTGATCTGGATCGTCCAGTCGGTTCACTACCCGCTCTTCGCGCTCGTTGGTCGCGATGGGTTCACTGAGTACGCGCGGGAGCACCAACGGCGAATTTCGGTCGTGGTTGGGATTGTGATGCCCGTCGAGGCAGTGACTGCCGTGCTACTGCTCCTCGCGGCACCTACCGGCGTCCAGAAGGGTCTGCTCTTGCTTGGGGCGATCCTCTTGCTTCCGATCTGGCTCTCCACGGCGCTCCTGCAGGTGCCCGCGCACCGTCGGCTGAGCGCCGGATTCGACGACCGAGCAGCGTCGAGACTGGTCGAGACGAACTGGCTCCGAACGGCGCTCTGGTCGGCGCGTTCTGCCCTGATCCTGGTCGTGCTGGCGCAGGCGATCAATGCCTAGCGCCCTGGCGCGGCCGCCGCTACGGGCCTGACGTGACCGGGGGCCGCCCCACGGCGTCTTCGACCGCCTGACCCCGAAGCGCGGTCGGCAGCCGTCTGGCCGCCGCGCTGCGGTCGTCTTCCGGCGCTTCCGCGACCTGCGTGGCTCGTTCGAGGCGCCTTGTCGTGCCGTGATTTGCGCCAGGTAGGGACATGTCTGGCGTCGGCGTTGAAATGGTTTCGTCCAAATTTTGTCCACGTACGAAGGGAACTTCATGAGCACACCTGAAACCCAGTCAGAGACGACCACCTGGCCCGACTTCGCCGAGGGCCTGTACGGATTCCTCACCGGTCGCGGCGCCACCATCGAGTACAACCTCGACCAGCTCGAGATCCTGGTGCCACGGGACGCAGCCGATCGCTCGCCCCGGGCCAAGTGGCAGCTGAACGGGACGATCCGGATCCGCACCTCCGAGCAAGGCCACTAGCACCGCCGTGCTGGACGTCGCCGGCAACGTGGAGATCGACTTAGACGGCAGTCGCGGGCGCCTCGTCGCGGACGGGCAACAGCTCGTCCTCGACCTGGACGAGCCCACGGCGCTTACCGGGGTCCTCGATCGCCGCTCGCTCCGCGACCTGGCCGCCGGCCTCGCACGAGCCGACTTGACACTTCACGTGCGCAGCGGCGACCGGCTGCTCCTCCTCGCCGGCCGCGACGCCAAAACCGGCATCCTGAGCCGCCTGCTACACCTGCCAAGCGTCCAGCTCAACCCACGCTTCGCCCTCCGCTCCGCACTCGGCCGGAGTCACCCCCGGCCCTGAGCGGGTACACGCCGACCTCTTCATCGAGGTCTCGCGCGCGATCGACAAGCATCTCTGGCTCGTGGAAGCGCCTGTAGACATAGCCGCGGCCGATCGTACAGAACCGGGCCGCCGGGTCCGTGCACTGATGACCAACAAACGACGCCGGACGATCTCCCCGCCGTTCTCGGGTCATGGGACGGGTAGCCCGCCCGGCTCGCCATCGTGGGCGGCACGGCTAGCCTGGTAGCATCACCCCACGCCCTACACCTCGGCAAGAGCAAACTGCATGGTTGTGAGATCGAGGTGGCTGCGCATCATGCTGGTCGTGGCGGGGAGTCGCCAGGCGGCACGTCGGGGCGGTCGCCGCCGGCTACCAGGCGGACATCCGGCTGCTGCCCGACCACAAGACCTTCGTCCCGATCTTGTGCTGAAACGGGGCAAGCCGATCGTCGACGTTCCGGCGATGCCCGTCCCCGACTGGGAGCGCCAAACGGTCCGCGTCAAACGCGTCACCGCCTCGGACTTCGCGGTTTCCTCGGGCGGCGCGACGATCAGGGTGATCGGGCTGATCGAGGACCAGGTCGTTCCGGAGTCGCTGGCGCGCGAGCCGGTCGTCGTGAACCGCCTCGCGTCTCCGACGCGGACACCGGGCTCGCCAAGATCGTGATCCTCGAGTGGCCTCACGCGACCGGTCGGATCGGACTCGGCCTCGTCACCGGCTCCGGCCTCCGGCGCGGTGCGCTCGCATCGTCGGTCGCCCACGATGCCCACAACCTGGTCGTCGTCGGGATGACCCGACGAGACATGGCGTTCGCCGTGCAGTACCTCGCGTGATCGGTGGCGGCCCCTCATCGCCGTCGAGGGCGGCTGCGTCGTTGCGGAGTGTCCGCTCCCGGTGGCAGGCCACCTCTCGGATGCCCCGCTCGCCGACGTGATCGCCGGGAGCCGCTCGACAACGAGCGGCGGCGGCGCTCGGCTGGGTCCGGCGCCGCACCGTTCCTGACGCTGCCTTCCTGGCGCGATCGGTGATCCCGCCCCTGAAGATCACCAATCGCGGCCTCGTCGCCGTCGAACTGTTCCCGCGGTGGGCTTTGCGACGCGACGCTTCGCACGCTTCCCAGCACGAACACAACCCTCCGCGGCGTCTTGCGTGACAGAGCCGGGTAGCGCTCGCGACACCAGCACGCCAACGCCGCCGCACGTCCGACGTCACCTACCCCGAAGCTGCTCCGGTAGCGTCCCAGCGGTCGTGCCGGCGCGCAGCGTCGCATACGGCTGCGCCGCCGGAACGTCGTCCGGCCACGCGGGCAGCGGCAGGTGGCGGTGCGGGCACGGGAGGAGTCCGGCGCGGACGCGATCGGCGAGGGCGAGGACGGCGTGCTCCTTGGCCTTCGCCTCCACCATCACGGCCACGTCGACTCCAGACCCGTCGAGCGCGGCGACCAGTGCACGCCAGTCGCCGTCCGTGATGCCGGCGGCGTGGGCGCGGTCCTCCGGTTCCCGCCGCCCACTTGAGAGGTGCACCTCCGGCGCGACGTCGCGCGGCCACGTGTCCGCGGCCTCGGTGAGGAGCCCGGCCAATCGTTCGATCTCGGCGGCCGGGTCACGCCCGCCGTCGGGCCGCGCGCGGTCGAGGCAGCGGTGATGGTGAACGTCGAGCACCATCGGCAGGCCTGCGTCGCGGCAGATCGCGAGCACCTCGTCGGCGTCCCAGAGGCGGTCGTCGTTCTCCAGGGCGAGACGGCGGCGGACGGCCTCGGGCAAGCGGTCGATCGTGTGCAGGAGGCGGCTGCGGGTGGCAGCGGGATCGCCGTGGCGGCCGCCGACGTGGAGCAGCACCGTCGCCTCCGGCCCAGCCCCGAGCGCATCGAGGATGCCGGCCTCGACCTCGAGGTCGGCGAGCGAGCGCTCGACGACGCCGGGGTTCGGCGATCCGAGCACGATGAACTGCGAGGGATGGAGCGACACGCGGAGGCGTTCCGCGGCGAGCCGCCGCCCGAACGCCGCGAGCTCGACGCGGTGGCGGCCGACCGAGTCGTGAAATTGCGGTCGTTCGGGATGGGTCGCGAACGGCGCCAGGTCGCTCGAGAGGCGCCAGTAGCGCAGGTCGCAGCGGACGAGCCAGCCCAAAGCCGCCGTGCAGTGCTCGAGGGAGACCGCGAGCGACGGTGTGTTCTGCGGCCGGCGCGCGTCATGCGTCGGCAGGCCACAGCCGTCGGGGCCGAGCACCTTGACAGCGAAGCCGAGGAGCATGCTCTTAGGGTTCCCGTAGCCGAGCCCTCCCACACCCGCCGATCCACCCTTAGGTCGTCGCGTTGCGTGCCCACCGCCGTCAACGGCGCACTGCTCCCTGGCATTGTCGGGCCCTAGTGGGCGCACACTGACCACTGGAAAGTGGGCGTCGCACTAAGCGTACGTTCTAGAAATCTATCCAACAAGAAACGGCACTGTCCCAAGACCGGTGGCATCCGGTGCGCCGCTACGCCGCCGGATGGAGCCGGCAAGGGCTTCCTGCTCGTCGATGTTTCCCTTTAGCCAGGGTCGACCGGAGAACCGATGGCCGCGCTACCACCTCGACTCAACGGCCCTCCGAATCTCCACCAAGTATCGGGGCACGACCGGTTTGGCCGGTTTTGATCCCGCGATCGAGGGTTCGAATCCTTCCGCCCCAGTCCCAGCGTTCATGCGGGTTTGCGGGTCGTCGGTCGTGCGGCTTCCGACTCTGTGGGTGCGCGGGGCGCGCATTAGCCCGGATTCCTCAGGAAGCGGCGTGAGTGGTGGTCGGGGTGTCTGATCGGGGTGCCGGCCGGTGTCGATCGAGTGTGGCGGCTGTTTGACGCTCGCGGATGGCGTCTGCGGTCGGTCTTGGCGGGCTTCCGAGTTGGTGTCGGCGGTGCGCGGCGCGGGTGGGTGTCCGGGCTGGTGATCGCGAGGCGGTGCGAGGCTGCCGCTACGGCGCTGGGAGCGCATCGAGGCGGCGGGCGGCGGCGAGGATCGCCTCGCGCCAGGGGGAGCCTGACCCGGTTTGCCGGACACCGTGTCTGAGACGATGAATCGTCTTGGAGAGGAGGTGCTGGATGCCGAAGGCAAGGCCGCCGGAGTTCCGGCGTCGCGCGGTCGAGCTTGCTCGGTCGGGCGATAAGCCGGTGCGGGAGATCGCGATTGATCTGGGGATCTCGGAGTCGGGTTTGCGTCGCTGGATGGCGCAGGCGGAGACTGACGAGGGCACGCGTGAGGGGTTGTCGACGAGCGAGCGCTCGGAGCTGGTGCGGCTCCGGCGCGAGCTGCGGGTGAAGGAGATGGAGATCGAGATCCTGAAGCGGGCGTCGGCGTACTTCGCGCGGGAGAACGTGCTCCCAAAATGATCTACCCGCTGGTCCACGAGCTCGCCGTCGACGGGGTCAGTGTCGCGGTGGCCTGTCGGGTGCTCGAGATTCCCCGCTCGTCGTACTACCACTGGCGTGATCGTCCGCCGTCCGCGCGCGATGTCGACGATGCCTATCTGATCGGCGAGATCCGCGACATCTACACCGCCTCGCGGGCGACGTACGGCGCGGTGCGGGTGCACGACGAGTTGCGCCTCGGCCGCGGCCGCCGGCTGGGCCGAAAGCGGGTTGCGCGGCTGATGCGGCTGGTCGGCCTGGTCGGCGTCTGCGCACGGCCCAAGCAGCGTGGCAAGCCGGCGCCGGCGGTGCACGACGACCTGGTGCTGCGCCGGTTCGTGGCGGACGCGTCCGATCGGCTCTGGTTCACCGACATCACCGAGCACCCGACCGGTGAAGGCAAGGTGTACTGCTGCTGCGTTTTGGACTGCTACTCGCGCCGCATCGTCGGCTGGTCGATCGCCGACCACGTCCGCTCAGAACTGGTCGTGGACGCGCTGCAGATGGCGCGTTGGAACCGATCCACGGCCACCGGCACGATCGTGCATAGCGATCGTGGCAGCCAGTTCACGGCATGGATCTTCGGCCACCGCCTGCGCCAGGCCGGACTGCTCGGATCGATGGGCCGTGTCGCCTCCAGCGTCGACAACTCGATGATGGAATCGTTCTGGTCAACGATGCAACGCGAGCTGCTCGACCGGCGATCCTGGCAGACCCGCAGCGAGTTGGCCGCCGCGATCTTCGAATGGATCGAGGCGTTCTACAACCCCGTCCGCCGACACACCTCGATCGGCTCGCTCGCCCCCGCCGACTACGAGGCCCTGTACACCCCCACCGCTGACGCGGCATGATCACCACAACCAACCTGTCCGACGAAGCGGGTCAGGCTCCCCACGACCGACAGGTGGGAACGGGCGTCGCCTCACCACAGACCGCGCACCGCATGCTTCTCGTCACGCCTCCCTTCCACGAGCACAGTTGATTTCTCGGACTTCCGTCAACGCCCTGTGAATCCGTCCAGCGATCGTCTTTGGTGGGACGCCTTCGATCGCCGCAAGGTCGGCGCAGCAGACTCCATGCAGGCACAGCAGGAGCGCCTCGCGCTCAAGCGGTGGCAGTGCCAGAACCGCAGCTGGTAGGCCAGTTCGGTGCACGGCTCGCGCACCAGTAAGCGCATCAGTGGCGGCGTGGTAAACATGGTGCAGCAGACGACCCCGCTGCTCGCTGCGCGGCGGAGCGTCGCGGCGAACCCTGCCGAACGCGATACAAACAACGTCGGCCGCGTCCCGGTGGTCGGCGAGCACCGTAACGGCAAGCGCGAAGGCGCCTCGACCGTGAGCATCGTACAGCGCGGCCAAGCTCATCTGACGGCCATCCGAGCCCGTGGGGATCTCGTTCCCGAGACGCCCCGCCGGCACTAAGCAGGCATGCGACGCCGTGGCCGCGGCGTCGATCGCGGCACGCTTGTCGATCCTTCTCCGGGTACGAGACAAACGGCTACGCCGCAAGCCGTGGCGACGACGCGATTACCGCTGAAAGATCCTGAAAAGTCAGCACTAAACCGGTGTACCCCGCGCCGGGGCTGGCGAAACGTGCAGCAGTGCGTCGGTCGACGGACAGCCGCGCGAAGTTGTTCGTCCACAAAGTCGATCGGTTCGGGACAGGGGCGGATGTGCGCGCGTGCGTGCGCGTCCGCTCGAGCCGGGGCCGATGCGAACGCGTTCACGCACGAGCGAAAGGAGTGGGAGAGTGGGAGTTCTTCGCGATTCGAAGCGCCGTCGATCGGATGATGTCACGCTCGTCGAGCTGCACACTGGCATGAGCCGTGATTTTCGGACAGTGGTGATCAGGCAGCGTGCGCCTGGGTGGTGAGCTGCCAGTATCGCTGCTCGGGGGTCTGGTAGTCGAGCGCGCCGTGGCGGCGGCGGCGGTTGTAGAACACTTCGATGTAGCGGCTGACGA
>JBKJIG010000013.1:0-14598 GCA_046598415.1 Gaiellales bacterium
CGACGCCCCAGCGGTACTCGACCTGGTCGACGTAGGGCAGGCCCGGCCAGTGATAGCCGGTGTGGCGGTCGAACAGCATCATCTGGCCGCCCGGGTCGTACGTCGTCAGCTTGTACGGGCCGTTGCCGACCACGTGGCCCTGGAACTTCTTGCCGAACTCCTCGACGACCTCCTTCGGCACCGGCGCCATGAACGGCTGCGTGAGCGCGTACAGGAAGGTGACGTCGGGCTGCACGAGCGTGATCTGGATGGTCTGCGGATCGACGACCTTGATGCCGGTGACCGTCTTCGCGCCGTCCTCGAAGCGCTCCTTGGCGCCCTCGATCGTGTAGATGTAGCTCGCCGCCCAGCTCTCGCTGGCGGGGTCGAGCACGCGATCCCAGGCGTACGCGTAGTCCTCGGCCACCACCGGGCGGCCGTTGTGGAACGTGACGCCGTCGCGCAGCGGGATCGTGTACGTCAGGCCGTCGGCCGACACCGCGGGCAGATCGGCCGCGCACTGCGGCTGCGGGTCGTTGGTCTCGCTATACGTGTACAGCGGCGCGTACGTGAGGTTGCAGATCGAGTCCCAGCTGGTGCCGGTGTAGCCGATCGCCGGGTCGTTGGAGTTGCCCTCCGCCTGCCACACGACGATCAGCTTGCCGCCCGGCGTGCCGCCCTCCGCCGGCGGTCCGGGGACGCCGACGCCGACGCCGTCGGTGGCCGTCGTCGCGCTGCCGGTGGTGGCGGCCGCGGTGCCGGATGCGGTGGTGGGCAGCTTGGAGGACGAGCCTCCACAGCCAACCAGGTAGATCGCGAGAAGACCGGTGCCGGCGCCGGCGAGCAGCTCGCGGCGGTTCAGCGGGTTCGGGCCCTGGTGCTCGGCCATGAAGCTCCCTCTCCGTTCTGACTCAAGAATCAGTCCGGACATCGTACAGGTGGCGGTGGCCTGCCGAAAGGCGCCACAATAGGTCGGGTGAGCCGGACCAGTGGGCCCTCCGAGCTGCTCGTCGACCTCGATCGCGCGGCGCCCGAGCCGCTGCGCGACCAGCTCGCGTCGCGGCTGCGCGACGCGATCCGGCTCGGATCGCTGCGCGCCGGCGTGCGGCTGCCCGCCTCGCGCGTACTGGCGGCCGAGCTGCACGTCTCGCGCGGGGTTGTCGTGGAGGCGTACGACGAGCTGCACGCGCAGGGGTTTCTGCGCGTCGTTCCCCGGTCCGCCCCCGTCGTCGTCGCCGTGCCCGGCGCGCCGCGTCAGAAGACGCCCGATCCGCCGCCGCGCGCGCCGCTGGTCGACTTCTCGATCGAGACGGTCGACACGGCGCTGTTCGACCGGCGCGGCTGGCTGCGCGCGTACGGCGCCGCGCTCGACGCGGCACCCGGCGCCGCGCTGGCCTACGGCGACCCGCGCGGCCAGGCCGACCTGCGCGTCGCCCTGGCCGACTACCTGGGCCGCGCTCGCGCGGTCGCCGCCGATCCGCGTGATGTCGTGGTCTGCCAGGGGTCGATCCAGGGCGTCCACCTGGCGGCGCGGCTGCTGGTGCGCGCCGGCGTGCGCCGGGTCGCGCTGGAGGACCCGTGCGGCGACGAGCTGCGCGCCGCCGTCGTCGGCGCCGGCCTCGAGCCCGTGCCGCTGCCCACCGACGCGCACGGGCTGATCGTCGACGCGCTGGCAGGCGCCGACGTGGGCGCCGCCTTCCTCACTCCCGCGCACCAGTATCCCGGCGGCACCACGCTGCCGCCCGACCGCCGCCAGGCGCTGCTGCACTGGGCGCGGGGCGCTGACGCGCTGCTGGTGGAGGACGACTACGACGGCGAGCTGCGCTACGACCGCCGGCCGGTCGGCGCCCTGCAAGGCCTCGCGCGCGAGCGGGTGCTGTACATCGGCACCGCGTCGCGCACGCTCGCCCCCGCGCTGCGGCTGGGCTGGCTCGTGGTGCCGCCACAGCTCGCGGACGACGCGGGCACGCTGCGCTGGGAGCTCGGCGGCGCCTCGCCCTCGCTGGATCAGCTGGCGTTCGCGCGGCTGCTGACGAGCGCCGCCTTCGAGCGCGGCGTGCGGCGTCTACGGGTGGAGTACGCACGGCGGCGGACGGCGCTGCTGGCGGCGCTGGAGCGGGCGCTGCCCCACGCCGTCACCGGCGGCAGCGCGGCCGGGCTGCACCTGACGTTGACGCTGCCTGCACCGGTGGGCGTCGCCGAGCTGGCGGCGGCCGCCGACGCGCAGCGCATCCGGGTGCGGACGGTCGAGCACTTCCGGGCCGCGCCGGCCGCGACGACGAGGACGCTGCTGCTCGGGTTCGGCCGCGTGCCGGGCGCCGCTGCACCGCTGGCGGCGGCGTTGCTCGAGGCCACGATCGAGATGGCCGGGCACGCCGTGGACCGCTCACGCTGGTGATTCTGGCCCTGGCTGAGGGAACCAGCCGGCCGTACTGTCTGTTGCGTGAACGTCTTCCCAGCCGGCGACGGCATCTGGCTGCGCTGCCAGTTGCACTCCCACACCACGAACTCCGACGGTGACGCCACGCCCGCCGGTCTCTGCGATCACTTCGCGCGCGCGGGGTTCGACGTGCTCGCCATCACCGACCACTGGCACGTCACCGCCCACGCCACCGACGACATCCTGGTGATGCCGTCGAGCGAGCTGTCGGCCCGGTGCGAGGGCCCGAGCGACGAGGCCGAGGTGCTGGCGCTCGGGGTCGAGGTGCTGCCCGAGGTGCGCGACTACTTCCCCACCATCGAGGCGCTGGCCGCGTGGATCCGCGAGCAGGGCGGCGCGCCGTACCTGTGCCACCCGTACTGGAGCGGCCTCAACCCGCAGCACTACCTGGACGCGCCCTCGCTGGTCGGGCTCGAGGTCTTCAACGCGGCGTCGGAGCTGACGCAGGGCAGCGGCCTCTCGAGCGTGCACTGGGACGACATCCTGCAGCTCGGCGCCACGCCGTTCGCGATCGCGACCGACGACACGCACTACCCGGGGCAGGACTCGCGCAACGGCTGGACGATGGTGCTGGCGGCCGAGCGCAGCCGGGAGGCGGTCGTCGACGCGCTGGTGCACGGCCACGCGTACGGCACCGCCGGGCCGACGATCCACTCGATCGAGGTGGACGCCGAGATCACCGAAGTGCGGTGCTCGCCGGCGCGCCAGATCCGCCTGCGCTCCGGGGCGTGGGACGGCGGTGTCGTGAACGCCGACCGGTTTCAGATGAGCTACCAGGGCGAGGTGCTGGAGCGCACCGGCGACGGCCTGATCACGGCCGCCCGGTTCTCGCCGCTCTCCTACTGGCGCTGGGCGCGCATCGAGGTCGACGACGTGCACGGCCACCGCGCCTGGTCGAACGCGTGGCGGCTGGCCGAGAAGGCGGCCTGATGTTCGCGGCGCCCCTCGAGGTGCTGACGCCCGACGCGATCTCGTCGGTGCACGGGCAGGCGATGAAGATCCTGGAGGAGATCGGCGTCGAGGTCGGCTCCGAAGCCGGCATCGAGCTGCTGCGCGGCGCCGGCCAGACGGTCGACGGCACGCGCGTGCGGCTCGACCGCGGCTTCATCATGGAGCAGGTCGCGAAGGCGCCCGCGAGCTTCACGCTGCGCCCGCGCAACGCCGCGCGCGAGGTGCACGTCGGCGGCGGCTCGCTGGTGCTGACGCCGGTCGGCGGATCGCCGTTCTGCTCCGACCTCGAACGCGGACGGCGTGACGGCACCCTCGACGCCTACGTGGAGCTGACGCAGATGGCGCACGCCGCCGACGTCATCGGCTGCCTGCAGTCGGGCGTCACGGAAGCCGCCGATCTGTCCGAGATCAGCCGCTACCTCGACCTCGATTACGCCTGCCTGCGCTGGTCCGACAAGCCGTACATCTGCTACGGCACGGCCGGCGAGAAGGCCGACGACGCGGTGACGATGGCGGCGATCGCCTGCGGCGGCCGCGACGCGATCGCCGAGACGCCGGCGATCATCGGCATCGTCAACCCCAACAGCCCGCTGGTGTGGGACTCGCTGATGGTCGAATGCATCATCGCGTGGGCGTCTGCCGGCCAGCCCGTGGCGATGACGCCGTTCATGCTGGCAGGGGCGACCGCGCCGGTGTCGCTGGCGGCCGGGCTGTCGCTGCAGATCGCCGAGGCGCTGTCCGGCGTCGCCCTCGCGCAGCTGGTGCGCCCCGGCACGCCGTGCCTCTACGGCTCGTTCTTCTCGGGCGTCGACATGCGCTCCGGCGGCGCCGCACTGGGCATGCCGGAGGGCGTGCTGGCGACGCTCGCCGGCGGCCAGCTGGCACGCCACTACGGGCTCCCGTACCGCGGCGGCGGCGGGCTCTGCAGCGGCAACGCCGTCGACGCGCAATCGGCGTACGAGACGTCGATGGCGCTCTGGGCCACGTACCACTCGGGCTCCGACCTGGTGCTCCACGCGGCCGGCTGGCTGGAGGGCGGCCTGACCGCGTCGTTCGAGAAGTTCGTGCTCGACGTCGAGGTGCTGAAGATGTTCGAGCGGCTCCGCGAGGGCGTCGTCGTCGACGCCGAGCACCTGGCGTACGACGCGATCCGGGACGAGGGTCCGGCCGGCATGTTCCTGGCCTCGCCGCACACGCTCGAGCACTACCGTGCGTGGCTGCACATCTCGCCGCTGTTCCGCTCCCAGGCGCATCCGACGTGGGTCAAGCAGGGCGCGCCCACCGCCGACCAGGCCGCGGTGCCCGAGTGGAAGAAGCTGCTCGCGAGCTACCAGGATCCGGGCATCGACGATGCCGTGGACGCCGAGCTGAACGAGTTCATGGCGCGTCGCAAGGCGGTCCTGGACGCGTGAGGGATCCACGTCACGACATCCTGTTCGAGCCCGTCCCGATCGGGCCGGTGACGCTGCCGAACCGCTTCTACCAGGTGCCGCACTGCACCGGGTTCGGCGTCACAAAGCCGTTCTCGCAGGCAGCGCATCGCGGCATGAAGGCCGACGGCGGCTGGGGCGCGGTGTGTACCGAGTACTGCTCGATCTCCCCCACCTCCGACGACGAGCCGTACGTGTCCTCGCGCCTGTGGGACGACGGCGACGTGGCGTCGCTGCGGCTGATGACCGAGGCGGTGCACGCGCACGGCGCGCTGGCCGGGGTCGAACTGTGGCACGGCGGCGCGATGGCGACCGTCCGCGAGAGCCGGCTCCCGACGCTGGCGCCGAGCCAGATCGCGAACGAGCACCTGCCGTGGAACGTGCCGCAGGCGATGACGGCGGCCGACATCCGTCGCGAGCAGGACGCGTGGGTGGCGGCGGCGCGCCGGGCGGTCGAGGCGGGCTTCGACATCATCTACGTCTACGGCTCGCACTCCTACCTGCCGACGCAGTTCCTCTCCTCGCGCACCAACCGCCGCACCGACGCGTACGGCGGCTCGGTCGCCAACCGCTCGCGGTTCTGGCTGGAGGCCATCGAGCGGGTCCGCGAGGCCGTCGGCGACCGGTGCGCGATCGCCGTCCGCGTCGCCGCCGACTCGTTCGCCGCGACCGGCATCGAGCCGGAGGAGGGCGCCGCCTTCGTGCGCGCCGCCGACCCGTTCGTCGACCTCTGGGACGCCGCGATCGGCGCCGATGCGGGCGAGTTCCGGACCGACTCCGGCGCGTCGCGGTCCTACGTCCAGGGCTATCAGCTGGAGCTGACGCGGTGGATGCGCGCGGCGACTGCGAAGCCGATGGTGGGCGTCGGGCGCTACACCGATCCGGACCTGATGGCCGCGCATGTATCGAGCGGCGCGATCGACGTCATCGGCGCCGCCCGGCCGTCGATCGCCGACCCGTTCCTACCGGCCAAGATCCGCGACGGCCGCTACGACGAGATCCGCGAGTGCATCGGCTGCAACCAGTGCTACTCGCGTGCCAACTACGCGCGGCACATCGGCTGCACGCAGAACGCGACGGCCGGCGAGGAGCACCGCCGCGGCTGGCATCCGGAGCGCTTTCCGCCGGCGGCCAACGCCGCGAAGGACGTCCTCGTGGTCGGCGCCGGGCCGGCCGGCCTGGAGTGCGCGATCGTGCTCGCCAAGCGCGGCTTCAAGCGCGTGCATCTCGTGGATGCGGCGCCCGAGATCGGCGGGCACCTGCGCTGGCTGCCGCAGCTGCCGGGTCTCGGCGACTGGGCGCGCGTGCTCGACTGGCGCCGCATCCAGCTGCAGAAGCTGCGGCGCAGCGTCGAGGTGATCACCGGCGAGGAGCTGACCGCCGACGACATCCGCACCTACGGCGCCGAGCTGGTGGTGGTCGCGACCGGCTCCACGTGGTCGGCCGACGGCTTCAACGTCTACGCCGGCGGTCCGATCGCGGTCGATGACCCGCGCACGGTGACGCCCGAGCACGTGCTGGACGGGCTGCCCGATGGTGACGTCGCGGTGCTCGACTGCGAGGGCTACCTGGTCGGTGTCGGCTGCGCCGAGCTGGCGCTGCAGCTCGGCCGCAAGGTGACGTACCACTCGCCGTTCGACCGGGTCGCACCGCTGCTCGACGAGACCCTCGAGGCGTCGGCGCTGCGTCCGCGCCTGGCGGCGGCCGGTCTGCGGATGGCGCCGCTCCCGGCGAGCCTGGCGGATGTCGACGCCGGCGCGATCGTGCTGGTCACGCAGCGCCGCTCGGACGATGCCCTCTACCACGCGCTGGTGGACGATCCCGGCGACGTCGAGGGTGTCTACCGCATCGGCGACTGCGCCGCCCCGCGGATCCTGGCCGACGCGATCTTCGACGGCCACCGCCTGGCCCGCGAGATCGACAGTCCAGATCCGGCGGTGGCCCTCCCATGGCTCCGCGAGCGCGTCACGCTGCCGTAAACCGCCCAAGCCCGGCCGACAGCGCCAACACAAGTGCGCGAACCCGTGCCGCTGCGAGCGTCCAGGCGCCAGCTTCCACCGCAGGTGGTCGCCGGTCAGCGCCCTAGCCGACAAATTCCGTACCTGGTTCCGAATTTGTCGGACGACACAGGGTCGTGCGGTGCCGACCCGGACTCGGCACGATCCGCGCGGGTTGGGCGGGATGTCGAACGGACTCCCGGCCGTCAGACGACCGGATGCGTTCGCCCGGTCAGCGCCCTAGCCGACAAATTCCGTACCTGGTTCCGAATTTGTCGGACGGCACTGGTTCGTGCGGTGCTGACCCGGACTCGGCACGATCCGCGCGGGTTGGGCGCGACGTCGAACGGACTCCCGGCCGCGTGGTTGATCGCCGCGACCTCGCGAATTCAGCGCTCACGACCTGGGCGCCCGCCGATGCGGTCCTTCGTCGAGGATGACCCTAGGACGGGTCGAGGCACGCCTCGGCAACCAGCTCCGACAGCTCCGCCAGTTCGAGCCGGTCGCTCGAGCCGGTGGTCTTGATCGCGTCCTCGTACATGGTCACGTCTTTCGGGCACGCGACGACGAACTGCGTCACCCGCCCACCCAGCGCCACCGCCTCGTGAATGCGGTCCTCCGACGGACGGCCGGCCTGCGGCTCGCGCATCCAGATGCGGCCGCCACCCGCGCCGCAGCAGAAGGAGTTGTCGCGGTTGCGCGGCATCTCGACCAGCTCCAAACCGATCCTCGCCAGCAAGTCGCGCGGCGGGTCGTAGACCCCGTTGTAGCGCCCGAGCGCGCACGGGTCGTGGTACGTGACGGTGCGCCCGAGCGGACGGGAGACCGTCAGCGACCCCGCCTCGAGCAGCTCGCCGAGCAGCTGCGAGTGATGCACCACCTGCTCCGCAGTCCACGGCGCTCCCAGCCCCGGGTACTCGTTGCGCAGCGTGTTGAAGCCATGCGGGTCGCTGGTCAGGATGCGCGCGAACGTGCAGCCGGCGATCTGCTCGATGTTCTCGTCGGCGAGGCTCCGGAACAGCCCCTCCTCCCCCGCGCGCCGCACGTCGTTGCCGGCCGTGCGCTCGGCGTCGTGGAGGATCCCGAAGTCGACGCCGGCGGCCTCCAGCAGCCGCGCCAGCGCCAGGGTGTTGCGCTGGTTGCGCGGGTCGAGGCTCGCGTAGTCGCCCACGAACCACAGCACGTCGACCGGCTCCTTGCGGGCGTCGCGCACCTCGAAGTCGAGGTCGCGCGTCCAGCGGGCGCGCTTGCGCCGCGACTCGCCGAACGAGTTGCCGCTCGTGGCGACGGCCTCCAGCACGTTCTGCAGCCCGTCGTCGAGGTCGCCCTTCTCGATCAGGTCGCGCCGCAGCAGGTTGATGATCGGCACGTGCTCGATGCCCACGGGACAGATCTCGACGCACGCCATGCACTGCATGCACGACCACAGCGTGTCAGAGGCGATCTTCGGCTCCGGGCCTGCCTGCGCCTGGCCCTGCAGGTCGAGCACCAGGTCGCGCGGCGACAGCGGCAGGCCTGACGCGGTCGCCGGGCACGCCTCGTGGCAGCGGCCGCAGCGCGTGCAGGAGTCGAGGTCGATCAGGTGCCGCGGCAGGAAGTCGCCGAACGTCGCGTAGCCCGCCTCGGGCTCGGCCGGCAGCGTGGTCTTCACCGCCGCGTCGCGCACCGACACGCCCGCGGGCCCGGCCATCATGTGCAGCGCCTTGGTGCGCGGGATCGCCGCCACGAAGGAGAGCGCCACGATGCCGTGCACCCACCACGTGACGTGGCGCAGCGATTCGGCCGTCTCCGGCCCGAGCCCGGCGGCGTGCAGGCCGTTGCCGACCGCGTAGCCGAGCGGCGCCCACACCTCGAAGTCGGGCTGGTCGATCGCGATGCGCAACGCCTCGAGCGCGAACCCGCTCAGCGCCAGGAACAACAGCAGGCCGATGAACGCCCAGTCGCCCGCCCCGTACGTCAGCTTCGACGGCCGCGTCGTGCACCGCCGCGCGATGAAGAAGCCGACGCCGATCACGAGCGCGACGCCGAACAGGTCGAGGAACAGCGAGTAGCCCTTGTAGAACGCCCCCTCCCAGAACGTCCAGCCGAGCACCGGCTTGGCGAAGTCATCCTGGAACGCCAGGATCACGGTGCCGGCGAACAGCACTGCGAAGCCGTAGAAGACGCCGGCGTGGGCGTAGCCGCCGAAGCCCGCCCGCCGCCGGATCCACACGTGCGTGAGCACGATCCGCAGCGTCGTCCAGATGCGCGGCCGCGGCAGCGCGCCGCGTCCCGACCGCCACCGCCGCACCAGCCGGTAGATGCCGTAGAAGAAGATGCCGGTCGACAGGAACGACGCGAAGTACCAGATCGCCTTCTCGACGCCGCCCATGCCGGCGAACGTCTCGCGTGTCGCCGTCACGCCTGACGCCAGATCGGCCCGCGCTCGATGACCGGATCGAGCAGTCCGTCGCGGAGCCAGTAGTCGCTCTCGTCGTCGGCGGCCGGGTCGGGCTTCTGGCCCGGGTAGCCGATCAGGCGGCGCACGCGCGGGTGCAGGTAGTAGGCGCCGGTCGCCATCAGCCCGAGGGCGAGGAACGCGGCCGGATCGGCGTCGTGGAGATCGCGCGCGGTCGACCCCGACGCCAGCGCTCGCGCCAGATCGGCCTCCAGGTCGGGCCTCGTCGCCAGCGCCCGGTCGAGCCACTTCGCCTCGACGCCGAGGCTCGACGGCGCGGGCAGGTCGCCGGTGGCGGGTAGCAGCTCGTCGGCCAGGCGCGCGAACGCGGCGCGGTCCCCGGGCGTCACGTCGCCACCGCCTGCTTCGACGCCGTGTCGGCGATGTGTTCGGCCGTGCGCAGCGCCAGCGCGCAGATGGTCGACGTCGGGTTCACGCCGCCGGCGGTCACGAACAGGCTGCCGTCGACGACGAACAGGTTCGGCACGTCGTGCGTGCGGCCCCACGGGTCGCACACGCTGGTGGCGGGATCGGTGCCCATCCGCGCCGTGCCGAGCAGGTGCCCGGGCTGGTCGTTGCAGATGCGGAGGCGGTACGTGGCGCGCGCCCCGCCGGCCATGTGCGCCTCGCGGATGCGCTCCAGGTGCCAGTCGAGCTGCCGCCAGTTGTTCTCGGCGACGGTGTAGGTGATGCGGGGCGCGGGGATGCCGTCGCCGTCGCGCACGACCGGGTCGAGCGTGACGCCGTTCGCCTCGTCGGGCAGGTCCTCGGTGATGGCGCCCCAGTCGATGCAGCGGCCGATGTGGCTGCGCACGTGCTCCTGCAGCGCGCTCCCCCACGCCTGGTCGAACGGCTCGCCGTCCAGCAGCGAGATCATCCGGTGCGGCCCCTGCGTCGGCATCACCTGCCACTTGGCGCCTCGCACGAACCCGCGGTCGGTGTCGGTGTCGTAGAACTGGAACGAGTGGATCGGCTGGCCGGCCGGCCCCTTCCAGGCCTCGAGGTCGTCGTCGTAGACGCCCACCACGACGCCGGTCGGGTGCAGCATCAGCCGGCGTCCGACCAGGCCGGAGGAGTTCGCAAGCCCCGCCGGGTGCTGCGGCGAGGTCGACAGCAGCAGCAGCCGCGGGGTGCCGACGCCGTTGGCGGCGAGCACCACGATGTCGGCGTCCTGGTGGTGCTCGGCGCCGGTGCGGTCGCGGTAGATGGCGCCGCGGGCGCGCCCGGCCGCGTCGACGGTGACCTCGCGCACGCGGGCGCCCGTCACCAGCCGCGCGCCGTGCCTGATCGCCTCGGGCCAGTGCGTCAGGTCGACGCTGGCCTTGGCGCCGTGCGGGCAGCCGGTCTCGCAGGTGCCGTAGCGGGCGCAGCGCAGCAGGTTGCGGTAGTCGCGCGACGCGATGGCGTTCGGCGCCGGCCACCAGTGCCAGCCGAGCGCGTTCATGCCCTCCGCCGCCTTGCGTCCGTACGCGTTGATGGGGTGCGGCGGCAGGGGCGGAGCGGCGCCCGGCGGCAGCGCCGGATCGCCGCCGAGGCCGGACACGCCGAGGTCGCGGTCGGTCCGCTCGTAGTACGGCAGCAGGTCGTCGTAGGTGATCGGCCAGTCGTCGCCGACGTCGTCCAGCGTCCGCACCCGGAAGTCGGTCGGCAGCAACCGCGGGAAGTGCCCGCCGAAGTGCAGCGTGGCGCCGCCGACGCCCGCGAACATCTGCGGCATGATCTCGGCGTCGGTGACCTCGACCGGATAGTCGTCGGCGCGGGTGCGCAGGTTCGGGTCGTGATGCCAGCGCTGCGACATCTCGAGCTCCCACTCCGGCCGGTTCCCCGGGTACTCGGAGGCGTTCACCCAGTGGCCCTGCTCGAGGCAGACGACCGAGAAGCCGCGCTCGGCCAGGTGGCGGCTGACGACCGCGCCCGAGGCGCCGCTTCCGATCACGAGCACGTCTGCGCGGTCCGGCATGGCCGGCACCCTGACCGAGCCTGTGGGCAGCGTCAAGGCCGGGTCGGTCGGACCGCACCGACCGGCGACCCGATGCGAATACCTTGACCGAGATGCCATACGCGATCGCGCCGGACGGCGCGTCCATCTTCTACCGCCGCCGCGGTGCCGTGGGTGCGCCGCCCGTGTTGCTGATCGCCGGGCTCGGTCTGACGCTCGCGTCGTGGCGACAGACCGTCACGTGGCTCGAGGAACGACACGACGTGATCCTGCTCGACACCCGCGGCTCGGGGCGCTCGTCGTCCCGCGGGCGCGTCTTCACGACCGGTCGGCTCGCCGCCGATGCGGTCGCCGTCCTCGATGCCTGCGGCGTGCGGGCGGCCGATGTCTACGGGTACTGCTTCGGCGGACTGGTGGCCGAGCGTCTCGCCTCCCTGCATCCCACCCGCGTCCGCAGCGTCGTCCTGGGCGCGGCGCTGGCCGGCGGTCGCGACCTCGCACTGCCGCGGCTGCGGATGCTCGCCGCGACCGCCCGCGCCCTCCTGCACCGCGACCCACGCGACCGTCTCCGCGCGCTCGCGCGCCTCGCCGGCCCCGCCGGGTCGTTGCGCGAGATACGTTCGGCGCTCGTCCATGTCCGGCTCGGGTCGGCCGGGCTGCGGCGGCAGGCCGTCGCCGGTGCACTGCACCTCTGCCGCCGGCCGCGGCAGCTCGCGATGCCGGTGCTCGTGCTGCACGGAGCAGACGATCCGCTCGTGCCGGCCCGCAATGCGATCCGCCTCGCCAGCCGGACGGGCGGCGCCCTGATCCTGATCGACGGGGCGGGCCACGCGTACCACGCCGATGCGCCCGCTGCGACCCGGATCGCCGTGCTGGAGTTCTTCGAGCGCGCGGACGCCGCCGGCTGACGGCGACGTGCGTCAGGCGGCGCGGCCGCGGTTGCGCGTCACGAACCCACCCTTGCGGGCCGCCTCCTGCACGCGCTCGGCCGGATCGCGCGGCGGCAGCACCAGCCGGCGGCCGTTGGAGCCCTCGACCGCGCGCCGGCAGGCCTTGCGCAGCGACTCGGGGCGGTACACGGCGTCGTGCGACTCCTGCATCTCGGCCAGCTCCGCCGCGTCGATGACGACGACGCCCTGCTGGCGCAGCGCCTGCGTCTCGGCGACCAGGAACCGCCCGCGGCGGATCACGAGCGTCGGGTCGTCGTCGACGCCGACGATGGTGCCGTCGCAGCGCTCGGCGATCTCGGCCAGCTCGTAGCGGCTGAACGGGTCGTCGCCGATCGCGGCGATGCGGGCACCGCGCAAACGGGCCGCGCGCGACTGGCGGCGATCGTGCTGTTCGTGCATCGATGAGACAGCCCCGAGGAGGGCGCGACGGCGGTCTTCGGAAGACTGGTCGTGGGAGATCACGTACCTGTCATCGGCCGATCGGTGGCCGAGGAGCTTCCCCCGGTCGGGTCAAACTCGCGAATCCGCGCCTCGCCGGCGCCCACCCGGGCGAGCACCTCCTCCCCCAGCGCGGTCGTGACCGGGTCGTACCGGCGGCGATCGATGAAGTCGGTGACCGCGCCCGCCAGCGCCGCGATGATGAACAGGGCGACCGTGACGGCGATCGCCGGGCGGAGGTCGACCAGCCCGGCCACCGGCCCTGCGAGGGCCGCGCCGAGCACGCCGACGCCGAACGAGAAGGAGTAGATGAAGGCGATCGTCGACGCGCGGTCCTCCGGCGGGGTCGACGTCTGCATCGTCGTGCGGAAGCGGATGATGACGACGCCGTTGCCGAGGCCCGAGACGAGGATGCCGCCGGCGATCAGCGGGATGCTCGAGCTGAAGAGCATCGGCAGCAGGCCGCCGCCCATCACGACCATTCCGAGCAGGAAGGAGGCCGTGCGCTTCGGCAGGAAGGGCCCCGCCCAGGCCCCGAAGACGAGGCCGAAGGCGTGCGTGGCGAGCACGAACCCGATCGCCGCCGCCGACGCGCCGACGGCGCCGCGCAGCACCGGTATCTGCAGCGCGTTGCCCATGCCGACCGCCGCGGTGGCGACCGGCAGGGCGACCATGATGACGCGCAGGCGCGGGTGGCCCGCCATGCGCCGGGCGCCGGCCGTGACCTGTTGCCGCCACGACTCGTGCGGCATGCCGATGCCGCGCGGCGCGGGGATCGACGGCAGCGTCAGCAGCAGCAGCGCCGACGCCAGGAACGTGACGCCGTTCATCCCGAGCACGAACTCGGGAGCCGTGACGCCGATCAGCACGCCGCCGACGGCGTACCCGGCGAGGGTCATGATGTTGTCGATCGACAGCGTCGCCGCGTTCGCCGCATCGAGGTTCTGGTCGGAGACCAGCATCGACGTGGCCGACGTGGCGATGATCTTGTACGCGCCGGCGCACGCCCCGTTCACGACGGCGAGCGCGACGACCAGGGGCGGCGCGTCGACCACGACCAGGACCAGCCACGTGGCAGCGGCGGTCAGCTCGAACACGGCCAGTGCCCGCACGGGCGGCAGCCGGTCGAGCAGGCGCCCGAGCAGGATGCCGATGAAGACCGTCGGCGCGAACTCGGCGACGTAGAGCAGCGACGCCCAGGTGGTCGAGTGCGTCTGGTCGTAGAGGCGCACGGTGAGCGCCACGGCGCCCGCCCAGGTGCCGAACATCGTGATCGCCAGCGACAGCCAGAACCGGCGGAAGCCGTTCTCCTGCGGCCCGGCTGCTACGTGCAGGGCAAGACGAAGAAGTCGTCGAGGGTGAACCGTCGCCATGGTGTCCGGGGGCCTGCGCGAGGAGCGCGCAGCGAACTCGCCATTGTGACGGAGGTCGCTCCCGGAAGCTATTCCAGGTCGACGACCGGCGCATCCACCCGGCGTCCGCCGCGGCGCTCCGGGTGGTGGCGGCGGCGGCTCGAGCGCGGCGGCGGGAAACCGCTCGGCCAGGTACAGCAGACAGGCGCCCGTCTCGTCGGGCAACGGTCGTGGCCCTTCGCTAGTCGCCTCGATCTGGCAGGGTGGCCACGGCCTCCACCGGCACCTCGGGCACGAGGCACACGCGGTCGCGTCCGCCGCGCTTCGCGTCGTAGAGCGCGTCGTCGGCGGCGATCACGAGCCGCTCCAGGCGCTCGTCCGGGCACGTCGGCCGGCCGGCGCCGATCGACACCGTGACGTGGACGACGGAGCCGTCGTCGAGGCGCACCGGCTCCGCTCCGACGGCAGCGCGGAGGCGCTCCGCTGCGGCGTACAGCGACTCGTCGTCCTCGATGCCGGTCAGCAGCACGCAGAACTCCTCCCCGCCCCAGCGGGCGACGAGATCCTCCGCGCGGGTCTGGGCCAGGCGGCGCGCGATCTCGATCAGCACGGCGTCGCCGCCGGCGTGGCCGTACGTGTCGTTGATGCGTTTGAAGCCGTCGACGTCGAGCATCGCGATCCCGAC
>JBKJIG010000099.1:0-25350 GCA_046598415.1 Gaiellales bacterium
CCCGGCCGGGGCCGGCGACGGGCGACCGCCATCGCGACAGCGTCGGCGACCAGCTCCGCCTCGAGGTTGTCGCGCATCGACCAGCCCACGATCCGGCGGCTGAAGCAGTCCATCACCACGCCCAGAAACAGGAACCCCTCCCGAGTCGGCACATACGTGATGTCGGCGCACCACTTCTCGTCCGGCCGGCGGGCGGAGAAGTCGCGGTTGATCCGGTCCGGCGCCGGCGGCACCTTCGGGTCGGGGATCGTCGTGCGCGGCTTGCGGGGCCCCTTCGAGACGCCCTCGATGCCGAGCTCGCGCATCAGCCGCGCGGCCCGCTTGGTGCCGATCCGGATACCGTCCTCGATCCGCAGCCGGCTCGTGATCCGCGGCGCGCCGTACGTCTCGCGGCTGCGCTTGTAGAACGCCAGGATCGGCCCGAACAGCCGCTCATCCTGCCGCCGCCGCGACCCCGGCTGGTCGCACCGACGACGCCACGCGTAGTAGCCCTGCGGCGTGACCTTCAGCACCGAACAGACCAGGGAGACCGCGTGGTGCGCCCGCAACTCGTCGACCAGCCGGGAGGTCCTCACAGCCGATCGGTCTCCCGCGCGAGATACAACGCCGCCTTCTGCAGGATCAACTTCTCCTCCTCCAGCCGACTGACGCGCTTTCGCAACTCCCGGATCTCCGCCTTCTCCTCCCGCGTATACCCCTCCCGCTCACCGGCATCGACCTCCGCCTGCTTCACCCACTTCCGGAACGTCTCCGGATGAAGACCAAGACTCCTCGCGACCTCCGGGATCGACGACGACCCCGACCGATACAGCCTCACCGCCTCGTCCCGGAACTCCGGCGTCCACGTCGATGGGCGACCCATCCTGACTCCTCTCAACGCGCCCGCAGCGCGAACTATCGAGGTGTCAACAGAAGCGGGTCAAGATCAAGATCAAGATCAAGATCGACGCGTCGCTGCGCGAGTCGGTTGACGGGTGCCAATATTCGGATCTGGCTCTGACGCGGCGATCGTCGGGTTCCGGCACGCTGCGGCGATGGCCCTGCGGTTCAGCTACCTCTCCCTCTGCGCGCTGCTTCGACTCCTCGCCCGCCGGCGAAGCTTCGTCACGCTCGAAGCCGAGGTCCTCGTCCTGCGCCACGAGCTCGCGATCCTCCGCCGCACCGCTCCGCGACCACGACGCAGTTGGGCTGACCGCGCCCTGATCAGCGCGCTCGCCAGTGTCCTGGAACCGTGTCGCCGGCGAGGACTGCCGGTGGCGCCCGCGACGATCCTTCGCTGGCACCGTACCCTCGCGCGCCGTCGCTGGCGCCAGCCACACCGCGGACGAGGCAGACCGCCGATCGACGACACCACCCGCAAGCTGATCCTCCGCCTCGCGCGCGAGAACCCGCGCTGGGGATACCAGCGCATCGTCGGCGAGCTCCGAAAGGTCGGGATCGACGTCGCCGCAACGACCGTGCGGCGCATCCTCCGCCAGGCACGGCTCCGGCCAGCGCCGCGCCGCGACGGCCCAACCTGGAGCGAGTTCCTCCAGGCACAGGCCACGGGATCCTCGCCTGCGACTTCTTCTGCGTCGACACCATCCGCCTCCGCCGACTGTACGTGTTGTTCTTCATCGAGATCGATAGCCGCCGCGTGCACCTCGCCGGGGTCACCGCTAACCCGCACGGCGCGTGGGTCACCCAGCAAGCACGGAACCTCTCGATGAACGGACTGCTGGAGCGCTTCCGATTCCTGATCCGCGACCGCGACGCCAAGTTCACCACCGCGTTCGACACCGTCCTCGCATCCGACGGCGTCCACCTGATCCTCACCCCGATCCGCACGCCCGTTGCCAACGCCCACGCGGAACGATTCGTCCGCACCATCCGCGACGAATGCCTCGACTGGATCCTCATCCGAAGCGGGCCTCATCTTCACCGCGTCGTCGCCGAGTACCTGGCGCACTACAACGCCGAGCGCCCCCACCGCGGGCTCACTCTCGAACCTCCCGATCCACCGCCGCGCCTCACCAACGGGCCGGTTGAGCGACGCGATCGACTCGGCGGCCTCATCCACCACTACGAACGAAGCGCTGCCTGACAGCGAAATCCGAATATAGGCACCCTTCAGCCGGGGTAACCCGCCGAAGCAACGGCATCACCAATCGCGCCGCGACGTCATGCGGCGCCTACTCAAGGGATCGTCAGCACCACCTTGACGTGATCCATGCCGGCGGCGATGTCGGCGAACGCTCGGTCGGCGTCCTCCAGCGGATAGCGATGCGTGATGAACGAGGCCGCATCGAGCGTCCCGTTCACGATCATCTCCGTCGTCAGCCGGAAATCGTCCGGTGCATACGTCAGAGACGCGCGAACCTCGACCTCACGGAGCACCGCCCGCGTAGCGTCGAAGGGGATTGGCTGGCCGTAGATCGCCACCTGCACGACGCGGCCGCCCGGACGCGCTAGCTCCACGGCATCGAGCAGAGCGCGCTCGTGGGGCGCAGTGACGAAGACGATGTCGAAGCCGTCGTCATCCGTCAGTAATCGACCTGCATCGACGACGTCGCACCGACCCGCATCAATCGCGTGCTCGATACGGAGCGTCTCGGTCACGAACCGGAGATTGAAGGGCTTGACGTCGCTCACCATCAGCAGCGACGGCCGAGCGCGCTCCGCGATGTGCGCGATCAGACCTCCGATGGGGCCCGCCCCGAGGACGGCAACGCGGTCACCGAGTCGCATTTCGCCCCGGCGGAAGGCGCGCATCGCGACTGCCGCCGGCTCGACCAGCGCGCCGATCTCGAACGGCGTCTCCGGCGCCAGACGGTAGACGACGCGGTCCGGGGCCGTCATCAGTTCGGCGAACGTGCCTCCCCAACGCAGTCCGGGTCGCCGGACGTCCTGGCAGAGGTTGGACTCGCCTCGAAGGCAGGATGCACATCGACCGCACGCGATCTGAGGTTCAATCGCAACCCGATCGCCGACGGCGCAGCGCGTCACGGCCGAGCCGACAGCCACCACCTCGCCCGCTGCCTCGTGCCCCATCACAACCGGCGGGACCCGGAATGGATGATGCCCGCGATAGGCATGCAGATCCGATCCGCAGATCCCACCGGCGCCAACCCTGATGAGCACCTCATCGTCGCCGAACCGAGGCTCCTCGATGTCGTGGACTTCGATGGTCTCGACCGCCGTCAACACTACTGCCCTCATCGCGCCTCCGATCGTGCCGCCTGGGCCTTCCGGCTCTGGCTGATTCCCAGCAGCTCACGCGCCTCGTCCGGCGTCGCAACGTCACGGCCATACTCATCGGCGAGTCGCGCCACCCGTGCAACCAACTCCGCATTGGACGTCGCCAGCCTCCCCGGGAGGTACTCGTGGTGGTCCTCGATGCCAACCCGGACATGCCCGCCGAGCACCATGCCCACCAGCGCCATATCGAGCCCGGCGCGGGTTCCGATGCCCACAACACCCCAAAGTGCGCCGGCGGGGAGCGAGTCCACGAGACGGAGTAGCGTTCGCGCGTCGGGCGGAGCGCCGCCGTCAAGGCCGAGCAGGAACTGAAAGTACAGCGGTCGGACGAAAAGGCCCTCATCGGCAAGCCGGAGGCACTGTCCGATCATCCCCTCGTGGAAGATTTCGAGCTCGGGCTTCACGTTGAGCTCAAGCATCTTCCCCGCCAGCTCACGGAGCTTCGGCAGTCGCGCCTCGAGCAGCGAGCTCTTGTAGTTGACGGAACCTCCCGGGAAGCTGGCCAGCTCCGGCCGCAGCCCCAGCGTCGCATCGCCTCCCCGGCGGCGAACGTCGGTGGTCAGGTTGAGGATGATGTCGCACCGCGCGCGCGTCGCCGCGACGACGGCCGAATACCTGTCGAGATCGTTCGACGGGCGCCCGCGGGCGTCGCGGACATGAATGTGGGCGACAGCCGCTCCGGCAGAATGCGCGCCGACGACCGACTCGACGATCTCGTCGGTCGTCAGGGGAAGATGGGGGGTGTCACGGCGCGTGAGTTCGCCGCCGTTGATGCCCACTGAGATGATGAGCTTTTTCACGCGAGCGGCCTCTCGTTCCGTGCGTTGGTCGTGTGCTGCGGCGTTTCCATCAAACGCGATCTCGCAGATGGCGATCGCGGCCGTACAACGCAACGAAGGCGACGATGATCACGCCGAGTGTGACCTGCTGCATCGATGACGTGACGCCGCGTCCGACGAGGATCAACTGAGCCAGTGTCAGGACCAGCGTGCCGGCGATCGTCCGGCCGTAACCGCCCCGGCCGCCGAGCAACGACGTCCCGCCGAGGATCACGGCCGCAACGGTGCTGAAGAGGTAGGGATCGCCGGCGCGAAGGTCTCCATATCCCGTGAAGCCGGAGAGCATCACGCCGGCCACGAACGATGTGAAGCCGCTGTACGCGAAGACCCCGGCCCACAGGGTGCGGCGCCGGACGAGCGCGGATTCAGCTGCGGCCGGACTGGCGCCGAAGGCGTACGTCCGTCGCCCGAACGGCGTGCGGGTGGCGAGCATGATCGTCAGCACCGCCACCGCGGCCCAGACAGCGACGATGGGTGGAAGGGGAATGGGGCCCATCGTGCTGGCGGCGGCGGCCGCGTGGGCGATGAAGTGCGGCGGCGAGCCCTCCGGCTTCCCCTCGGTCCACGCCAGCAACCCGCCGGCGACCATGAAGCCGACACCCAGCGTGACGATCAGCGGGTGGACGCGGAAGGTGGTCGCCAGCACTCCGTTCAGGGCGCCGATCGCCACGCAGACTGCCGCGAGGGTCAGCAACGAGAGAGCCGGCGGCCAACCGCGGGAACCAAGCTCCGTGATGCCCACCGCAGTGAGCGTCATCAGTGCGGGGATCGACAGGTCGATCCCGCCCAGCACGACTACCAGCGTCTGGCCGGCCGCTGCGATCCCGAGGATCGCGCAGAGCGCGAAGATCGAGCGGATCGCCGGCATCGTGAGGAACCCGTCGATGAGGAACGACGCAGCGACCGTGAGGGCGACGACACAGGCCCATGCGAGCAGCGCCGGCCCACGTTCCGTCCCGCCGATTCGTCGCCACGCCCTGGCGCTCGCAAGCGAGATTCGCTCGGCGGGCCCTCCTGTCATGGCGCTCATCGCCGATCCTTCCTAGATCCGGTCCCGGTGACAACGCCGTTGAGCGCGATCCCGCCGACCAGCACGGCGCCGAAGCTGAACGTCACCCAGTACGAGTCCACCCCGAGCAGCGAAAGCACGTTCTGAATCAGGTAGACCGAGAGACCGCCCGCGAACGCGCCGAGCACGCCGCCCCTGCCACCTGCGAGGCTCGTCCCACCAAGCGCAGCTCCGGCGATTGCGCTCAGGGTCAGACTCGTCCCGATGGCGGCGTCACCGGCGGCGATGAGAGCAGTCACGGCGAGTCCGGCGACGGCCGCGAACAGCCCGGCGACCATGTACGCCGCCACGCGGACGACCTCCACCGGCACCCCAGCCGTGAACGCGGCGACGTCATTGTCGCCGACCGCGTACAGTTGCGGCCCGAACGAGGTGCGGGCGAGCAGGACCCACGCTGCCAGGACGGCCGCGATGAAGATGAGGCCGCCGGGGACGACCCCGACGCGATCCCCGAGCCGTCCCAGCCAGTCTGGCGCTGGCCCGCTCGCGTTGGCGAACACGATCTGCGACAGGGCCGTGTAGATGAGGTACGCCCCGAGGGTGACAACGATCGGCTGGAGGCGGCCGTAGGCGACCAGCACCCCGATTGCGAGGCCCGATAGGAGCCCGATGCCGAGCGACACGCCCAGAATCGCCAGCGGCGACTCCGAGAGCGTCCCGCGCGCGACACCGGCGATGATCACCACGTTGACCAGCCCGGCGAGCGGTCCTACCGAGATGTCGATGCCGCCGTTGCCCGACAGCATCGGTACGGTCGACGCGACGGTGAGGATGATCAGGGGCGCCGCGCCCGCGATCAAGGGCACCAGCACTGCTGAGGTGAAGAAGCCGCTCGACAGCGCCGCATTGCAGACCAGCAGGACGGCCACCATCCCGTAGGCTGGGGCGGCGTAGCGGTAGCGGTGCCAGGCCCAGGGTACGCGGCCAGCGCGCCGCGGAACATCGACGTCGACCTGCCGGGAGGCGATCATTGCGCCTGTCCGAACATCGCCGCGAGGACGGCGTCTCGCCGGATCGCTGTGCCGACGAGCCGCGCCACGATCCGCTGCTCATGGAAGACGAGGACCTCGTCGCAGACCGACTCCAGCTCCTCGATCTCGGTCGAGACCATCACGACCGCGAGACCCGTCGAGGCGCGGTCCCGCAACAACTCGTGCAGGTCGATCTTCGTCGGCAGGTCGACACCGCGGGTGGGGTCGTCGAGGAGAAGCACCGCAGGATCCGCGGCCAGCCAGCGGGCGATCAGCACCTTCTGCTGGTTGCCGCCGCTCAGCGAGGTGATGCGCGCGTTGCCACTCGCGACGCGGATGTGTAGCGACTTCTCGAACTCCTCAAACCGACGCCGGACGGATCTGGGGCGTATCAGCCCCCACCTCGCCGAGGCGGCGAGCGTGGGCAGCGCGAAGTTGTCGAGCACCGACAGGGGTGGGAAGATTCCGGCCTGCGCGCGGTTCCGCGGCAGGTAATAGACGCCGCCTCGGGCGGCGTCGTGCCGGGTGCGGATTCGTGCCCGGAGATCGTCACCGTGAACGCGGAAGACGGTACCAGAGTCCGGGAGCTCGACGCCGGCGAGCACTCGCAGGAAACGCTCCTGCCCGTGCCCCTCCAACCCGGCGACCCCGACGACCGTGCCACGACGGATCGTGACGTCGGCCGCCCCACCGCCGAGATCCACGCCGTCGGCCTGCACAACCGCCTCGTGCAACTGATCATCAACGGTGGCGCGCTCAGCGACTGACGACGCGGCGACAGGGGGCCGGTCGCGTGCCAGCGCGTCGAGGATCGCCGCCCGGCTGACCGTCCCGCCGCCGGGCTGGATGACGGTGGAGCCGTCTTTGATGACGACGATCTCGTCCGCCAGGGACAGCAATTCCTCGAGCCGGTGGGTGATGAACAGGATCGCCGTGCCGTCGGCGCGGAGCCCTCGGCAGAGGTCGAAGAGCCGCTCGCGATCGGCCACGTCAAGTGCGGAGGTCGACTCATCCAAAATCAGAATCCGCGGTTTACGCACGAGTGCGCGCACGATCACGACCAGCTGCTGCTCCGCGATCGTGAGCGTCTCGACCGGGGCATCGATGTCGAACGACCGCCCGGCGAGACGCTCGAGCAGCGCAGCGGCGCGAGCGCGGCCGGGCTCGCGGTCGCCCGCCCGCCGGAACAACCCGTAGGCGCCGAGTTCGATGTTCTCGATCACGCTCCGGGCCTGACAGACCAGAATCTCCTGGAAGACCGTCAGGATTCCGGCGGAGATCGCGGTGGATGGTCGGCGAAGGCGGTGATGCTGCTCGCTGCCGGCGATCTCGATTGCGCCCTGATTCGGTTGGACGACGCCGGATAGGATCTTCACGAGCGTGCTCTTCCCGCTGCCGTTCTCGCCGACCATGCCGACGATCTGTCCCGCCCGCAGCGTCACGTCCGCCGCCACGAGAGCCCGCGTGGGTCCGTAGGCCTTGGAGAGCGCGGTAGCGCGAAGGCGTACCTCGCCGTGGAGCTGTGCCGGTCGCGGACGGTCGGTGGCGGGGTCGTCGGTTGTCACGTGGGATTGGTCCACCGTCGCGGTCAGGGGGGCGCCGGGTGCCGGTGGCGATCGATCGCCACCGGCACCCGCCAATAGCCGCTAGGGAAGGACCGGGGCTCCGTTCGAGAAGTACCCGTTCATGACGTCCTGGGACATCCAGGTTTCCTGGTCGATCGACGCGAAGCCGCGCGAGTCGGGCCACTTGTCCTCGGGCTTGACCCACTGGTCGAGCGTGTCATCGGTGATCGCCGGGCCGAGGCTGTACATGGCGTTGAGGATCGGCTTCTGGCCCGAAAGGATCCGGATCATCACCTGGTAAGCCTCGACGGTCGACTCGTAGGGCGGCTGCGACGACGAGTACATGGACACGTCGCCCTTGTGATCGCGCCAGTAGGCCAGCACGGCCTTCTGACCGAAGTTCGTCATCAGCTTCGGAACCGGGCGGCCGGTCTGCTCGAAGGCCTGGATCACACCGGTGGTTCCGGGACCTTGCACCCAGACGCCGTCGATGGTGGCACCGGGATTGGTGGTAAGGACCTTCTGCATCTCGGTCTTTGCGACAGGTTCCGTCCAAGAGCCGTAGATGTTGGCCAGGATCTTGATGTCGGGGAACTGCTTGAAGACGCAGGCGGCGCCCTCCTCCCATATTTCCGACCCGGGCTCGCCCTTGATCCCCTGGACGGTGACGATCGTTCCCTTGCCTCCCATCCCGCTGATCATCCAACCGGCGGAGTCGACGCTCTGCAGGAAGTTCGCGGTGGTCGCGTTGACGGCGTACTGCGACACGACGGGTGAGTCCATGGTGATCACCGGGACACCGGCCTTGCCGGCGGCATCGATGGACCGCGTGGTGGCGTCCTTGCCCTCCGAGAGGTCGATGATCCCGTCCACGCCCTGCTGGACGAGCTGGTTGATCTGGTTGTTGTGCTTGGCCACGTCGCCGTCGGAGAGCGTCTCGACCAGATCGCTAACCAGCCCGGATGCCTTGTAGGCGTCGGTCTGATCGTGCATCGCCCGAACGACGTCTTGGCGAGCGTCGTTGCCTGCGAACGAGTTGGCGAAGCCGATCTTCCATGGCCCGCCGGCCTTGGCGCGCGGCGTTGCTCCACCGTTGCCCCACGGGCTCTCGATGATCGGCACCAGCTGCTGGCCGCGGAGCCAGTCCTGCAGCTGCGTACTCGCGAGCTTGCTGGCGAGCGAATCGGCGTCGCCGCGGCAGGTCGTCTGCGCGGCAGCGACCTGGCTCGCGATGTCGTTGGCGGCGGCGGTCGTTGCGCCGGTATCAGTGGTCGCCGCTGCGCTCGTGCTGGCGGCGACGCTGGAGCTCGTGCTGCCGCCGCCGCTTCCGCCACAGGCGGCTGCGGTGCCGGCGAGCACGGTCGTCGCGAGCAGGGCAACAGCCCACCTGCGGCGCCTTCGTGTGGTCTCGGACTTCATGCCTTCTCCTCCTCCTTGGTGTTGCGACCCTGCACTCCACGTGCGCCGGTCGGCGGCGCGATCGTGTGTTCGAACGGGCTCAGCACTTCGCAGCCGTGCTCGGTGATGAGGAACATCCACTCCAGCCGGACACCACCGATGTCCGGGTCGCACGCGCCGGGTTCGACCATCAACACCATCCCCGCGCGCAGCTCGGCCGGGTTGCCGGGAACAAGCCGCGGATGCTCGTAGCTCGAGGTGCCGATGCCGTGACCGATATGCAGCGGGTTGACGAGACCGTCCCGCTCCACCGCGGCCCGAACGCTGGCATCGAACTCACCGGCCGTCAGCCCCGGTCGCAGGATCTCGCAGGCGAGATCGAGACCCCGCTTCGAGGCATCCCACAGCCGTTCGAAGGCCCGCGACGGCTCACCGAGCACGAAGGTGTTACACGAGTCTCCCCAGTACCCCGCAACGCGGGGAGCGAGATCGGAGATGACCGGGTCGCCCGGCTCGAGCCGCCGGCTCCCGGGCCATCCCATCGCGGCGGCGGTCCGTGCGACGCCCGAGATGAGGTCGCCGGTGACCGGCAGACGCTCACCCACGTCGCTCTCCATCGCGCACCGGATATCCGCGAACGCTTCCAGCTCGGTACGACCGGGCCGAACCGCCACCAGTGCCTCGCGCTGCCCGGTTGCGGTCACGGCCGCGCATCGGCGCAGCGCCGCCACCTCAAGCTCGGTCTTGGTAGCCCGTGCATCGCGGAGCTGGTCGTCGATCGGGACGAGCTGCGTCCCGGAGGGCAGCGCCTCGTGCAGCTGCCACGGGAAAGACCCAGTCTGCACGGCGACGGTGCCCGCGACACCGAGGTCGGCGAACAGCCGGCTGGCGGTCGCTCCGGCCTTCTCGGCGAACGGCGACAGGTCGTTCCAGTGCAGACTCTCGTAGGTCCGCACCTCGTCGGCCCAGCCGGCGGCCGCCGCGGCGGCCTCCAGCTCGTTGCAGACGACGGCGACCGAGCCGTCGGCCGAGACGACGACGAGCGTCAGCCCGCCGGCGAAAGGCGACGGTCCGGCCTCGATCGCCGGTGCGTGGCCCGAGGCGTAGACGACGGCGTCAACCGTCGTCAACAGCCCCCAGTCGGCACCGCTCTGCCGCACGGCGGCAGCGGTGCGAAGTACGCGCTCGTCAGGCACCTTCGTTCCTCCCATGCGCGATCGGCGCCGCAGTCAGCGCAGCGGCGGCGCTCACCAGCGTCTCGACCATATTCAGGTGGTCGGCGATACCGCGACCGGCGATGTCGAACGCCGTGCCGTGGTCGACGGAGAGCCGGAGAAACGGCAACCCGAGGGTGACGCTCACCACACGGTGGAAATCGATCGTCTTCATCACCGCCGCCACCTGGTCGTGGTAGAGGCCAAGGACGAGGTCGTAGCGGCCCTCGCGAGCCTGGTGGAAGATCGCGTCGGCCGGCACGGGGCCCTCGACTCGCAGTCCGAGCCGACGGGCCATCTCGATTCCGGGTGTGATCTCCCGAATCTCCTCGTCGCCGAAGAGCCCGTTCTCGCCGGCGTGCGGGTTGAGGGCGGCGACGCCGATCAACGGGTCGGGCAGGCCGAGCAACGGAGCCGAGGCAGCCATGCGCTCTAGCTGCGCGCATATCGCCGGCGCCCGGATCGCGTCGATCGCGTCGCGAAGCGACAGGTGACGACTGAAGTAGGCAACCCGCAGCTTGTCGAGAAGGAAGATCGTCAGCGACCAGGGGCTGTGCGTCAGCTCGGTCAGAAGCTCGGTATGGCCCTCGTGGCCCCGACCGGCGAGCTGCAGCGAGTACTTGTTGATCGGCGCGGTGACCAAACCGTCGGCATGGCCGGCGAGGATCAGCCTCGTCGCCTCTCCGATGCACTGCCACGCGGCCTCGCCGCCCGCGGCACTGGGCTCGCCATGGACGAGGTCGGCGGGCACGTTCTCGAGATCGATGACGCCGATCGCCCCGTCGTGCCACTCACCCGGTCGCACCGCCCGCAGCGCGAGGTCGAGGCCGCAGCTCTCGGCCGTTGCGCGCAGACGCGCGAGGTCCCCGATGATCACGGAGCGCAGGTGCGGCGGAGCCGCGGGATCCGCAAGTGCCTTGACGACGATCTCGGGGCCGATCCCGGACGGATCGCCCATGGTGATCGCGACGCGCGGGGACTCAGGCATCGTCGCACCCATGTCGCGGGGAAGTGGGCGAGGTGCAGGCTGCAAGGGACCGCAGGAACCCGATGGCGCCCGACAACCATTCGGCCGAGCCCTGGGAGCCTGACTTCACGAGCATCAGCCGATCGTCGAGAACGCCACCGCGGACTCGCAGTACGACAGCCGTGGGCCAGGGTTCGGCGACAACATCGAGACTCGTCGCCTGCGACCGGCGGATCACCTCCGAGCCGAGTTCACCACCGACCAGCAGCAGAGGTGATGCGGCCGCGCGCCGGGCGACCGCCAGCGTGCTCGTGGCGAGGCGGCCGGCAACGTCCGGGATCTCGCACCCCGGCGCCGGCTGTTCGGGTCCTGCCGACGCAAGGATCACGTCGTCGCCCGCAGCGAGAAAGGCAGCGGGTCCCTGCGCGTCGGCGAACGGGTCGGATGACAGGCGGGCACCACGTTCGCATGCGTGGGCGACCTGGACGCGCGCGGCTGCACGGATGCTGCCGACGGCGACGAGCACGCCGACCGCGGGCTCCCTGTCCGTGACTAGTTCGTCGGCCCACGCCCGGCCGAAACCGTACGACCCGACCGGTACAAGCTGGTCGGCGAGCGGCGCCGCCGCGCGGGCGACCCGGGCAAGATCCTCCGTCGTCTCGGCGTCCGTCACGACGTGCAGGCCGTCCGCGACGATGCGTCGGAGCACCGCGGTCAGATCGGTGCGACGAACGAGCTCGAGGTCGAGTTCGCGACTGGCGCCCGGAAGCAGATCGGCGATGCGCCCGTGTCCCTCGGCCGGCGTCTGGACGCCCGCGCGTGTGGTCACGCCGAGGGCGGGTGCAGCGGCAGCGACCAGGAGGGAGCGAGCGGCTCCCCAAGTGACCGCCTCCAGTTCGGCGGCGACGTGGCCGCGAAGCGCGCTGTCGATCCGCTTGTACAGCGTCGCACCAGAGACGCGCGACGTCCCGGCGACGATCTCGCCGACCCGGCGCGCGGCGTCGGCGGCCGGTATCTGGCGGGACCCAGTGTCGACCACGATCGCGTCGAAGGCCGAGGGCCACGCGAGGGACGTACTGACGGCGGAGCGCATCCCGGCCGCGCGGAACTCGGCGGCGACGGCCGCGGCGCCGGTGAGGTCGTCGCTGATCGCGACCAACCGCGGGTTCCGGCTGATCACCACGCCGTCCACCCTCCGTCGACTGCCAGCGTATGCCCCGTAACCAGGCGCGCCGCTGGGCTGCTGAGGTAGAGAACCGCCTCCGCCACGTCCTCCGGTTCGCCGATCTGGCCCATTGGCGACCCCGACTCGACCTCGCTGCGGAAGACCGGGTCGGCCAGCATCGCGTCGGCCAGCGGTGTGTGGACGAAGGTCGGCGCTACCGCGTTCACGCGAATGCCGAGCGGCGCCCACTCGACAGCCAGGGCCCGCGTCAGGTTGATCACTCCCGCCTTGCTGGCGCAGTAGGCGCTCCGGCGGGCTGCACCGACTAATCCCATCTGCGACGCGATGTTGACCACGGCGTAGCGCCGATCGTCACCCGTCTCCCGCTGGTTCCTGAACTGTTTCGCGACCGCCTGCGTCGTGAAGAACAGCCCTTTCAGATTGGTGTCGACGACCAGGTCCCACGTCGACTCGTCGAGCTCGAGGGCGGGCCCGGGCACGTTGGTGCCGGCGTTGTTGACAAGGAGGTCGATACGACCGAACCGGTCTGCGATGGTCGCCACCGCACGCTGCACGCTCACGCCGTCGCGCACGTCCATGGTGGCGTGCAGTCCGCGCGCACCGCTGTCGTCCGTCGGGAGGCCGGCGAGCACGGCGTCCGCGTCGGCGTCGCGCTGACGCGACGTGAACGCGACGGTCGCGCCGGCGTGCGCCAGCGCGCCGACGATCGCGCGGCCGATGCCGCGGGATCCCCCGGTGACGATCGCGTACTGACCGGCGAGCGCCGATGCGCCGGTCACGGGACGACCCCGGCGATGAGGGGCGCGCCGAGCAGACCCTCCGGGTCAAGCGCCCCGGCGAGTACCGCGTGGAGTCGCCCCTCTGCGGTGGCCGCGTAACGCCTGGCGCGCATCGCGCCGATGCCGTGGTGATGTGCGAGCGTCCCCTCGTGGCGGGAGACGATGTCGAGCGTCGTCTCCCACGCCTCCGCCCAGCGCGCGCGGGCCGTCGCCTCGTCGTCCGCGCCGATGCGCAGGATGACGTACAGGCAGGCCCCGGTCGGGTAGACATGAGAGAAGTGCAGGTGCAGCGGTTCGGAGAGCGCGCCGACCTCGGCCTCGATCTCGGCCGCTGCCTCGGCCGCCGTCCGCCAGGGGAGGGCGACCTCGATCGTGTCGAAGACGACACCATCCTCGGCGTTGCGGTCGGCCATGAACCCCGGACCGGCGTAGCGATGGGCGAACCAGCGGTCCGCCGCCGACGCGGCGAGCGGACGGCTGCCGGCTTCGTCGAGGAGGACGCTGATCGCCTCGTTCGCTGCGGCGACGATCTTCTCGTGTCCCTGAGCCGTCACGACGAGAAGGCACTCGCCTGGAAGCAGCGCCCCGTCGGGGCAGATCGCGATGCTCTCGGAGTGGTTGTAGAGGCGGACGAGCGAGAGCGGCAGGCCTGCATGCACGAGCGTCCGCTGCACGGCGAGACCTGCGGCGAGCGAGGGCAATGCGGTGCAGATGGGCTGTTCGGCGCGAAGGGCGGAGACGGCCAGCGTAACGCTGGTGATGATTCCGAAGCTGCCCTCGGCGCCGCAGAGGAGCGCGATCAGATCGAGCCCGCCGGACGGCCGTGGCCGCGGAGCGACCGTGACGATCTCGCCGGAGGGAAGCACGATCTCGAGACCCACGACCAACCGTTCGATACCGCCGTAGAAGGCCGAGCACGTACCGGTCGCCCTTGTTGCCACCCATCCGCCAACGCTGGAGATGGCAAGCGACTGCGGGTAGTGACCGAGGGTCAGCGCGCGGTCGTTCAGGTACTTCTCCAGGTCGCTGCCGCGGACGCCGGCGCCGACGGTGACGGTGCCCGACTCGACGTCAACCGGCGAGATCCGGTCGAACTTTGCAAGCGAGACCAGCACGTCGACGGTCGTGTCGATCGCGCCGACGACGCTCGATGCGAGGCCCAGCGCCTGGAGGCGCGCGCCGGCGCTGCGAGCGATCTCGAGCACTGCGGCGACGCCGGCGGTGTCGCAGGGCTCGACCAGCATCGCCTCACGGGCGACACCGGACACGAAGCCCTTGATTCGGGCCGGCCACTCGTCGGCAATCCCCGGGTCGGTGGTGGCGACGACGCGCACACCAAGGTCATCGATGCGGGCCAAAGCGGTGCCGAGCGCTGCGGAATCCACGGTCACTCGGGGTCCTGATTGCCGACGTGATCGGCGGAGATCCGACCAAGGCGATTCGAGAGCGCGCTGGCGCAGCGCATCAACGGTTCGGCCAGCGACTGCACCCGTTCGTCAGTCATCTGATCGGCGGCGACAGTGATGCTCAACGTGCCGACGACGGCGTTCATGAAGTCGAACACCGGGGCGGCAACGCCCGAAATGCCGTCGTAGCTCTCGCCGTGGTCGGTAGCGAAGCCGTCGCGCCGCACCCGCATGGTCACGCGGCGCAGCTCGCCGGCGTCCGTGATGGTGCGCGCCGTGAGCGTCTGGAGGTTGCCGACGAGGTAGGCATCGAGTACGGCGCGCCGTTCGAAGGCGAGGAACACCTTGCCGGAGGCGCAGGCATGGAGCGGCCGCGAGGCGCCGATGCGTAGGCGAGGGCCGACCGCTGCGCTCCCGCTCTCGATCTGGATCGTGACGGAGTACGGGTGGTCGTAGACGGTCGCGTGGGCAGCCTCGCCGGTGAGCGCGGTCAGCTCGCGGACCGAATCGCGGGAGAGGTCGGCGAACTCACGGCCGTGCGTCACCGCGGCCAGGTAGACGATTCGCGATCCCAGCCGGTATCGCCCGGGCTCGCGTGTCTCCTCGATATATCCGGCGTCGAGCAGGACAGCCAGGTAGCGATAGAGCGTGCTGCGCTGAAGACCCAGACGCCGGGCCAGACAGCCGTGATCGAGTCCGCGCGTGGACGATGCCTTGGCGAGTTCTTCGAGAATCGCCAATCCGCGTCGGAGGGTGTTCTGGGAGCTTCCGCCCGTTGCCTCGTCGCCACTCTTTCGCATCGCCGTCCTCGCCATGCCGGCGATTTTGTTCGCCGCCTCGCGAGATGGCAACGTACGATCCCACTATTCGGGACAATAGTCCCGACATGAGGGACTCAGATCTCACATAGCGAGACAATTCGTGACCTGGCGTGACCGGCCTCGCCGCCGAACCTAAGGACGCGGGCGCCGGCGCCCTTCGATCTTCATGGCCTGCCGCTTCGGAGCGGCGCGGCAACGATGAAGTTCGACCGCTCCCGCCAAACCGGCGCGACGTGAACGACCACACCTCCCGGCGTTGTCAGGCCGCCACCCAGACCGCACGGAGCGGCGCCGAACTGCACGTCCAGTCATAGCGCGGCCCTCGCGAAGACCGCGATAATCGAGCCGCTCTCCGCCTCGACGAGGCCGGTGACCACTCGATCGCCGGGTACAAGCTCCCACACCTCAACCGACCGGTCGTATGGCTGGTCGACGATCATCAGCACTGCGTTGCGGGCGAACGGCTCAAGCTCGTGATCGCGGGACCGTTTTGCAGCTTCGCACCGCCGACGCGGCAACGCCGCATGGATGCTCAACATCAAATACGCCCAAACTTGAGGCCACGGACACCCTGTCGCCCGAACTCAGGCCGCGCCGACACCCCGCAAACCCGCATGAATGCTAGGACTGGGGCGGAAGGATTCGAACCCTCGATCGCGGGACCAAAACCGGCCACACCTACGTCTACAACGTCACGAACGGTGCTGTAGAGCCACGTCCGGGATCGCTCGGAGCTGCTCGTGCACGGCAGATCGCGCCCACAGATGCGCCCTCGGCCCGATCGCGCGCACGAAGAGGCCGAGTCGACGCGCTCGGGCTGGAGCCTGTGGGAGAGTCTTGGGAGGACGGCATACCGGAGCCGCTTCAGTTCAAACTCGGCGACGGAGTCAAACTGATGTTGATCCCGCGCGGGGGATTCGGGTGGGTGCTCGGCGAGCAGCCCGCGGCTAAGGCCGGACTGAGCGAGTGCCTGCTTCAGTATTCGTGCGACGAGGATGATGAGGTCGACGTGGTGATCGAACGTGCGGAGAAGGCCGGCGCGACGGTGGTGCTGCGACCCGAGAAGAAGTCCTGGGGCTACACCGGCTCCTTCACCGATCCTGACGGCCATCTGTGGGTCGTGACCAACGCGGAGCCGTGGTGAAGATGGCCAAGCGCGCCTCGGTGGCCCGAGATCGCGCTCGGTGGGACTTTCGCAGCGGCTGCGCTCGCACATCTGGCGCTGGCTGCCCGAAAGCAGGGACGCATGCCAGGTATCGATACCGACGCGGCCGGCGACGGCTCGGGCGACCACCTCGTTCTCGCCGGTCAGCATCACGACGTGCTGGATGCGGACGCGACAGAGCGCCTCGCTGCGCGCCTCCAGACGCGGCTCGTCACGGAGCCCGAACGCTGCCAGCGTCCGATCGCCTTCGCCGAGCACGATCACCGTCTGGCCCGCCGTCCCCAGGTCCGCCACCGCCACAACTACGCGCATCGTCGACTTCGTGGGAGTCGCCTCCAGGGGGGAAGCCTTGACGTCGGACGACCTCCCGCACCCGTTCAGTCGGTCGCCGACCAGGCCCAGTCCAACACCTCCGGCAGGTCGGTGCCGTGCTCGCGCGTGTGCCGGCGGGCTCGGGCGCGGGTGTCGATCATGTGCTGCCGGACGACGGCGGCGCTGGAGCCAAGCGAGGGGACGCGGTCGATGACGTCGACGACGAGGTGGAACCGGTCGAGGTCGTTCAACATGACCATATCGAACGGCGTCGTCGTCGTGCCCTCCTCGCGGTAGCCGCGGACGTGGATGTTGTGGTGGTTCGTGCGCCGGTACGTGAGGCGGTGGATCAGCCACGGGTAGCCGTGGTACGCGAAGATCAGGGGCGTGTCGGTGGTGAAGATGGCGTCGAACTCGGCGTCGGAGAGGCCGTGCGGATGCTCCGACGCGGGCTGGAGCCGCATCAGGTCGACGACGTTGACGACGCGGATGCGGAGCTCGGAAAAGGCCTCGCGCAGCATGCCGACCGCGGCCAGCGTCTCGAGCGTCGGGACGTCGCCCGCGCACGCCATCACGACGTCGGGCCCCTCATCACCGTCGTTCGATGCCCAGTCCCACACCCCGAGGCCGCGCGCACAGTGGTCGGCCGCCTCGTCGATGGTCAGCCACGTCGGAGCCGGCTGCTTTCCGGCAACGATCACGTTCACGTAGTTGCGGCTGCGCAGGCAGTGGTCGCAGACCGACAACAGGGTGTTCGCGTCGGGCGGGAGGTAGACGCGGATGACCTCCGCCTTCTTATTCATCACGTGGTCGATGAAGCCGGGATCCTGGTGGGAGAAGCCGTTGTGATCCTGACGCCATACGTGCGACGTGAGCAGGTAGTTGAGTGACGCGACGGGGCGCCGCCAGGGAATGCCGCGGCTGACCTTGAGCCACTTCGCGTGCTGGTTGAACATCGAGTCGACGATGTGAACGAAGGCCTCGTAACACGAGAACAGGCCGTGCCGCCCGGTCAGCAGGTAGCCCTCCAGCCAGCCCTGGCACACGTGCTCGGACAGGATCTCCATCACCCGGCCGTCGGGTGCGAGCCGGTCGTCGTCCGGCGCGCGCTCGCCCATCCACGCCCGGCCCGTCACGTCGATCACGTCGCCGAGCCGGTTCGACGCCGTCTCGTCGGGACCGACGATCCGGAAGTTGCGTGCCTCGGCGTTCAGGCCCATCACCTCGGCTAGGTACCGGCCGAGGACGCGGGTCGCCTCGCTCATCGTCGCGCCCGGGCGGGGCACGTCGACCGCGAAGTCGCGGAAGTCGGGCAGCGTCAGGTCGCGCAGCAGCTCGCCGCCGTTGGCGTGCGGGCTGGAGCCCATCCGCTTCGCCGCGGACGGCGCGAGCGCGCGGATCGCCGCGACGGGCTGGCCGTCGGCGTCGAACAACTCCTCCGGGCGGTAGCTGTGCAGCCACTGCTCGAGGGCCGCGAGGTGCTCCGGGTTCGTCCGGGTCGCCGTCAGCGGCACCTGGTGCGAGCGCCACGTCCCCTCGACCCTGAGGCCGTCGACGATCTCGGGACCGGTCCAGCCCTTCGGTGTGCGCAGCACGATCGCCGGCCAGCGCGGCCGCCCGCCGACGCCGTGCGTCCGAGCCTCGTGCTGGAACCGGCGGATGTCGGCGTACGCGTCGTCGAGCGCTGCCGCGAGCGCCTGGTGGACGAGCTCGGGCTCGTCGCCCGAGACGACGATCGGCCGGTGGCCGTAGCCCTCGAGCAGCATGCACAGCTCGTCCTCGCCGATCCGCGCGAGCACGGTCGGGTTGGCGATCTTCCAGCCGTTCAGGTGCAAGATCGGCAGGACGGCGCCGTCGGTGGCCGGGTCGAGGAACTTGTTGGCGTGCCAGCTCGCGGCCAGCGGCCCGGTCTCGGCCTCGCCGTCACCGATCACACAGGCCACGATGAGGTCGGGGTTGTCGAGCGCCGCCCCGTAGGCGTGCGCCAACGCGTAGCCGAGCTCGCCGCCCTCGTGGATCGACCCAGGCGTCTCCGGTGCGACGTGGCTGGGGACGCCGCCGGGGAACGAGAACTGGCGGAACAGCCGCTGCATGCCGGCGCCGTCGCGCGTCACGGTCGGCCAGCGCTCCGTGTACGAGCCCTCCAGCCACGTACTCGCGCACATGGCGGGGCCGCCGTGGCCCGGGCCGGCCACGAACAGCACGTCGGCGTCGTGCGCGGCGATCAGGCGATTGAGGTGCGCGTAGAGCAGGTTGAGCCCCGGCGTCGTCCCCCAGTGGCCGAGCAGGCGCGGCTTCACGTGCTCTGCCACCAGCGGCTCGCGCAGCAGCGCGTTGGCGAGCAGGTAGATCTGGCCAACGCTCAGATAGTTCGCCGCCCGCCACCACGCGTCGATGTCGGTCAGCTCCTGCGCGTTCAGCGGTGCGGACGGGTCAACCTCGATCATCTGTTGCACGGCTTCTCTCGAGTGGCGATCGTCCAGGGTACCGCATTGTCGATCCGAGCTTTGGCGTCGGAACGTCCTCCGGTTAGGTCGGGCATGACCTTTTGCCGGTCTTAGATTCCATCGCTGGAGACGCTCGCGATGCGTGTCCGCCGTGTGCGGACGGAGCCGAAGATGGAGAGGACTCTGCCGACCGCCAGCCCGGTCAGCGCCGCCGACCGAACCACCGGCTCCCACGTCCCGAGGCGAGCCGAATGCTGGGGAGGTGGAGCGGCACACCCGGAGCGTCGGGCGGCGCCGGCAGCGTGCCATCGGCGCGCGCCCCGAAACGCCTGCGGGGATTAAGCAGTCCAGCGCGTTGCGCTGACCGGGCGAGCAAATCCGCTGTGTCCGCGACAATTCAGCGGTATGCGGGTTCTCGTCGTCAACGCCGGCTCGAGCAGTCTCAAGCTCCGACTCCTCGACGGCGACGACTCGCTCATCGGCAGCACCGATCTCGACGTCAGGAGCGCCGCCCTGTCCGAGCAGGCGCTGCGCAACGCACTGGCCGGATTCGACACAGCTGACGCCGTCGGTCACCGCGTGGTGCATGGCGGGGGCGTGTATACCGCGCCCGTGCTCGTCGACGCCCGAGTGCTCGACGACCTGCGGCAGCTGACCGATCTCGCGCCGCTCCACCAGCCGGCGGCGCTCGACGCGCTCGAGCTGGCCGGGCGGGTCCTAGATGGAATCCCGGCGGTAGCATGCTTCGACACCGCATTCCACGCCGGTCTGGCGCCCGCGGCGGCGACCTACGCGCTACCGGCGCGGTGGCGTGATCCGCTCGGTGTCCGGCGCTACGGCTTCCACGGCCTTTCCCACCGGTACGCGGCGCGGCGAGCCGCCGAACTGCTCGGCCGCCCGGAGGCTGGGCTCAGGGTGGTCACGTGTCACCTCGGAGCCGGCGCGTCGCTGGCAGCGGTGCGCGACGGCCGCTCCGTGGACACGACCATGGGTTTCACGCCGCTCGACGGCCTCGTCATGGCGACGCGCTCCGGCGGTGTCGATCCCGGCCTGCTGCTGTGGCTCCAGCGTCACGTCGGCGTCGGTGCCGATGAGCTCGAACGCGAGCTGGAGCGCGGATCGGGCCTCGTCGGCCTCGCGGGAACGTCCGACATGCGCGAGGTCGTCGTACGGGCGGCGGCAGCTGAGCCTGACGCGACCCTCGCGCTGGACGTCTATCTGCACCGTCTCCGGGCGCTCATCGCGGGTATGGCCGCGGCGCTCGGCGGGCTCGACGCGCTGGTGTTCACCGGCGGCGTCGGCGAGAGCTCCTCTGCTGTCAGGTTGGGTGCTGCCGACGGCCTCGGCTTCCTCGGTGTCCTCATCGATCGGGGCGACAACGCCGCCGTCACGGGCGACCGGGACATCTCGGCCGAGGGCTCCCTGGTGCGCACGCTGGTCGTCCGCGCCCGCGAAGATCTCGAGATCGCACGCGGCGTCCGGGCCGCGCTGGCCTGATGGCCGTGCTCGCGGCGCTCCCCTGCTGACGGATCGAGCGTCGCCGAGGTCGCGCTCCAGCCATCGACGAGCCGGTCAGGGGACGGCGACCTGCTGGTCGTGCCGATCACCGAGGGACTCGTCGTGCTCGACGCGCGAAGCGAGAAGGAGCGCTACCGGCTCACCCACGGCGGTAGATACGGCCGCCGCTCGCCGCGGACGGACGCCTGCTCGCTCTCCGCGACTGAGACGCCAGATTCTCGTGAGTCCATCCAGCACCTCGCGCGTGGTACTGCTCAGACCTGTAGAACGCGAGAACGCTCGGAAGGTCCCTCGGGATATGTGCTGCGACCCTCCGTCTCAGCTGCGACGCTGTGGGCGTGGCGCGAGCACGAGATGAGGATCGGCGGGCGCCGCGTCTTCGCGGATGGTCGCAGCAGCAACGAAGCTTGGGCTTGCTTTCCCTCTGTCAGGCGACGCTCACCGCCTCGGTGCTGGTCGCCCAGACGCTCGGGACAATTGAAGCGCGCCGTCTGGCTTCCGTTGCATTTGCCGGATCGGCAATATCCGCGCAGCTCGTGGGAGCAGTTGGCGCGCTTCTGCTGGTACGAAGGCGGCCCTCCGCACCGGAAGCCGTGCCGAAGCTCGTCGCGACCGGATTCGGTGGGATGAGTGCCGGAGCGCTGGTTTGTGCGTCTGCTGTCGCGACCAACTCGCTACCCGGACTTCTCGTTGGGAGCGCGATGTTCGGGGCCGGTGGGGCCGTCGCGCTCCTCTTGCGCGCGACGGCGGCCGGCGTCTACCCACCGGCGCTGCGCGCTCGAGCCGTGGCGGTCGTCGCCGCAGGAGGAGTCGCTGGGGCCGTCGTGGCGCCGCTCCTCGTCCGGCTCGCGCCGCGCCTGGTTTCCGGCGACTCCGCCGCTCAGGCGGCCGCGCCCTGGATCGTGATCGCGGTCGGCGCGGGGATCGCGGCCGTGGTTGCCCGCGCCGTGTCGGCCGATCCGGCCGCCGAGCCCGCAGTCGAGGCACGCCGGAACGGGGCTCTCGCCACCCGCAGTTCGCGACGAGCGGCGATGGCCGTCTGCGTCGTCGCTGGCATCGCGATGGTCGCGATCATGTCGACCGCAACCCTCCAACTGCATCACCTCGGCGCGAGCGACGACCGCGTCGCGACGGTCGTCGCCGCCCACTACGCGTCGATGTTCGGGTTTGCCGTGCCGTTCGGCTTGCTCGCTGACCGAGGTGGGCGTCGCCTTGCTCTGGTCGTCGCCGCCACGCTCCTGGTGGGCAGCGGGTTGGGCCTGGCGGCGGACCCGCATGGGTACCTCGCGTTCGCGCTCGTCCTTGCGCTGGTGGGCGCAGGGTGGAGCGGGGCGTTCGTAACCGGCACCGCAATGCTCGCGGACGCATCCGGTAGTGAGGCGCGAACGGCGCTGGTCGCTCGGAACGACCTTGCCGTCGCCGTATCGTCGTCCGGTGCTGCGTTCGCGGCGACGGCGCTGTTTGCTCGCGGCGGGCCGGAATCCGTAGGCGCCGTCGTGGTGGCTCTTGCGATCGGCGCGATTGTCGTGGCCTCCGCTTCGGAGAGTGGCGCGTCTCGATGAGAACGAGCGGCCCGTTCGCGGGGATCGGTCAAGTGGCAGGGGGATGGTGGTCGCCAGGCCGCTCCCGGCGTCGGTACTGTCCGCGTGGATCGTCCCGCCGTGGGCGCGCACCAGCGTGCGGCTGATCGCGAGGCCCAGTCCGTTGCCGCCGGTGGCACGCGTGCGTGATCCATCGACGCGGTGAAAGCGTTCGAAGATTCGGTCGAGCTCCTCCGCCGCGACGCCCTCCCCCGTTTCGGTGACCGTATCGTCGCGGCTATGCCATCTCCGCTCGCATCGAGTGACCCGACCGCCCGGCGGGGCGTGACGGAGACCGATCAGCGTATCGATCTCATAGTTCGGCGGTCAGCGTCACGATGCACCGTCCGAGCCAGCGTCGGATCCTGCGGCACGCATCGACCCCGTCGAGGCCGGGCAGCATCAGATCGAGCACGATCACGTCGGGCGCCTCGCGCTCCGCCGGCGACCGCCTCCAGGCCGTCGCCGACAATGGTCACCGCGAACCGCTCCTGCTCAAGGTAGGAGGCGATCAGCGACGCGATCGGCGCCTCGTCGTCGACCACCAGCGCGCGGAGCAGCTCCGGCGGCGAGTCCGGGGCGCGGCGCGCCGCGTCGGTCACTCGATCATTCCGACGTAATCGCCGTGCCACCAGTGGTACCACACCGCGCCGGTCGAGCTGTTCACCGACAACATTCCGACCGTCTTGCCGTCTCGCGCGATGTGGAGCGTGTAGTAGCCGGGGAATTCGTCGGGTGAGGCCACGCGAGTGCCTGCCATGTTCGCGTCGAGCCAGCGCTGCGCGACCGTCTGCGCCTGACCGGCCGACACCGGGCCCGACACCGACCCCGGGTCAGGCGAGGAACTGCCCATCATCCCCCAACTGCCCATCATCCCCGAACTGCCCATCATCCCCGAACCGCCCATCATCCCCGAACCGCCCATCATCCCCGAACCGCCCATCATCCCCGAACCGCCCATCATCCCGGAGCCGCTGATGATGCCATGGCGGGTGTTCCACATCATCGCCGGCCCGTACTCCGTCGTTACGCGACCGGTGGCCGGATCCAGCAGCAGTTCCGTTGCCTTCGCTCCCTGCTTGTCGAGCAACTCACCGTAGTAGTTGCGGCTGAACTCCATCACCTCGCCCACCCGCAACCCATCGACACGCGCGACACCGTCGAGCCTGCTCCGAGCATCCGCGATGTCGCGCACCTCGCCGCCCTTGGTCTGGACTCCCATCATCGCCCGGTCGTACCCCAACCGGTTCCCGTCCGTCCGCGACGCCACCCAGGCGATCGAGCCGACCAGGGCGACGACCGCGACAACGAGCACCGCGATCGGAAAACGTTTCGTCGACGCTGTCACGGCGTTACCGCCTCCCGCCGTCGCCGGCGAGCTTGGCGCGCAGCTGATCGTAGGTATCCGGGTCGATCTCGCCGCGCGCGAGGCGCCGGTCGAGGATCTCAAGCGGCAGCTCGCTCGACGCGCCGATGGTCGCCGCCCGGCCCGGGAAGATCCGCACGACGGCCCAGACGATGACGCCGAGCAGTGCCGCCCAGGCGAGGATCATCAGAATCCAGCCGCCGCCGCTCATTCCATATCCATCCATCATTTCAATTGCCTCCTTGGGTTTCCATGTCAACGCTAGCCCTGGTGCGTCAAGGTCAGACCGCGCCTCCGGTCAAGATTCGATCAGCGTGAACTCGTCCCGGCAGCCTTTGGAACAGAACGAGATCGTCTCGCCGTCGCGCACGAGCGTCGCCGCGGCGCGGCCCGGCTCCAGCAGCATCCCGCAGGTCGGGTCGCGAACGAGGTTCTCAAGCGGTCTCAGGGCACCGTCCTCGAGCCAGAGGACGCGGTCTGCCACCTCGCGGATGCGCTCGTCATGGCTGACGATCACGACGGCCGCGTGCTCGTCGGCGGCCAGACCTCGGAGCAGCCGCATCGTCTCGGCGCCATGGTGGGAGTCGAGGTTCGCGGTGGGCTCGTCCGCGAGGATCAGCCGCGGACGGTTCGCGAGTGCGCGGGCGATCGCAACGCGCTGCTTCTCCCCGCCGGACAGCTTGTCGATCGGGAAGTCCGCCCGCGACGCGAGTCCGAGCTGGTCGATCAGCGCGGCGGCCCGATCGTGCGCGTCGCGTCCCTTCCGGCCCGCGATATTGAGGGCGACCTCGATGTTCTCCCGGGCCGAGAGCGCGGCGACGAGGTTGAAGTCCTGAAAGATGAAGCCCAGCGTGCGGGCGCGGAACCCCGCGAGCTGACGCTCGGGCATGGCGGCGACGTCGACGCCTGCGACGCGTAGCGCGCCGGTAGTCGGCCGCAGCAACCCGCCGAGCATCGACAGCAGGGTGGTCTTGCCGCTGCCGGACGGGCCCATGATCAGGACGATCTCGCCAGCATCGATCTCCAGGTCGACTTCGCGCACCGCCTCGACGCGGACACTCCCTTCGCCGAAGCTGCGGCTGAGGCCGCGGAGGGAGACGAGGTGTTCGGTAGCGGTCATGGTCGGCTCCGTCGGAAAGCGCTCGCCGGATCGACCCGGACGACGCGGATCAGGGGGAGCGCGGCGGCGGCGATCGTCACCAGAGCCGCGGCGGCGATGGCGGTTGCGACATCGCCGGCCCGAACGTCCAGCGCGACGGCGGGCAGCGCCCGCGGGACAACGGCGGCGAGCACCTCGACACTGATGAGGGCGAGCAGCAGCCCACCGGCGACGATCGCCGCGATCTGTTGCAGCAGCAGCAGGAGCGATCGGCGCAGGTCGAGCCCGAGAGCACGCAACACCGTGAAGTCGCGCAACTGCTGCAGGGTCGCGGTGTACGCGACGAGCCCCGCAACGCAGACGCCGATCACGAAGCCCACCAGCACCATCGCGCGCACCAGGTCGGTCGAC
>JBKJIG010000049.1:0-2595 GCA_046598415.1 Gaiellales bacterium
GCGCCAGGATCAGCAGCAGCGCAGCGCCAACACCACAGCAGGCGGCGAGCGTCCGGCCACGGCGGGCGACGAGTTGCCGGCGGGCGACGGGAACGCTCATCGGCGGAGCGCCAGCGCGGGGTCGAGGCGGGACAAGAAGCGCGCCGGGACGGCGGCCGCGACGAGCGCCATCGCGATCGCGGCGATCGCGAGAAGGGTCGCGGGGCGTGGATCGATGACGATCAGATACCGCGGAGCAAGCCGCCCGACGAGCCGACCCGCGATGACGGCCAGCACGATGCCGACCGCGACGCCACCGAGGGCGACGAGGATCGCCTGCACGACCACGATGCGCAGCAATCCGCGCCGGGACAGCCCGATCGCCACCAGCGCCGCGTACTCGCGCGCGCGGTCGACGGTCGACGTGTACACGGCGAGGCCGATCACGAGCACCGCGACGGCGCCACCGATACCGACCATTAGCAGCAACGGCCCATCAAAGACGCTCATCCAGAGCCGTCGATCGTTGCCGGCGACCGTCGCCGACGGATGCGCCGCAACCGACGGAACACCCTGCGCGATCCTCCGGCTCAGCGCCTCGGCGCCGACACCAGCCCGAGGGAGGACCAAAAACGCCGTCGCCGTGGCCGGCGCTCGGTCGAGGGCATTTACGGATCCGAGCGTCGCGAACACGAGCGGCGTCATCCACGCCGACGTCCCGGCCGTGAGGCCGACGATCCGGAATGCCGTACCGCGGAGTGCGAGCGCGTCGCCAACCCGCAGACCGTGGTCGGTTGCCAGCGTGCGGTCGACGGCCAGTTCGCCCGTCGCCGCCGGCGCCCGGCCGACGACGAGACGCCACGGACCGCCACCCGCCTCGGGGTCGTACCCGATCAGCAGCGCCAGCACCTTGCGGCCGTGCAGGTCGAGCATCGCGTACTCGTTCGCGACGGGAACGACGCGTGCCACGCCCGGCACGGCCCGGACGCGGTCCCCGACCGTCAGCGGCAGCACGGACGTGCGGCCAAGGAGGAAGTTCTGCGTGCCCTTGCGGGCGACCAGCACGGACGGCGCTGGCTGGTGATCGAGGTACACCGACACCTGCTGCGCGATCCCCTGCCGCAGACCGACCAGCAAGAGCACCAGCGCGCACGCCGCCCCCACCACCGCCAGCGTCGCAGCGAGCTTCGCCCGATCACTCCCAAGCTGACGCCATGCAAGCGGAACGCGACGCCGGCCCGCGCTCCAGCGCGCGTGCGCTCGAACCTCGGCGGCGGCGGACACGGTCGCCTTCACCCGGCCCGCTCGATCGGGATCCCCGCAGCCTGATACGCCTCGGCCTCGTCGAGCGTCTCGGCGGCGAGCAACGCGGTCGCGAGGGCATCGAGGCGCGCCCGATTCGTTGAGAGCAGGTCGGTGGCCCGGGCGTGGGAGGCCTGGACGAGCTTCGTGATCTCCTTGTCGAGGACGAGCTCCGCCCGGGATGACGCCGCGGCCAACACGTGCCGATCCTCGTTGGCGACCAGGTCGATCGGGGCGACGGGGTCGCTCATACCCCAGCGGCCCACCATCCGCCGGGCGAGCGCGCTCAAGCTGGCGGATGTCGGCCTCCGCGCCGGTGCCGATCTCTGCTGCCTCTGAGCCGAGCGCCTTCCGCCCGCCGGAGGAACACCGGCGGCGTGCGGCGTCCCGCCCGCCGTCACCGTCACGCCGCTCCACGGCTGGCCGGTGGATCGGCGGCCGTCGCCTTCGATCGCGTCTGTCGGAACAGCACGAAGAGTGCGGCAACAAGGACGATGGCGCCGACGATTCCGGTCACGAGGCGGCCGCCGTCGCTGCCGGTGAAGGCGGTCCCGATCAGGTGGCGGTCGTCGGGATTGAAGGCCGCCTCGAGCTCGCGGCGCCCGCCGGCGATGTCGTCTCGGCCGAGTGCGGCGTCGGCCGCGCGCAGGCGGTCGACGATGACGTCGTCCTGGTTCTTTGCGCTGAGCGCGGCCCCGACGAGGGCTCGTGCGTCCATTGCGCCCATGTGTGCGTCGAGCATCGCCAGCGCCTGCACGGCGAGCGCCTGGGCCGGCATGTCCGTGCCGGCCGCCTCTCCACCATGAGCTGCCGCCGAAACGGGAGCGATCGACAGGAGGAGGACGACGAGCAGCAGACTGCGTCGCATCTTGTTCACATTCCTATGTGCGAGACGGGCCGGGACACGTAGCCGTAGACGCTCAGCCCAGCGAACAGGACGATGACCACCACGGCGAGTGCAACCCAGCCGAGGCGCCGGCGCGGGTCGCGCTCGGCGTTGCGGTCCACGAACGGCACCGCCGCCAGGCCGAGCATCAGCAGGGCGGGGGCGACGATCAACGCGCGCAACCCGAACCAGTCCTCGAACGGATAGACCCAGAGGAAGTACCAGGGCGGCTTGGTCACCTCGATCCCCTCGATCCCCTCCGGGCCGATGCCGGCGGGACGGATCACGGAGAGCAGCAATGCGATTCCCAGCGTCGCCAGCGTCAGGGCGCCGAGACGACCGAGGTGGCGCGTGAACGGTTCCTGCGGTTCGTTCGCGGCGCGCTCTGCGATGGTCGCGGGGCTGCCCGATGCCAGCGGCGAGATCTT
>JBKJIG010000057.1:0-41808 GCA_046598415.1 Gaiellales bacterium
GCAGCCGCCGGCGGGAACCTCGATCGGCACCCACTCCACGGCGTCGGCGTACTCGGCCGGCACCACGCTGCGCAGGTAGCCCGTCCAGTCGTCGGGCGCGTGGAACTGCCCGCCCGGTGCCGACCGCGGCCAGTGATTCGAGCCGCGGGCGTAGTAGATCGTGCCGGTATCCGCGTGCGTGTCGTCGAGCGCGATCCAGCACGTCGTCATGTTCTGCGGCACGACGAACGTCTCATAGGCGGCGTCCTGGTGGGCGAGCAGCGCCTTGGATCCCGGCGGCTTCCAGATCATGTTGTCCTGCAACAGCCGCATGCCCGGGGCCTGCGCGAGCTGCGCGCCCCAGCGACCGTTGCGCTCGGACAACGTCGTCGCGGCGAGCACGCGGTCGGCCTTCCAGACGTTGCACATCTGCCGCGCGACGTCGGGCGGCGACACGCCGGGGGTGTAGTTGACCTCGTCCGGCTGCAGCCCGGTGGGCCACTCGTGGTTGAACACGGTGTGGAAATGCTCGCGCGCGCGCTCGAGCTCGTCGGAGCCCATGTACTGCTCGACGACCAGGAAGCCGTCGCGCTGGTAGGTGTCGATCTGCTCCTGCGTGGGCCCGTTCACCACTACGCTCCTCGTCGTCGCCGCTCGTCATCAGTTATAACATCTAGTCAGTAGAAGTTTCAAGCCGATGGACGTCACCGCTCGCCACAGCGTGTTCGCGCCGCTCCAGGTCGAGGGCGCGGTGGAGGCCATCGTCCGCCGGATCGGCGAGGCGATCGGCTCCGGCGTGCTCGAGCCTGGCGAGCGCCTGCCGAGCGAGGGCGAGCTCGCGGCCCGCCTCGCCGTCGCGCCCATGACGCTGCGGCAGGCGCTGGCGATCCTGCGCGACGCGGGCTTCGTCGAGACCCGGCGCGGTCGCGGCGGCGGCTCGTTCGTCGCGCAGGACGCGCGGCACGCGCTGCAGCCGTCGGCCGCGGCGCCGGGCGAGGCGGCGCTGCGCGAGCTGACCGACTGGCGCTGCGCGATCTCCGGCGAGGCCGCCGCGCTCGCCGCCCAGCGCATCTCGGCCGAGGAGAGCGCGGGCCTGCGACGCGCAGCCGGCGCCGTCGAGGCGGCGGTCGGCACGTTCGCGGGGTTCCGCCGCGCCGACGCGCGGTTCCACATCGGCCTCGCCGAGGCGAGCGGCAACGCCCGGCTGGTGCGCGCCGAGACCGCCATCCAGGCCGAGATCGGCGAGATCCTGCGGCTCGTCCCCGGCCCCGAGCTCGCGCGGCGGGCGTCGGGTGCCGGCCACGCGCCGGTGCTGGACGCCGTCGAGGCGGGCGACGCGGCGCTGGCGCGAGCCGCAATCGAGCGCCACGTGGAGGCGACCTACGACTGGATCGCCGGCCTCCGGCTCGGCCTCACCTGAGCGTCAGGCGGCCTCGCCCTCCAGCACGAGCCGGAGCCCGCGCGGGTGGGCGACAGAGGATGCGCCGTCGAGTCGGTCGAGCACGGCGATCACGTCATAGGCGCGGTCGACGAGGTCGATGCGCTGACCTTCGTCCTCCGTGCCGGCAAGGACCGCGATGAGGCGGCCGAGTTCGTTGTGGAGGCGCGTCCGGGGGGAGATCGTGTCGGGAGCGCAGTCGTCGCAGGGGGCCATCGCAACGGGAGTGTCGGCACGACGGGGCCCAACCCTTAGGTTCGCGATGCGTACGCGTCGAAGTGCAAATCAACCCACGCGGCCGCCGCGCACCGGACCGGACGGCGCGTCCGACTCCGGGGCTCCCCGCTCGCCCAGCTCAGCGCGGGCGAACTCGAGGAACGCCTGGGTCGTGCGGGACGACGGCCGGTGTGCGAGACGCACGGCGAAGAGGGTGCGCTGCGTCTTCAAGCCGTCGACCGTGGCTGCCGCGACGAGCCCGTCTGCCACCTCCCGCTCCATCGACAGGCGGCTCATGAACGAGACGCCGATGCCGGCCTCGACGGCGGCCTTGGTCGACTCGGTCAGCCCCAGCTCGGCCACGATGTTGAGGTCGCGCGGCCGCACGCCGACGCGGCGCAGCTCCCGCTCGATCACGGCCCGCACGCCGGAGCCCTCCTGCTGCACCACGAGCGGCGCGGCGCGAAGCTCGTCCAGCGACACGACGCGATCGGCGAACGGATGGCCGGCGGGCACGCAGAGCACGACCTCGTCGCGCAGGAACGGCTCGAACAGCAGCGAGCGGTGCGGCCGCTCGGCGCCGACGACGCCGAGCTCGATCTGCCGGTCGACGACGAGCGCGATCACGGAGTCGGTGTCGTCGACCCGCAGCGCCACGTGCACCTCGGGGTGGCGCTCGCGGAAGCGGCCGAGGATGGCCGGCAGTAACCGCTCGGCGGGTCCGGCCGATGAGCCCAGCGACAGCGGCCCGGCGACGTCGGTGGCGCCCTCGTCGAGCGCGCGGAAGAGGTCCTCCTCGGCGCCGAGGATGCGCTGCGCGTGGCGGTACGCCGCGCGGCCCACCTCGGTCGGCTGCACGGTACGGCCGGAGCGGTCGAGCAACGTCGCGCCGAGGCGCTTCTCGAGCGCGCGGATGGCGAGCGAGACGGCCGGCTGCGTGACGCCGAGCTGCTCGGCGGCCTGCGAGAACGATGCGCGATCCACCACGGCGACGAGCGCGGCGAGCTGGCGGGTGTCCATCAGCCGCCGACGGTCTCACGGTCGCGGCCGGGCATGGCGCGCACGGGGTTGCGCACCGTCTCGTGGACGGCCGCGACCAGCCCGTCGGCGTCGCCGGCCAGCACGCGCGCCTCCAGCACCGCGAGGCGCTCACTCAGCCAGTGCACGTCGATCTGCCCGCGGCGCGCGACCTGCAGCTTCTCGTGCCGCGTGCGCTCGACCGCCTCGTCGCCCTCGAACAGCTCCTCGTCCAGCTTCTCGCCCGGCCGGATGCCCGTGACGCGGATCTCGACCTGCTTGCCCGACAGCCGAACCATGTCCTGGGCGAGCTGCATGATCGACACCGGCTCGCCCATGTCGAGCACGAAGATGTCGCCCGACTCGCCGACGCCGCCGGCCTCGATCACCAGCTGGGCGGCCTCGGGGATCGTCATGAAGTAGCGCGTCATCCGCTCGTCGGTGACGGTGACCGGCCCGCCGGCGGCGATCTGCTCGCGGAAGATCGGGATCACGGAGCCCGACGACGCGAGCACGTTGCCGAACCGCACGGCGATGAAGCGCGTGTCCGACTCGGCCTGCGCCGCCGCCTCGACGACCCACTCGCAGAGCGCCTTGGAGGCGCCCATGACCGTCTGCGGGTTGACCGCCTTGTCGGTCGAGATGAGCACGAAGCGCTCGACGCCCGCCTCGCGCACGATCGTCGCCAGGTCGCGGGTGGCGAGCGTGTTGTTGCGGATCGCCTCGAGCGGGTTCTGCTCCATCACCGGCACGTGCTTGTAGGCGGCGGCGTGGAACACCACCTGTGGCGCGTGCGTGTCGAGCAGCGCGCGCATGCGGTGGGAGTCCTTCACGTCGGCCAGCACCGGGATCACGTTCGCGACGCCGCGGTCGGACAGCTCGCGCTCGATCGTGAAGAGGTTCGTCTCGGAGTTGTCGATCAGTACCAGCGCGGTGGGTCCCAGGCGACCGATCTGTCGCACCAGCTCGGACCCGATCGACCCGCCTGCACCGGTCACCAGCACGCTGCGGCCGGCCACGTAGGCGCCGATCTCGGCCAGGTCCAGCCGCACCGGTTGCCGGCCCAGGAGGTCCTCGACCTGGACGTCGCGCAGCCGCGTCACCAGCGAGTCGGCGCCGAGCAGCTCCTTCGGCCCGGGCAGGGTGCGGACGGGGACGGCGTGGGCGCGACAGACCTCGACCACGGTCTGGCGACGCGAGCCGGAGGACGACGGCATCGCGATCACGACCTCGTCGAGGCGCGTCTCCTTGAGGATCCTGTCCAGGCTGTCGATCGTGCCCCGCACCTTCACGTTGTGCAGCCGCAACCCCTGCATGGCCGGGTCGTCGTCGAGGATGCCGATCGGCGAGTAGCCGGAACGCGGCTTGACCATCTCGCGCACGATCAGCTCGCCGGCGTTGCCGCCGCCGATGACGAGCACCTCCTTGCCCCGCACGAACGGGCCGGAGCGCTCGAACACGATCCGCGCCGCAGCACGGGCCGCGACCAGCAGCAGCCCGGCCAGCACCAGGTCGAGCATGACCACGCCGCGCGGTAGCGGGTCGTTGCCGCCACGGTCGATGGGCGGCAGCAGCCACATCGACGCGTAGGCGACGATCACGCCGAGCAGCAGCGCCTGGCCCAGGGCCAGCACGTCGCGCAGCGAGGTGTAGCGCCACTGCCGCAGGTAGACCCGCATCGCGATCAGCACGAGTACCTGGACGAGCACGAACCGCCAGCTGCCGGCGTCGCGCAGATGCTCCCAGTACGGCGCGATCACGTCGAACCGGAAGAAGAACGCCGCGTACCAGGCGGCGAACAGCAGGACGACGTCGACGGCGACGTTGCCGAGCCGGTGCCGCGTCAGCAGGCCCATAAGGGGCGATTATAGGCCCGCTAGGCGAGCGCCAGGACCACCAGGTCCGCGGGATCGCGGCGGACGCGCGGCGGCTGCCCTGACGGCTTGCGCTCGATCCGCACGTCCGCGGCCCGCTCCAGCTGCCGCATGCGGCCGTCGCGGAGCAGCTGCTCGTCCACGCCACCCAGCCGCCCGGCGAAGGTGGTGTAGACCGGCGTGCCGAGCACCACCGCCTCGCGGTTCATCGTGCCGCCGGCCGAGACGACCAGGTCGGCGCCGGCCACCAGGCTCTGCCCGTCGAGCGCGCGATCGGGCACGACCACGCCCTGCAGGCCGCGCGCCCGGATGTCGTGGCCCTGCGCTGCGGTGCGCGGCAGCACCACGGTCACGACGCCGTCGGTCTCGGACAGCCGCTGCAGCACCCCCGCGAAGACGTCGTTCGAGAAGCGGTGGTAGAGCGCCAGCTCGGGTGGCGGTCGCAGCACCGCCAGGAGCTCGCCGGCGGGCGCGAACTCCGTCCGGACGCCCGGGTCGGGCTCGAAGGCCGCCAGCGCGTACTCCTCCTTCAGTCCGGGGTAGCGAGCGAGCCGCTGGCCGGAAGCCCCGTAGCGCGACAGGCGGCCGGGGGGAATCGTTTCGGGCACCAGCGTGCGGCGCGCCAGCCGGCAGTTCAGCGAGTGCTGCAGGACGGCGTACTCGTAGTCGAACATCGTGGTCGCCGGGATGCGCAGCGCGCGCGCGACCATCGGCTGGTCGGTGGAGCCGTGCGCCAGCGCCGCATCGAAGCCCTGGCGGCGCGCCCAGCGGTACAGCTCTGCGACCCGGCTGGCGGCGGCCCGCGCCTTGCCGGTCCGGCCGCCGCCGCCGTGTCGGCCCACGATCAGCGGATCGAGGCGGTTCAGGTGCGCGATGGCGACCGTCTGGCCGTAGTCGCGGGCCGTCACCTCGACGGTGTCACCCCGTGTCTCCAGGGCGCGGATGAGCGGCGCCAGCACGACCGCGTGCGGCGCGTTCGTGAGGTCGACCCAGACCTTCACGCGGTCGCGCGCGCTGACGCGACGGCGGCCACGACCTCCCGCTGCTGGTCCTCGGTGAGTGTCGGGAACATCGGCAGCGCGAGCCCTTCGCGGGCGCAGGTCTCGGTCATCGGCAGGTCGCGCTGCGGCAGGTCGGCGAACACCGGCTGCCGATGCAAGGGCCGCTGGTAGTAGACACCGCACCCGACGCCCGCGGCCTTGCACGCCTCGACGACGCGGTCGCGCTCGGCCACGCGGACCATGTACAGGTGGTAGACGCCGCCGTCGGGCGGCAGCGTCGCGTGCTCGTCCAGCCCCAGCTCGCGGTACCTCGCGGCGGCGGACTGGCGGCCGGCGTTCCAACCGTCGAGGCCGCCGAGAAACACGCGCAGCACGGCCGCGTGCAGCTCGTCGAGGCGCGAGTTGTAGCCGATCTGCGTGAAGGTCTGCTTGTCCTTGGAGCCGTGGAACCGCAGCGTGCGGCACGTGTCGGCCACGTCGTCGCGCGGTGTCGTGATGAGCCCGCCGTCGCCGAAGGTGGAGAGGTTCTTCGTGGGGAAGAACGAGAACGTCGCGACGTCGCCGACCTGGGCCACGCCGCCGGTGGCGCCGATCGCCTGGGCGGCGTCCTCTACGAGCGCGATGCCCTGACGGTCGCAGAGGGCGCGCAGCGCCGGCAGGTCGGCCGGGTGCCCGAACAGGTGCACGGCAACGACGGCGCGGGTGCGCGGCGTGATCGCGGCGGCGACCGCGGCCGGGTCGAGGTTGTAGTCGGCGCCGATGTCGGCGAACACCGGGATCGCGCCGACGGCCGCGATCGCCTCGGCGGTGGCATAGAAGGTATACGACGGGCAGATCACCTCGTCGCCGCGCTCGACGCCGACGGCGCGCAGCGCGAGGGCGAGAGCGTCGGTGCCGTTGGCGACACCGATGCCGTGCGCCGCGCCGAGCCGGGCGGCCGCCTCCTCCTCGAAGGCCCGGACCTGCGGGCCGAGGATGTAGCGACCGGAGTCGACGACGTCGATCAGTGCCTGCTTGGCGCGCGGGAGGAGCTCCGCCCACTGGCCCTGCAGCTCCATCAAGGGGACAGCCATAGGACCGGCAGGATACTGCGCGCCTCGAAACTCAAGCGCCCCACGCCTTTTGGCGATACAGAGGCCATGGTTTCCGGCGTTGACCAGTTCGCGGCCCTGACCCGCATCGCAGGCCTCGTCGACGCGCCCGGCACCTTCGAGCTGATCGCTCCCGCGGCCACCACGGCGGCCCGGGCGCTGGTGGCCGCGGACGGCGCCTGGCTGTGCGTCCGGCGCCGTCGTCATGCCGACCTCGTGCTGCGCCACGCCGACGGCATCGAGCCCCGCCAGCCGCACTCCGGCGACATCCCGATCGCCGCCGACGCGCTGATCGAGACGGCCGCGCTGCACGGCGCCCCGCTCCGCATCGACGACTACGACTCGCACGAGACGTCCGACCCGCACCTCCGCGCCCAGGGCGTCCGCGCGGTGCTGTCGGCGCCGCTGGTGGCCGGCACGCTCGACCAGGGCGTGCTGATCGCCTTCCGCCGCGACGGGCCGTTCGCCGCCGGTGCCGACGCCCTCCTCGCTCAGGCCGCCCAGACGCTGGCGCTGGTGCTCGCCACGCACGACGCGCGCCGCGCGCACGGCCAGGCGCTGGCCCGTGAGCAGCTGCTCGCCCGGGCCACGACCGAGACCGCCGCCGCGACCGACATCGAGGCCGCCATGCGGCACACGGCCGAGGGCGCCGCCGGTGTGGCCGATGCCGTATTCGCCGCCGTGCTGCTGGCCGACGGCCCGCGCACCCGCCTCGTCGCGGCCACTGGCGACCTGCTCGGCGACCCGCGAGGAGGCCTCTCGGCCCTGCCGACTGCGCTGAGCGGTCTGCGCCCGCAGCTGTACACGGACGCGGTCGGCCTGATCGCCCAGCTCGGCATCGCCCTGCGGCCGCAGAGCGATGCGCGCGGCCGGCTCTGCGTGCTGGAGCCGATCGCCGACGGTCACGACGTGTTCGGCGCCGTGCTGGTGCTGCTGGCCGCCGACGCGCCCGACCCCTCCGTCTTCGGCTCGCTCGAGACCCTGGCCGGGAACGCCGGCGGCGTGCTGCGCCGCGCGCGGCTGCACACCGAGATCGAGGGCGCCTACCTGTCGACCGTGACGGCGCTCGCGAACGCGCTGGAGGCCAAGGATCTGCAGACCCAGGAGCACGCCAGCGCCACGTCGCGCCTCGCCGTCGCCGTCGGGCGCGAGCTCGGTCTCGACGGCGACAAGCTGCGCGACCTGGAGTTCGCGGCCGTGCTGCACGATGTCGGCAAGATCGCGATCCCCGACGAGATCCTCTCCCGCCGCGGCCCGCTCAGTGACGAGGAGTGGGCGTTCGTCCGCGACCACACCATCGTCGGCGAGCGCATCCTGCGCGGCATCCCCTTCCTGCAATCGGCGGCCTCCGCGGTGCGCTCGGCGCACGAGCGCTGGGACGGAGCCGGCTATCCCGACGGCCTCGCCGGGGAGCAGATCCCGCTGCTTTCGCGCATCGTCTTCTCGTGCGACACGTGGGACGTGATGACGTCCGATCGGCCGTACCGCGACGCGTTGACGCGCGCCGAGGCGGAGCGCCGGCTGGCGGCCGAAGCCGGTCACCAGCTCGATCCGCAGGTCGTCTCGGCGCTGCTCGCGGTGGTCGGTCGCCGCGACGTGCGCGAACGCGTCGCCGCCTGACAGCGCCTCGGTTACGCTCCAAGGCGTGGATCGACTGATCACGGACGCCGCCGGCGTCGATGAGATCGCCGCCCTGGCCCGGGCGAACGGCCGCTGTGCGATCGACACCGAGTTCTTCTGGGAGCGCACGTACGCCCCCGTGCTGTGCTTCGTGCAGATCGCCGTCGAGGGCCAGGTCGTGCTCGTCGACCCGCTCGCGGGCGCGCCGCTCGAGGCCATCGCCGAGCTGATCGCCGACCCGGCGGTCGAGATCCTCATGCACGCGCCGGCCGCCGACGTGCTCGCCTTCGGGCTGCACTACGGCACCCGTCCGACGCGGATCCGCGACACGCAGGTGGCCGCGGGGTTCGTCGGCCTGACGGCCTCGGCCAGCCTGGAGCGCCTGCTCAACGACGCGCTGAAGGTGTCGCCCGACCATCACGAGTCGTTCTCCGACTGGAAGCGCCGGCCGCTGTCGGCCTCGCAGCTCGAGTACGCGGGCGACGACGTGCGCTGGCTCGAGGCGCTGTGGGACGAGCTCAAGAACCGGCTGGAGCGGGCCGGACGGCTGGACTGGGCCCTGGCGGAGGTGGCGCGGCGCTCGCCCGACGACGGCGATCCGACGCCCGACCCGGGCGAGGCCTGGCGCAAGGTGCAGCGCCGCGGCCGGCTGTCGCCGCGCCAGCTGGCCGTGCTGCGTGAATTGGCGGCCTGGCGCGAGGTCGAGGCCCGCCGCCGCGACCTGCCTGCCTCGTGGGTGGTCAAGGACCCGACACTGGTCGAGGTGGCCCGCGTCGGCCCGACGACGGCCGACGCCCTGGGGCGCATCCGCGGCGCCGCCACCGGCCTGAAGCCGCGCGACATCGAGGCCATCCTGGCAGCCGTCGCCGCGGCCGCCGATGCCGACCCGATCCGCGTCGAGTCGCCCGCGCCGCCGGCGGTGCAGCGCCGTGCCGACGCCGCCGCCGGCCTGGCCGGCACGCTGCTGAAGGTGCGCTGCACCGACGCCGGCATTGCGCCGGAACTGGTCGCCACGCGCAGCGAGCTGGAGCGCTTCATGGAGGCCGTCGTACTCGGCGACCTGGACGGCCTGCCGCTCGGGCTGGACTGGCGCCGCGCGCTGGTCGGCGACGAGCTGATCGCGCTGGTCGAGGGCCGGGTGTCCCTGGCGCTGCGCGACAAGCCGCCGTACATCGCCGTCCAGGCGATCGAACGCCCCTAGTGTCGCGTCAGGGCGTGTGTCCGGGCAGCCACCACACCACCTGCAGCACCCCGAGCGCCGGACCGACCACGAGGTACACGCGCCACAGCCGCGCATACCGCAGGCCGAGCCAGGCCAGGGCCCAGAACACCGGCAGCGCCAGCAGGCCGTACCGCGCGATGCCCGCGTAGCGACCGGTCGAGAGCGGCAGCAGGATCGTCAGCAGCGCGAACAGCGTCCACTCCGGCGGGATCCGCCGGGCGACGCCGACGATGGCCGCCAGGTAGCCGACCGTCAGGTACGGCGACAGCGACGCAACGAAGTCCTTGTCGAGCGAGATGCGCTGCACCAGTGCCTTGGCGGCCGCGAAGCCGGGCGAGCGGCGGAACCAGAACTTCCGCTGGGCGTCCTGGAACGCCAGCGCGCTGCCGGTGCGGGCCTGCAGGTAGGCGGCGAAGGCGCCGAGGCCGATCGCCGGGGCGGCGACCGCGAACAGCCGCGCCGCCAGCGGGCCGCCGGCGCGCAGCGCAGCGGCCGCCAGCGGCAGGACGAACAGCACGCCGTTCGATCGCGACAGGCCCACCGCGATGCCGAGCGGCACCGCGGCCCAGAAGCGGCGTCGCTGCACCAGCGCCACGGCACCGAAGCCGGCGGCCAGGGCGAACGGCTCCGAGTACAGCATCGACAGCACGTACGACAGCGGGAAGCACGCCAGCGCGACGCCGGTGCGGGTCGCGACCGTGTCGCCCAACAGGTGGCTCGTGACGGCGACGACGGCCAGCAGGCCGGCCAGGCCCGCGAGATTCGCCAGCACCAGTCCGCCGGCCACGGGCGGGATCCCGACCTCGTCCAGGCCGCGCACGATCAGCGGCACCAGCGGGAAGAAGCCGTGCTGCTCGGCCAGCGTCGCCGGGTACAGCACCCGCGACACGTCGAGGTAGCGCAGACCGTCCCAGGCGACGAGGGTGTCCCAGAAGTGCTCTGCCGGATAGCGCACCGGCGCGTCACCCGCCGCGACCCGTCGTGCCGACCACTCGGCGGCGGCGAGGTAGACGACCCGCGTCAGGGCCCACGCGACGAGGACCGGCCGGATCACCTCACGCCGGAGCCGGGCGTCGCCACTTCCGGACGAGGTACACGAGGCCCACGACGAGGGCCGCAGCGACGACGTAGTCGAAGTACTTCAGGTACCCCTCCCACGTCTCCCAGTCCTCGCCCACCTTGACGCCGAGCAGCGTCAGACCGGTCACCCACGGCAGCGCGCCGAGAAACGTGTAGAGCGTGAACGTGGCGAACGGCATCCGGGCCACGCCGGCGGGGAGCGAGATGAACGTGCGCACGATCGGCAGCATCCGCGACCAGAACACGACCTTGTTGCCGTAGCGCTCGAACCAGCGATCCGCGAGCTCCATCCGCTTCGGCGTCACGTGCACGTACTTGCCATACCGCTCGATGAACTCACGGCCGCCGGTGGCGCCGATGCCCCACGCGATCCACGACCCGACGACATTCCCGAGCGTTCCGGCCAGGATCGCCGCAACCAGGCCCATCCTCTCCTGACCGACGAGGAAGCCCGCGAACAGCTGGATCACCTCGCTGGGCACGGGGATGCATGCCGACTCGAGCGTCATCAGCAGGAACACCGCGGGCGCGCCGTGATCGCCGATCGTCTCGGTGGTGAAGTCGACGAGCGCCTGGAGGACCGACAGGGTGACGAGCATGGTTACGGCACCGCCGTCAGGAACGCACAGGGTCGTGCGTCACCGGGCAGGGGCGACGCGCCGACCTTCTGCACTTCCTGGCTGCCGAGCTGGCCGAGCTCGACCAGCGTCCCGATCGCCGGCGCCTGCCCTTCGCGCTCCTCCAGGCGGTAGCCGGTGGGCGTCCAGATGAACAGCAGGTAGCCGGCCTCGGCCACGACGGGGTCGGACTCAGAAGTCGTCACGGACGCGGCGGTAGAGGGTGTCGCGCTGCACCGGCTTGTAGCCGGCGGCGCGGATGACGCGGCAGAAATCCTCGACCGTGGCGCGGTACGTGGTGCCCGCGGCCGAGACGACGTTCTCCTCGAGCATCACCGATCCCAGGTCGTCGGCGCCGAAGTGCAGCGCGACCTGCCCGATCTTCATGCCCTGCGTGACCCACGACGACTGGATGTGGTCGACGTTGTCGAGGTAGATGCGCGACACCGACTGCGTGAGCAGGTAGTCGAACGACGTCGGCGTCTCGGTGACCTGTTCGCCCAGCCGGGTGTTGTCGGGCTGGAACGTCCACGAGATGAACGCGCGGAAGCCCGGCGCCTCGTCCTGGAGATCGCGGATGCGACGGAAGTGCTCGACCCGCTCGGCCACCGTCTCGACGTGGCCGTACATCATCGTGGCCGAGGTCGAGATACCGAGGCGATGCGCGTCGCGCATGACGCCGAGCCAGTCGTCGGACTTCGTCTTCTTGGCCGCGATGATGCTGCGCACCCGGTCGACGAGGATCTCGCCGCCGCCACCGGGCAGCGAGTCGAGCCCGGCGTCGCGGAGCCGCGACAGCACGGTCGGCACCGGCAGCTTCGAGCGCCGCGAGATGAACTGGATCTCGGGCGGCGACAGCGCGTGCAGGTGGACCTTGTAGCGCTCCTTGATCGACCGGAACAGGTCCTCGTACCACTCGATGCCGAGGTCGGGGTTGTGCCCGCCCTGCATCAGCACGCCGGTGCCGCCGATCGCCAGCGTCTCGGCGATCTTCTTGAAGATCACGCCCTTCGGGAGGGTGTAGCCCTCCTTCAGGTCGCCGGGCCGGCGATAGAACGCGCAGAAGTCGCAGTCGGTGACGCAGACGTTGGAGTAGTTGATGTTGCGGTCGACGATGAACGTGACCTCGGCCGGGTCGACCTTGCGGTTGCGCAGCTCGTCGGCCGCCTGCCCGATCGCCACCAGGTCGCGGCTGTGCAGCAGCACGAGGGCGTCCTCGTCCGAGATGCGCTGGCCCTGCAGGGCGCGGTCGAGGATCTCGGAGACCGGGCGGGTCGTGGTGGTGGCGATCGCCATCAGATGACGCTTTCGAGGTCGGAGACGAAGCGAAGCGACGGCACCTCGTCGAGGGCCTCCGCGCCGTGGGCGAGCTCGAAGAACCGCGCGAGCCCCGCGCGCTCCCTCTCGCCGAAACGGTACCGGAGCTTCTCGAAGTATCGAGCCAGATAGCCCGCCGGATAGCCGTACCGGCTGGCGGCGGCGCGGGCGACGTCGGCCGAGTGCTCGTACGCGTCGGCAACGGCACCGGCCAGCGCGCGGTCGAGCTGGTCGAGGCCCGGCGTGCCGACGCGGGCGGCCCAGACGGCGAACACCATCGGCAGGCCGGTGCGCTCGCGCCACAGCGCGCCCAGGTCGTGATGCGGGGCCGGGTCGTCGAACGCCGACCGCAGGGCCTCGTCGCCGATCAGCAGGCGCGCGTCGGCCGGCTCGCCCTCGGGCCGGATCTCGGCACCGGCGAACAGCGTGCGCACCAGCACGACGGACGAGGCCGACTGGCCCGTGACCGAGATCGACTGCACTGCCGGCAGCGGTACGTCGGTGACGAGCTGTACCGACTCCACCGCGCCGTCGGAGCCGACGCACAGCGACGGCAGCAGCACGTAGGAGGCGTGGTTGCGCGCGTACTCGACGCTCGACACGTTCGCGACGTCGACCTCACCGGCGCGCAGCAGCGCGTTCAGCGTCGTCGGCACGCCGACCACCTCCTCGGCGAGGCCGTCGCCGAGGTGCCGCGCCAGGCTCCACGCCAGCGGGAAGGTGTTGATGTAGTCGACGCGTCCGAGCCGGATCATGGGCCGTCGAAGGTCCGCAGCTTGCGGTAGAAGGTGTCGCGCTGCACGGGGATGCGCCCGGCCTCGCGGATCACGTGGACGAGCGACGCGACCTTCTCCTCGGTCGGCGTCACTGCACCGGCCGCGTGCGCGATCTTCTCCTCGACGACCGTGCCCTGGATGTCGTCCGCGCCGAAGTGCAGCGCCACCTGGGCGAGCGGCGTGGAGATCATGATCCAGTACGCCTTCACATGCTCGATGTTGTCGAGCATGAGGCGCGACACGGCGATCATCTTCAGGTCGTCCATGCCGGTCGTGTGCTTCCAGCCGCGACGCTCGAACACCGTGTTCTCCGGGTGGAACGGCAGCGGGATGAACGCCATGAACCCGTTCGTCTCGTCCTGGAGGTCGCGCAGCGCGAGCAGGTGGTCGATGCGCTCCTCGAGGGTCTCGACGTGGGCGTAGAGCATCGTGCAGTGCGTCTTCAGGCCCAGGGCGTGCGCCGTGCGGTGCGTCTCGATCCAGGTCGAGCCGGGCTCCTTGCCGGGCGCGATGATCTTGCGGACGCGCGGCGCGAACACCTCGGCGCCGCCACCCGGCAGGGTGTCGAGCCCGGCCGCGATCAGCTCCTTCAGCACCTCTTCGTGCGTGAGGCCCGAGAGCTTCGTCATGTGGTGGATCTCGGACGCGGTGAACAGCTTCAGGTGCACGTCGGGCATCGCCACCCGCAGGGCCCGCGTCAGGTCGGTGTAATACGAGAAGTCGAGGTGCGGGTTCTCGCCGCCGACCATGTGGATCTCGGTGAACTCCTGGTACTCGCGGATCTTCAGCGACTTCTCGACCAGGTCGTCGATCGACCACATCTCGGCGTCGGGCTGCTTCGACGTGCGCGCGAAGGCGCAGAACTTGCACTTCACGCGGCAGATCGTCGTGTGGTTCAGGTAGAGGTTGTTGACGAAGAAGACCTCGTCCGAACCGCCCCTGAGGCGACGGGCCGTGTCGGCCAGCTCGCCGAGCGCCAGCAGGTCGTCGCACTCGAGCAGCGCGATGCCGTCATCGAGATCGAGGCGCTCTCCGGCGACGATCTTGTCGCGGATCTCCGCGAGCTCCTGGTTGCGTCGTGTGGCGATTGCCAACTTCATGCCTCCCGGTCGACCACCCCGCGCACGACGGCGCGGAGCGGACGGGTGTCGAGATGTTCGTCGAGGTCGTCGAGCGCGGCCTCGGCCCGACGTGCGTAGTCGTGGGCGACGGCGCGCGCCTCGGTGATCGCGCCCGTGTCGGCGACGCGGGCCAGCAGGCCGAGCACCTCGTCGGGAGCCGGTCGCTCGCCGATCGCGCGGGCGACGGCCTCGTCGGTGCGCGCGGCGTAGAGCAGCGGCAACGTGGCCGTGCCGTCGAGCAGGTCGGTGCCGATCGGCTTGCCGGTTGACGCGAGCGAGCCGGCGCAGTCGAGCACGTCGTCGGCGATCTGGAACGCCAGGCCGAGGTCGTGGCCGTAGCGACGCAGCAGCGGCAGCGCCGGTGCCGGCACGCCGCCGAGGCGACCGCCGAGGGTGCAGGCGGTGGCGAACAGCATTCCGGTCTTCAGGCCGCAGCGCTCGAGGTACTGCTCGGGCGTGGTGCGCGCGTCGCGGGCCTGCAGCATCTGCAGCGCCTCGCCCTGGGCGAGCCCGAGCGTGCAGTCGGCCAGCTCGGCCACCGCCGCCGCGTCGCTGGTCTCAGCCAGCAGCGCGAACGCCCGCGCGAAGAGGTAGTCGCCCGCGGCGACTGCGAGCTCGGGGCCGCCGGTGGCCCAGATCGTCGGACGGCCACGGCGCAGCGGCGCCTGGTCGAGCACGTCGTCGTGGACGAGGGTGGCGGAGTGCACCAGCTCGACGGCGGCGCCGGCCCGGGCCAGGTCGTCGCCGTCGCGGTCGGCCGCCGACAGGTAGCAGAGCAGCGGCCGCAGTCGCTTGCCGCCCGCCGCCAGCGTGCCCTGAGCGGCCAGGGCGGCAGGGCCGTCGCTCCAGGCCACGGTGGCGCGCAGCAGCTCCGCGAGACGCTCGAGATAGGTGCGCACGCCGTCGCCGGCGAGCAGGGAGACCTCGTCGATGGTGCTCACGCCATGCACCCGTTCGGTGCTTCGCACGGTGATCGCAACCGCAGGCAGGGGCCTCCGCCTCGCTCCAGCCGTTGCGTGCTCACCGCGGCACCTCGCCGACGTGCAGCCCGATGATGCCGCCCGCGAGGGTGCGGTACCGCACGCGCTCCAAGCCGGCGGCATACATGATCTTGCCGAGGTCGTCGGGTGCCGGGAACCGCCGCACCGAGGCCGGCAGATACGAGTAGGCCGAGTCGCCCCTGTCGACGATGTTGCCGACGGCGGGCACCAGACGGTCGAACCAGACGCGGTAGAACCCGCCCAGCACACGTCCCGCCGGAGTGGTGATCTCGAGGCAGACGACGCGGCCGCCGGGACGCACGACGCGCACCAGCTCGCGGAAGCCCTGCGCGTGGTCGGACAGGTTGCGCATGCCGAAGGCGATGGTGGCCGCTGCTGCCTCGTCGTCGCCGACCGGTAGATCGAGCGCGTCGCCGGGCACGAACCGCACGTTCGGGTGGTTGAGCCGCACCGCCTTCTCGCGCGCGAGCTGGAGCATGTTCTCGGAGAAGTCGACGCCCGTCACCTCGCCCGCGGCGCCGACCCGTCCGGCCAGCTCGAACGCGAGGTCGCCGGTGCCGCAGCAGACGTCGACCACGTTCGCGCCGAGGCCGACGTTGGCCTCGTCGGCGGCGAGCGAGCGCCAGCGGCGATCGAGGCCCGCCGTCATCGCGCGGTTCATCTTGTCGTAGGGGCCGGCGATGCGATCGAACATCATCCGCACCCGCTCGGGCGACAACTGGCCGTCGGCGCCGCGCGGCTCGAGCGATGCGCCGCTCATGCCCCCCACCGCTTCAGGAACCCGCCGTCCACACCCACCAGATCCAGCACCTTTCCGGCAACGAAATCGATCGCGTCCTGCAGCGTATCGGGATGCGAGTAGAAGCCCGGCATCGCCGGTGCGATCAGCGCCCCGGCCTCGCGCAGCGTCAGCAGCGCGCGCAGGTGGATCACGGACAGCGGCGTCTCGCGCGGAACGATCACGAGGCGGCGATCCTCCTTCAGCGCGACGCCCGCCGCGCGGTGGATCAGGTTCGCCGTCGTGGACGCCGCGATGGTGCCGCAGGTGGCCATCGAGCACGGGCAGATCACGTAGGCGTCGCACTTCGCCGAGCCGGAGGCGTAGGGCGAGAACCAGTCCAGCTCGTCGTACAGCGTCGTGACGCCGCCGCCGTGGTCGGCCACGAACCGCGCCGTCGCCTCGGCCGCCGGCAGCGAACGATCACGGTACAGCTCCCACGCGATCACCGTGGCGCCGGCCCGGGAGACGCACAGGCCGACCTCGGCGCCCGCGGCGGCGAGGCCGTCCAGGACCCGCGCCGCGTACGGAGCCCCGGACGCTCCGGTGATGCCGAGGAAGACGCGCATGTCCTGGTGTTCGCCTCCGAGACGTTCAGGGCCGGAACGCGTGCTGCGCGTCCCGGCCCGAGAGCGTCACTGATCGGATCAGCCGGGCGCCGCCCCGGCGTAATCCCCGCCGGCGGCGGTACAGGATGCCGGGTAGGTGTCGGCCGCCCCGCTGGCGTTCGGGCCCTGCGTCGTGCCCGAACCACCCGCCCACGTGGCGACGTAGCCGGCCATGCACTTCAGCTGATCGTCGGTCAGGCCCTGCGCCTTGAACGCGGGCATGCCGCCCTTGCCGTTCGTGATGAACTCGAGCGCCGTCGCGTAGTCGGGCTTGACGCTGTCGAGATTCGGGCCGACCTGGCCGCCGGTGCCCGCGTCCGCGAGCGTGTGGCACGTGCCGCACGGCAGCGCGTTCGAGAAGGCGGCCGCGCCCGGGTGCGCCGAGGCGGCACCGATGGACGGCGCCTTCGAGCCCTCCCACGTCAGGAACAGCAGCACGATCGGGATCGCGACGCCGAGCACCATGGCAGCCGGGCGCCGGGACACGCGACGTTCGGGCCGGCGGTCGATGAACGGCCACGCGATCAGCAGCACCATCAGCAGCGTCGGGATGATGATCGTGGCGAACAGCAGCATCTGCGGCTCTTTGAAGATGCGCAGCAGCTGGAACAGGAAGAAGAAGTACCACTCCGGCCGAGGATCGTAGGCCTCGGTCCCCGGATCGGCGACATCCTCGTACGCGGGACCGAGGAAGCCGCCGGCGCGGCCCTGCCCGTCGTCGTTGACGGGCCCGAACCCCTCGTGCCACAGGATCGCGAGGCCCATGATCAGCCCGACCGTGACCAGCGACGTGACGGTGTCGTGGAAGATCGCGTACGGGAAGAAGGGCTTGCCCGTCCGGGTCTGGAAGTCGTGCTCGCGCTGGTAGGCCTCGCGACGCTCGCGCGCGGTCATTCGCGGCACTAGACCTCACCCGCCTTCGCTCGGTGCTTCGACCACGGCGGCGAGGTGACGCCGAGGCGGATCACGAGGTACAGGTGCAGACCGATCAACGCCATGATCCCGCCCGGCACGGCGAGCATGTGCAGCGAGTAGAACCGGGACAGCGTGTGCTGGGAGAACTCGGGCCCAACCTTCAGGAACTCCGCGATGTACGGCCCGAGGATGGGTGCGGTGCCGTTGATGTTGATCGCCACGATCGACGCCCAGTAGGCGCGCTGGTCGAACACCAGCAGGTAGCCGGTGAGCGACATGAACATGACCATCAGGAACAGGATCGCGCCCGTCAGCCACGTCATCTCGCGCGGGTACTTGTAGGAGCCCATCAGGAACACGCGGCCCATGTGGAGGAAGAGCAGGATCACGAAGATGCTCGAGCCCCACTTGTGCATGCCGCGCACCAGCCAGCCGAGGGTGGCGGTGTCCGTGATGTACCGGATCGACTCGAACGCGCCGGCGGGCGTGGGCTGGTAGTACATCGCCAGGATCACGCCGGTGACGGCCTGGATCAGGAACGTGGTGATCAGCGCCGCGCCGAGCGTCTGCAGCCACGAGATGTCCTTCGGGACGTTGCGGAACAGCAGGTACTTGTGCAGCGAGACCAGGCCGGAGCGCTCTTCGACCCAGTCGAGCGGCATGTCGATGAGCTCTTTGGGGGTCGGAATGGGAATGGGCGGTGCCATGCTCGATCTCCTAGCGCGGTGGCGCCGGATAGAGGAACGAGAGCAGGCCCTGCACGGGCTGGCCCGGATCCTTCCAGGTATCGGACATGACCACCTTGCCGCCCTCCTCCTTCGACGCGAACACGCGTCCGACCAGCAGGTGACCGGGCACCGACTTCGTGTCGGTCTCGATCCGGTTCAGCGGGCGCACCGGCGGGCCGGCCGTGCGCCGGCCCTCGCTGTCGTACTGGCCGCCGTGGCAGGGGCACGCGAACGACGTGCCCTTCAGCTCGACGGGGCAGCCGAGGTGCATGCAGGTGTTCGAGACGACCGTGAACGAGTCGTCGGCCTCCTTGCGCACGAACGCGACCCGGCGGTCGACGTGACCCTGGGGCCCGCGCTCGTAGAGGACGGTCGTGTACTTGTCGGCGCTGAACTGGTCGGTCGGACCGAGGTCCGACCAGTACCACTTCTCGCCCGAGAACGACGGGCCGAGCGCCATGCCGATCACCGGGACGGTGATCGCGGCGCCGATCAGGCCGCCGAGCCCGAGCGTCACACCGGTGAGAAAGCGGCCCCGGGACACGGCTGCGCGGGCACTCGCCGGATCGACGTACGCCCCGGCGGCGCCTTCAGCTGCATCGTGCCCGGTGTGGCTCCCCGAGGGATCCGCCACGCGACTCATCCTCCTCCAAAGGAGTTGACACCGGCATTCTGCGGCCGCAGTCGGACGGGTGTCAACGTGGGAACAGACGGCACAATGTTCCGTCCTATTTCGCACAGCGATCGCTGTTTCAACGTCACGAGCCTCTCTTGCCGAAGATTCCGCGCCGGCCTCGCGTCAAACCCGGTGTCGGATCGGCGCCGGACCGGCCCAGCTCGATGCCGAACTCGGACCAGCGCGCGTCGACCTTCTCACGGACGTCGTCCGACATGCGGGCGACCTCCGGCCACTCGCGCGGGTACCCCTCCTCGGGCCACTTCCGCGTCGCGTCGAAGCCTATCTTGCCGCCGAGGCTGGCGAGATTCGGGGCGTGATCGAGCTGGTCGAGCGGCCCGTGCGACAGCAACACGTCGCGACCGGGATCGGTATTCGCGCCGAGCTGCCAGACCACCTGTTCGTAATCGTGGACATCGACCCAGTCGTCGACCACCACCACCGCCTTCGTGAGGGACAGGAGTCCCGTTCCCCAAACCGCGTGCATCACCTTCTTGGCATGGCCGGGAAAGCGCTTCTTGATCGAGACGATGCAGCAGTTGTGGAAGACGCCGGCGAACGGCAGGTCGTAGTCGACGATCTCCGGCACGGTCATCTGCACGGCCGGCAGGAAGATCCGCTCGGTCGCCTTGCCCAGCCAGATGTCCTCGGACGGCGGCACGCCGACGACGATCGACGGGTAGACGGGGTCGCGGCGGTGCGTGATGCACGTGACGTGCAGCAGCGGGAACGGCTCGGTCGGCGTGTAGTAGCCGGTGTGGTCGCCGAACGGGCCCTCGGGCGCGAGCACGCCGCGCTCGGCGTAGCCCTCGATCACGATCTCGGCGTTCGCTGGCACCTCGAGGTCGACCGTCTTGCAGCGCACGAGGTCGACGCGGTCGTTGCGCAGTACGCCGGCGACGGCGAACTCGTCGATGTGCTTGGGCAGCGGCATCGAGCCGGCGTAGGTGGTGATCGGGTCGGTGCCGAGCGCGATCGCCACCTCCATGCGGCCCGCGCCCTCGCGCCAGTCGGACGCGGCGTCCTTGTGGATCTGCCAGTGCAGCCCGAGCGTCGTCTTGGAGTGCTTCTGGAGCCGGTACATGCCGACGTTGCGCCCGCCCGTGACCGGGTCGCGCGTGATCACGGACGGCAGCGTGATGTACGGGCCGCCGTCGTCGGGCCAGCACTGCATGATCGGCAGCAGATCGAGGTCGGGCTCGGCCATCACCACCTCCTGGCAGGCGGCCGAGCGGACGATCTTGGGCTTGGAGTCCTTCAGTGTGCGGAACCCGGTGGTGGCCGCGTCGAGCACGGCGGACAGCCCCTTCGGCGGCTGCAGCAGCTCGAACACGCCGGCGACGCGCTCGCGCACCTCCTCGAGCGACGCGACGCCGAGCGCCAGGCACATGCGTCGCTCGGTGCCGAACTGGTTGATCAGCACCGGCATCGAGGACCCCTTGACGTTGCGGAACAGCAGCGCCGGCCCGCCCGCCTTGACGGTGCGATCGGCGATCTCGGTGATCTCGAGGTGCGGGTCGACCTCGGCGGTGATCTCGGTCAGCTCGCCCTCGCGCCGGAGCAGCTCGATCCACTCGCGCAGGTCGTTCATCGGGCAGCCCGGTCGGGTGCCGACTCGAGCGCCGCCACCGCGAGCTCCCACGCCGTCGTATCGTCGCGGAGGCCGCGCGAGCGGCGGTCCGAGACCGTCGCGATCAGCTCGGCCAGCGTCGTCACGGCGCCGAGGTCGCCGGCGCGGCAGATCTCGACCAGCCCGGCGGCGTAGAGGTAGTCGCCGAGCAGGATCGCCTGCTCGCGGTCGGCGGGCGAGAACACGCGGCTGGTCGCGTGGTGCACGAGATAGCCCTCGTAGATGGTCTCGACGCCGAGGGCGAAGCGATCGTCGACACGCGGGCCGTACGTGGCCCCGCCGGTGGGATCCGCACGCAGCGCCGCGGCCCAGACGGGGCTGGCGGCGCCGGCCCGGCCCGCGATCTCCGCGATCACCCGCGCTCCCGCCCGAAGAACGACCGCGCCGCCGCGACGATGGCGTCGATGGCGGCGTGGTCGTGCGCCGTCGAGACGAACGACGCCTCGAACTGCGACGGCGGCAAGTAGACGCCGTGCGCGAGGCAGTGCGCGTGGAACGCGGCGAAGCGGCCGGTATCGGACCCGGCGGCCTCGCCGAACGAGCGCACCGGCCCGGGCCGGAAGAAGAGCGTCACCATCGAGCCGACGCGCTGCACGCAGTGCCCGTCGCCCGCGACGTCGGCGAGGCCCGCGGCCAGCCGGGCCGAGGCCGAGTCGAGCGCGTCGTAGACGCCCGGCTCCTGCAGCAGGTCGAGCGTCACGCAGCCGGCGGCCATCGCCAGCGGGTTACCCGACAACGTGCCGGCCTGGTACGTCGAGCCGATCGGCGCCAACAGCTCCATCGTCTCGCGGCGGCCGCCGAACGCCGCCGCGGGCAGGCCGCCACCGACGATCTTGCCGAGCACGATCAGATCGGGGTCGAGGCCGTACAGCTCGACGGCGCCGCCGGCCGAGACACGGAAGCCGCTCATCACGTCGTCCACCACGAAGCAGGCGCCGGCGTCGCGGCAGCGCTGCTGCAGGCGTTCCAGGAACCCGCGCGTCGGCGGCACGACGCCCATGTTGCCGGGCACGCCCTCGACGATCGCGCAGGCCAGGTCGGCACCGTGGGCGGCGAACGCCCGGTCGAGCGCGTCGTCGTCGTTGTACGGCACCACGATGGTGCCGGCGGTGACGGCGGCGGGCACGCCCGGCGAGGAGGGGATGCCGAGCGTCGCGAGACCGGAGCCGGCCTCGGCCAGCAGCGCGTCGACGTGGCCGTGGTAGCAGCCGGCGAACTTCAGCACCTGCTCGCGGCCGGTGCGCGACCGGGCGAGGCGGATGGCGCTCATCGAGGCCTCGGTGCCGCTCGAGACGAAGCGCAACAGCTCCATCTGCGGGTAGACGCGCTTCACCCGGGTCGCGAGATCGTTCTCGCCCCGGGTGGGCGCACCGAACGACGAGCCGCGGCCCATCGCCTCGCGGACCGCGGCGACCACGGCCGGGTGCGCGTGGCCGACGATCATCGGGCCCCACGAGCCGACCAGGTCGATGTAGCGGTTGCCGTCGGCGTCGGTGACGGTCGCACCCTCGGCCTCGGCCAGGAACAGCGGGAACTCGCGCCCGACCGACCGCATCGCCCGCACCGGCGAGTTGACGCCGCCGGGGAAGTGCCCGACGGCCTCCGCGAACAGCTCCCTGGAGCGGTCCTCAGCCTTGATCCGTCGTGTCTCGTCACGCATCGCGGGATCCAGGTCTAGTCATCAAGCCACCCCGCTGCGTCGATCGCCGAGTAGGTCATGATCACCTGCGCGCCGGCCCGGCGGATCGCGACGAGCGACTCCAGCGTGGCCGCCCGCAGGTCGAGCGCGCCGTGCTGCGCCGCGAACCGGATGGCCGCGTGCTCGCCCGACACCTGGTACGCGCCGATCGGCAGATTCGTCGACTCGGCCAGGCGCGCGATCACGTCCAGATAGTGCCCGGCGGGCTTCACCATCAGCACGTCGGCGCCCTCGGCCTCGTCCAGCAGCGACTCGCGCAGCGCCTCGCGGGCGTTGGCCGGATCCATCTGGTAGCTCTTGCGGTCGCCCTGCTGCGGGCTCGAGTCGGCCGCGTCGCGAAAGGGTCCGTAGAAGGCGGAGGCGAACTTGGTCGAGTAGCTCATGATCGCGGCCGACTCGGCGAAGCCCTCGGCGTCGAGGGCGCTGCGGATGGCCCGCACGCGGCCGTCCATCATGTCGCTCGGGGCGATCAGATCGGCACCGGCTCGGGCGTGCGAGACCGCGACGCGGCCGAGCAGCGGCAGCGTCGCGTCGTTGGCGACTGTCCCGTCGTCGTCGAGCACGCCGCAGTGGCCGTGGTCGGTGTACTGGCAGAGGCACACGTCGGTGGCGATCACGAGGCCCGGCGCGGCGGCCCGGATGGAGTGCGTCGCCACCTGCACGGGGCCGTCCGGATCCCACGCGGACGAGCCCTCGGCGTCCTTCGACGCGGGCAGACCGAACAGCATCACGCCGCCCACACCGGCGGCGGCGGCGCGCTCGGCCTCCGCGGTCGCCAGGTCGGCCGACAGGTGCGCGACCCCCGGGAACGTGGCGACGGGCTCGCGGCGGCCCTCGCCGGGAACCACGAACAGGGGGAGGATCAGATGCTCCGGTTCGAGACGGGTCTCGCGCACGAGATCGCGCAAACCCTGCGTCCGCCTGAGTCGGCGGGGCCGGACGGGATGCGACATACACGAATCGTAACGGGCGGCCGGTAGTGTTCGCGCCGTGCGCAGAAAGCTCGAGGGCGGCGGCGCGTTCGTTGCGTACCTGGCGATCTCGCTGCTCGTCTTCGGCCGCGTGCTCGGCGACCTCGGCGGCAGCGTCGTCGGGCTGTACGGCGGCGACCAGGGGTTCTTCGCCTGGAGCCTCGCCTGGTGGCCCGACGCGATCGCCGATCTGCGCAACCCGCTGCTGACCGATCGCATCTACGCGCCGGAGGGCTTCAACCTCGCCTGGGCGACCGTCATCCCCGGCCCGGCCCTGGTCGCGACGCCGATCACGCTGCTGGCCGGGGCGATCGTCTCGTACAACATCCTGGCGCTGCTGGCCCTGCCGCTGAACGGCCTCGCCGCGTTCCTATTGTGCCGCGAGGTGACGCACAAGGCGCTGCCGGCGCTGCTCGGCGGCGGCGTGTTCGCGTTCTCGTCGTACGGGCTCGCGGAGAGCGTCAACCACCTCAACCTGGCGCTGGTGTTCTGCGTGCCGCTGGCTGCGTGGGTGGCCGTACGACATGCCCGCGGCACGCTCACGGACCGCGGCGCGGCGTGGCGCATCGCCGTGCTGGTGGTCGTGCAGCTGACGATCTTCACCGAGGTGCTCGCCACCGCGGCGCTGTTCGGCCTCGCCGCGCTGGCGCTGTTCCGGCTGTGGCGCACGGGCGTGATCGCCCTCGTCGGCATGGCGATCGGCGCGGTGGTGGCCTCGCCCTACCTGTACGTCGCCTTCGCGCACCCGAACCCGTTGCAGCAGGGCACCGGGCCGCTGCGCTATCCGATGGACCTCGCCAACCTGTGGACGCCGACGCGGGTGACGGCGATCGGCCACGAGCGCTACGCGGCCGATGCCGCGCGCATGGTCGGCGGCATCACCGAGCAGACCGGCTACTTCGGCGCCGGCCTGCTGACGCTGGTCGTCGTCTTCGCGGTCGTGTTCCGCGGCACGCGTGTCGGCTGGGCGCTGCCGACGGTGTTCGCCGGCGTGCTGGTGCTCGCGCTCGGCCCGCACATCACGCTGCACGGCGTCGAGCGCTGGCGCGGTCCCTGGCTGCTGGTCTCGAAGCTGCCGCTGCTGCACCTCGCGCTGCCGTCGCGGTTCCCCCTGTACGCCTGGCTGGCGCTGGCCGTGATGTGCGCGCTGCTGGTGGCGCGCGCCTCGCGCCCCGTGCTCGCCTGGCCGCTGGTGCTGCTCGCGCTGCTGCCGGTCGTGCCGTCGCGCGCCGCCCACCTGTGGAAGACGCCGGTGCCGCTGCCGGCCCTCTTCGAAAACGGCAACGAGCGCTCGGTGATCCGCACCGACAGCGCCGTGATGGTGCTGCCGTGGTCGTTCCTCGGCCCGGGCATGCGCTGGCAGATGGAGTCGGACTTCCGGTTCCGGCTGGTCGGCGGCTACGCCGCCTCGCTGGTTCCCGACTTCTACTGGCGGTATCCGATCGTGCGGTCGTTCTACGGCCTGCCGCGGCCAATTGACGCGCCGGGCGAGCTCGATCGCTTCCTGCGGGAGACCGGCACCGAGACGGTGCTGGTGAACCCGGCCACGACGAACGGCTGGGACGTCGTCCTGCGCGACGCCGGCTGGCAGCAGCGCAAAATCGGCGAGGTGCTGGTCTACCGGCGCGCGTAGGCGGCGGCGGCGGCCGTTGCCACGACGGCGATCAGCGCCAGGTGCCACAGCGGGCCGGCGACGTCGCCTCCGTCCAGTGCCGCCCCCACCGCCGCGGTGGCGGGGCCGAACGGGAACAGGTCGCCGAGCCGCGCCACCCCGGTGCCGGTGCGTCCGACCAGCGCCGCGAGCAGGAACGGGACGGCGACCAGGAGGGCCACGAACGCGGCCGACGCGAGGTCGCGCACGAATGCCGCGATCAGGACGCCGCAGGCACCGGCCGCCGCGCCCGCGATGGCCAGCACGGCGACCGCGAGCGCGTTGCCGCGGCCCGACGCCGGAGCCTGCAGGACGACCAGGAGGATGGCGAGCAGCCCCGACACGATGCTCACGAACAGCACCTTGGCCAGCACCAGCCGCAGCGGCCCCACCCGGCCGCGCAGCAGGCGGGCGAGCGTGCGCTCGTCGCGCTCCGTGGCGAGCGCCGCGGTGCCCAGCAACAGACCGCCGAGCACGACGCCGGCCGCCAGCGCCACGGCGACGCCGCGGCCGCCGAGCAGCTCGTCGTCCCCCCGCGTGCTGGCCTGCACCGCGATCGGTGACGCCACCACCCGCAGCGACGGGTCGGCGAACGCCAGCGCCAGCCGGGCCGTGCGCGCGAAGTCGAGCACCTTCTGCAGCTCGGCCCGCTGGCCCGGATCGGTCAGCTGGTCGCGCACGCCGGTGACGACGTCGGCAGCCGCGTGCAGGCCGAGCACCGGCACGTCCCGCTCGGCCAGCTCGGCCGTGCCGCCCTCGCCGAGGACGCCCAGGAACCCGAGCGTCTGCTGCAGTAGCTCGGCCTGGACGCGGGCGTTCAGCAGGTTCACGAACCGCTCCACCTCACGCAGTGCCCGCTGCCCGTTGGCGCCGCCGCGCACGGTGACGGCGATCTGGGGCTGCACGACGCTCGTCCGCAGGTCGGCCGGCAGGCTCGACGGCACGTTGACCACCGCCGCCACCCGTCCTTCGTCGAGCGCCTGCTGCGCCGCGCCCGCCTCCATGTCGACCAAGTCGACGCGGTCGCCGACGCGGTGCTTGAGCCCCGCATAGTCGATCTTCGACGAGCCGATCTCGAGGACGGCGGGGATCTTGCCGCCGTCCACCCAGGCGATGCGCGGCCGCGTGCCGGCCTCGTCCGCGACCAGCGCCACCAGCAGCGCCAGCACGATCGGATACAGCACCAGCGCCACCAACAGCCCGCGCGAGCGCCACAGCACGCGCAGGTCCTTGCGGACGAGGAGGGCGATCGACCTCACGCGCCGTCACCGTCCAGGAACCGCGCGAACACGTCCTCGAACCGCTCGCCCGGCGCGCTGGCGACCCGCGCTCGCAGCTCGACCTCGCTGCCCTCGAACGCCACGGCGCCGCCGGCCAGCGCGACCAGGCGATGGGCGTGCAGCGGCACCTCCTCGACGTTCTGCGTCGTGAACACCACGGCGCCGCCACGTGCGGGCACGGCGGCGACGAGCTCCCAGACCAGCCGTCGCTGCCGCGGATCGAGCGCCGCCGTCGGCTCGTCCAGCAGCAGCACGTCGGGGTCGCCGATCATGCCCGCGGCGACGTTCGCACGCTGCGCCTGGCCGATCGACAGCTCGGCCACGCGCCGGTCGGCGATCTCGGCCAGCGCGTTCGCCGCCAGCACCTCGTCGATGCTGTCGTGCCCGGCCAGCTGCGCGACCAGGCGCAGGTTCTCGCGCACCGTCAGCCGCCGCCAGAGCGCGGGCTGCTGCGGCACGTAGCCGATGCGGCCGGGGACTGCGACCGAGCCGGACGATGGGCGCAGCGCCCCGGCCAGCAGCGCGAGCAGCGTCGACTTGCCGGCGCCGTTCGGGCCCGCGAGGGCGACGACCTCTCCCGGCGCGACGGCCAGGGAGACGTCGTGGAGCGCGGTCCGGCCGCCGAAACGCCGCCCGACAGCGCGGGCCTCGACCAGCGGCGCAGTCACTCCCGCACGATAGACTCGGAGGCACCGTGAGCGAGCACGGACCCGACGAGCCAGCGTCGATCGGGGTGGCGCACCCTCCGGGGGAGGCACACCCCGGCCGCGATCCCGATGCCAGGCGGCACGCGCGCCGTCTCGCCGACGTGCCCGCACCACCCCCGCGCCGGCCGCGCGAGCGGGCCAGCCGCGCCGGGGCGCAGTGGCGGCGCACGCGACGCCTGGTCGCGCTCGGCATCGTCCTCGTCGTCTCCGCCGTCACGCTCGGCTCGGCGCTGCGCGACGACAACGCACCGGCCGTCGGCCTCGTGACGCCGGCCCCCGAGCCCGCCAGCCAGCTCGTGCCGTCGCCGCCGCCGCGACCGCTGAAGCTGGCCTCCCGCGGCCCGGTGATCCTCTACGTGCCGATCGACCGCGCCCGGATCACCGCCATCGTCTACCACCAGATGCAGGGGTCGGACACCCTCGATCTGTCGCCGTCCGGCAACCTGCTCGACGCCGGCATCATCGACCGCATCGAACGCCAGATCATCGGCTCGACGGCGACCGGGCCGGACTACTTCATCGCGTCCGGGTCAACGGCGTCGGTCGATATCGGGGCGGGCGCCGGCACGCAGGTCTACTCGCCGGTGAACGGCACCATCGTCGGCATCACGCCGATGATCCTGAACGGCGCCGCCTGGGGCGCGCAGCTCTCGATCGCGCCGCAGGCCGACCCCGGCGTGGTCGTCGTCGTCTCGCACATCTTCGTCGACCCCGCGCTGCAGATCGGGCAGCAGGTGACGGCCTCCCAGGAGCCGACGCTGCTCGGGACGGTCGCCGACCTTTCGAAGGTGCTGAAGATGGAGCTCGCCCGCTACACCGCGGACGCCGGAAACCACGCGCACATCGAACTCCGCCCGACCCCGGCGCTCGCGATTCCGTGAGGATCCTCTTCCTGGGAGACGTGTTCGGGCCCGCGGGCCTGCGCGCCGTCGAGGCGCACGTGAAGCCGTTGCGGGCCGAGCTGGAGCTCGACCTCGTGGTCGCGAACGGCGAGAACGTCGCCGACGGCGCCGGCATCACCGGCCGCCTGGCCGAGCGCCTGCTGAACGCCGGCTGCGACTGCCTGACGCTCGGCAACCACACCTGGCGCCGGGGCGGTATCGGCCCGTACCTGGTCGGGTCGGAGCGCGTCGTGCGCCCCGCCAACTTCCTCGCCAGCCTGCCCGGGCGCGGCCTCACGTTCGTGGCCGCGGCCGACGGCACGCAGGTAGCCGTCATCAACCTGCTCGGTGGCATGACCCTCCAGCCGGCGCGGTCGGCGTTCGAGATCGTCGACGGCCTGGTCGCCGAGGCGACGGCGCGCACGCCGTTCGTGCTCCTCGACATGCACGGCGAGGCGACGAGCGAGAAGGTGGCGATGGGCTGGCACCTGGCGGGCCGCGTCAGCGCCGTCGTCGGCACCCACACGCACGTGCAGACCAACGACGCGCGCGTGCTCGCTGGCGGCACCGCGTACGTGTCCGATCTCGGCATGACCGGCCCCCACGACTCGGTGATCGGCGTGAAGAAGGAGATCATCCTGCGCCGCTTCCTGACGCAGCTGCCGCAGCGCTCCGAGCCGGCCGACTCCGACGTGCGCCTGGAAGGCGCGTTGCTGGAGCTCGACGGCGGCGGCAAGGCGACGTCGATCGAGCTGTTCCGGCGCAGCGCCTGACGGGCGTCGCCTCCGCGTTACTGGACGGAGAGGTGGAGCGCAGGGAGTTCACCGAGTTGTGAAGGGATTCCGTCCGACGCGGTGAACATGCTTCGCCAGAATGATGATTGCAGCTGCGACCTGTGCGACTGCCGCACTCGCCGTGATCTTCAATATCGAGGCCTGGCGCCGCCGCGAGGTGGCCCAGATCCAGCTCGACTCACGCCGGCAGGCGGCGCGCGAGCGGGCCTGGAGCGCGGTCTCGACGCTCGACGGCGACTCCTAGCGGCACCGGCGCGACGGCGCGCTCCGGGGCGAGACCCGGCCGGCCCGCGTAGAGGGCGACTGCCACGCACGGCATGAACCACGGGATGTACAGGTAGAACCAGTGCGTAAGCACGATCTGGAAGCCGATCAGCAGCGCCCCCGCGAAGGCTGCGGCGCGGACGGCGTCCAGGCGCCGGGGCACGAAGTAGAGGCCGATCGCGAGGGCGACGAGCCCGGCTTTGAGCACCTTCTGCGGCAGGGCGAGGTCGGGGAAGCCCGGATACCCGCCCCAGTCCCAGACCGAGAAGGGCGACGGCCGGTCGAGCTGCCAGCCGAACGTGCGGTTCCAGAACGTGCCGAGCGCTGACGGTCCGTCCAGGATCACGAGCACGCCGAAGGCCACGAGCGTCGCCGTCCCGAGCCCGAGCAGGAACCGCCTCCCACCCGCGCCCGGGCCGAGCCGGTTGCGCAGCCGCTGCCACCGGGTCGGGCGGGTGAGCAGCGGCGGCCCGGCGGCGTCGTAGGGCCACTCGGCGGGCTCGGCTGCGGGCCGGCGATCGGCGCGCAGGAACATCGGCACCAGCAACAGCGGCGCGAACTTCGCCCACGCGCCGAAGCCCAGCATCAGGCCGCGCATGAACGGGAACGAGAACAGCGCGATCGCCCACGCCACGAACGCCGCGATGATCGCGTCGTTGGAGTTGGACGACATCGCGTACGTCGTGAACGGGAACGTCGCCCAGCAGAACAGCAGCGTCGCCGCGAGCCGGCCGCGACCGAGGCGCCAGCCGGCGAGCGCGAGCCCGGCCGCGGCCAGCGCGTCGAACGCGACGGCGGTGCCGTGCGCGGCCGGCAGGTCGTCCCAGCGCCCAGACCAGCCGAGCGCGGCCGTGGCCGGCACGTACGCGTAGTACATCACCGGGCCGTACGTGTCGCCGCGCTCGACCGGCGACTCGCAGGCGCCGCCGGCCTGCTTGTAGGCGGAGTACGAGCCGTCCGAGTACTTCGAACCGCAGGGCGTGCCGGTCACCTTGGGCATGTGGTTGTACGGGATCGAGCCGGACAGCAGCCGGTCGGAGCCGGCCACGCTGGCGTAGCCGACGTCGATCACGTTCGACGACCAGAAGTTGAGGCCGGCCCGGAAGCCGAGCGCGAAGACGGCCAGCCCTGCCACCACCCAGACCGGCCAGCGCGTCGTGTACGAGGCCCGCCGGGCGCGACCGCAGCCGATCGCGACCATGCGGACGAACAGGTAGACCAGCGGCGGGTACTGCAGCGGCACGCTCCAGAACACCAGGCCCTCGTTGAAGTACCAGAGCGAGACGGTGAACGAGGCGAGCGCGACCAGGTCGAGGTTGCGGAGCGACAGGATGCGCCGCCAGTCGAACAGGCCGGCCACGAACAGCAGCAACAGCGGCCCGAAGATCCACGGCTCGTTGATCTCGCGGCCGAACGCGCCCTTCGACCCGCGCGCCATCGACCACGCCACCTGCGGACCCGTCCAGGCCGAGGTGATCGTGCCGGTCTTGTCGCTGACGATCACGCGCGCCACCTCGGCGCCGCCGGCCCACCAGTGCCGCACCCAGGCGCCGTTGTCGAACGAGGTCGACGACGTCACTTTCGCGCCGGCGTCGGCGTACCGCGCCATCCAGTCGCGCACCTTCGGCGACGTGCCCGCGATCGTCTCGGCGCGGTTCTTGGTCAGCAGGTGCGTGTCGAGCGCGCCCGGGTTGACCTTGGTGGCCGTGACGACGCTGTCCGAGTCGCGCACGGTGAGGGTGGCGAGGATCGAGCGCGACGGCTCGGCCAGCCGGGCGATCCAGGTCTGCGACGCATCGCGATAGGTGGCCGACCAGACGGCGGCCGGGTGCACGCGCTGCACCTCTGCCATCCGCGAGTCACCCGACGCGATGCGGGAGATGGACTCCTTGTCGAGCTTCGGGCTGGTCGCTGCTGCCGCCGACGCCGGCAGCACCAGCGCGAGCATCAGGACCAGCCACTTCACCGGAAGGACCAGTACTTGTTGCCGAGGAACGAGACGGGCATCACGAGCGTGACGGCGATCAGCTGGCCGACGATCTTGCCGATGCCGGCGATCTCGACGAACGCCGCCAGCAGCGCGGCGTTGCAGACGAAGGCGACGGCCGAGACGAGGAAGAAGCGCGCAGCCTGGAACCCGGCGTGCGATCCGGCCGCCTGGTGACGGAACGTCCAGAGCCGGTTCCAGAGGAAGTTGTTCAGCACCGCGACGCAGAAGGCGCCCGCCGCGGCGGCCAGGTACGGGGTGCCGGCGTGCAGCAGCAGCACGTAGACGGCGGTGTTGAGCATGAACCCCGAGGCTCCCACCATGCCGAACTTGATCAGCTGCAGCCAGTTGGCGGGATTGCGCAGGCCATCCGCGATCCGCGTCGTTCCGGTCGCTTCGGTCGCTTCGGCAGTCGTCGTGTCGGCAGGGGGCGTCACTAGGCGCAACTCGGTCGTCCGCGCGGTGCGCGCGTCCCTGCGACCAGTCTACCCGGCCGAGGGTTCCCGACCGGCGATCACCAGCACCGGATCGGCGTCCGCGCCGAGGTGGACGAGACGCCCGCCCGGCGTCAGTTCGTGGGCGACCCGCAACGGCGCGCGGGCGCCGGCCGCGAGCACGAGCGCCGCGTCGAACGGCGCCTCCGCCGGCGTCCCCTGCGTGCCGTCGACGGCGAGCACGCGCGCGGCACCGGCCAGGTTCCGCGTGGCCCGCGCCGCGAGCTGCGGCACGCGCTCGGTGGCCACCACCTCGCGCACCAGCAGCGCGGCGACGGCGACGGCGTAGCCCGGGCCGGCGCCGACCACCAGCAACCGCTCGCCACCGGTGAGTTCCAGGAGGGCCAGGGCGCGCCCGATCGTCTCGGGCCGGTGCAGCACCTGGCCGTAGCCGACCGGCACGTCGACGTCGGCATAGGCGTCGTCGTGCAGGTCGACCGGCGTGAACCGCTCGCGCTCGACCGCACCCATCGCGGCCAGGACGCGCGCGTCGTCGATGCCCCGCGCCGCGAGCTGGAGCTCGACCATCAGCTCCCGCTCGCGCGACCTCATAGCCCGAAGTGGCGCTGAACGAGCCCGTACGCATCGGTGATCGACGGCTCGCCGGGAAGCTCCGAGGCGTCCACCCCGACGGTGATCAGCGGCACGACCGAGTCGTCGGCCGACAGCGATCCGTGCGACCCGCCGCCCACGTGGTGCGAGCCGCCACCATCGACGAACTCGTAGCCCGCCGCCGCCGAGCAGACGACCTCGCCGGCGTTGACGCACTCCAGCAGGCAGGCCAGACGCTCCAGCGCGTTCGGGTAGCCAGGGGCGGAGACGACGTCGCCATCCTGCTCGAGCCCGAGCGCGGCCCGGTCGCCGGTCACCGTCCACGGGTTGCCGCGCCGGTCGCGCAGCGGCCCGCCGCGCCGGAAGCGCAGCTCGGCGCCGTCTCGCTGCAGCACGACGTCGCCGTCCTCGTGGAACGCCGCCAGATCGACGCCTGGCAGCACCCCGACGCGAGCGGCGAGGTCGCGCGAGCTGGGCGCGTCGGCGAGCCGGTACAGCATGCAGACGCGGTTCGAGGCGGCGACTGCCACCTGGGTGCCGCCGGGCGCCGAGCGCAGCGAGCTGACGAACAGGCGCAGGCCGTCCAGCGCCGGCCGCACGTCGCACGCCTCGCGCGCCGCCGTCTGGCCGTGGTCGGCCAGCAGCACGATCCCGTGGTGCTCGAGGAACCGGTCGAGGCCGCCGCCCGCGTCGACGAGGCTGGCGATCGAGCGATCCGCGCCCGCCACGGCGTCGAGCGCACCCTCGGGCCCCAGCTTGTGCTGGGCCATGTCGACGTCGGGCAGGTAGTAGAGGAGGAAGTCGAAGCCGTCGCGCGCCACCAGCCAGCGGCCGATCTCGGCGGCCTGCGTGTCGTTGGCGGCGTGCACGCCGAGGTTGGGCGCGGCGCCGGTGCGGTCCGAGGCGAACAGCTCGCCGAAGAAGAAGCGGGACGGCCCGTAGGCGGCGTCGAAGACGCCGATCTTGCGCGCCAGCCTGGCCACGGCGGTGTGCTTCAGCGGGTGCCGGACCCGGCCGCGGAACACGTAGTAGTTGATGGCGGCGGCGACGCGGCCCGAGTCCTCGACCAGCTCGAACACCGTCCGCAGGTTCTGGGACAGGTGCAGGTGGTTGAGGTTCAGGATCGAGTCGTTGATAGCGGCGTGCGACCCCTCGACCAGGGTGGCGGAGAAGCTCGAGCCGTACTCCACGAACCGCCCCTCGCCGCGCCGGTACCAGGTGAGGCCGGGGATGAAGGAGCCGTCGGGATGCCGTCCGGTGGCGATCGCCGACAGGCAGACGGGCGTCAGCGACGGGAACGACGACGCGCATGGTGGATGTCGCTCTCCGCGCTGGATGAGCGCGGCGATGGTGGGCGCGCGGCCGGCCTCGAGCGCACGGTCGAGCAGCGGCACCCCGAGGCCGTCGACGACGACGAGGACGAGCTTCTTGCCGCGGCTCAGCGGAGCACTCGCAGGCCCGCGTACTTGCGATCCTGCGCACGGCGGGCGCGGCGGCCGAACCAGGCGGCGACGAGCACGAGCAGGTAGCCGGCGAACGGGATCAGGGCGATGCCGGCCGCCACGAGGCCGGCGCCGGCGACGATCGCGGCAATGCCGCCGGCGTTGCCCTTGGCGGCTGCGGGATCGACGATGCGGCTCGCGACCCAGGCCGCGGCGGCGCCGAACACCGCGCCGATCGCCAGGCCGGCGTAGGGCACCTCATCGCCCGCCGCGAGCTGGAAGACGGCGGCGCCCGCACCGGCGGCGAGCAGGAGCTTGAGCGTGCCGGTGACACGGGGCGAGACGGCGGCGTTCGCCACGCCCGCGACCGCCGTGCCGATCGCAACCGCCACGTCGTCGTAGACGCCGAGCGTGCCCGGCACGATGCCGGCGAGCGCTCCCAGCGAGCCGACCGCGAGGGGCAGCAGCGCGACGAGTCCGCACGCGATTGCGAGCCCGGCCCCCTGGCCGATGGCGATGGCGAGATCCATGTCCGGAGCGTAGCCCTTGCTACACGAGGAGGCGAGCACCCTCGTTGTCGACGCCGAGGACCGCTCGGGTGACGTCGCCGACGTCGTCGCCGTCGACCTCGCCCGGCAGCGGCTCGTCGCACTCCACGATCGCGGCGTCGACGTCGTGGATGTAGACGATCTGCGAGTCGTCGTGGCGGGCGTGGCCGCCGTCGACGAGCAGGTAGCGGGCCAGGCGCGGCACGTCGCGACGGCGCAGTCCGTGCGGCGCCAGCAGGTCGAGGCCGGCGTCGGACCGGGCCAGCGGCGCGGCCAGCAGCGGCCGGGAGCCGACGAAGCTCCACGGGTGGACGTTCGCGGCGATCACGAACCCGACGCGTTCCTCGCGGCCGCCCACGATCAGCGTGGCGCGGGCTCGGCGGTAGCTGCCCTGGGCCACGACCCGGCCGACCTGCAGCAGGTAGTAGAGGTCGCCCGGGCGGCGGCCGCGGCGACGGCCGCGCGCATCGACGCGGCGGACGACGTCGGCATCGAAGCCGATGCCGGCCGCGAAGGCGAACCGGCGGCCGTTCATCAGGCCGAGCCGGAGGTGCTTCTCGCGTCCCTCGGCCAGCGCGCGACCGACCTGGGCGGCCGCGACCGTGGGGTCGCGTGAGAGGCCCATCGCCCGGGCCAGCACGCTGGTGCCGCCACACGGCAGCACGCCGAGCGGCACGCGGGCGCCAACCCCGTTCAGCACCTCGTTCATGGTCCCGTCGCCGCCCATCACGATCACGGCGTCGTATCCGTCGTCGGCGCCGGTGCGTGCGAGCTCCGCCGCGTGCAGGGGCCGCTCCGTGTGCACGAGCTCCGGAATCGCGAACGAGCGGAGGGCCGCGATGACGTCGCGTTCGACCCGAGGCGTGACGCCGCTCGCAACCGGGTTCGCGACGAGGAGCACACGCTTCACAGCGGCGAAGCGTAGCCCCGCCCGTTATGGTTCGTGCATGGACATGATCCCGGAACGCTTCCCCCGAGGACCGGGGCAGGTCCCGCGGGCCACGGTCGCGTGCTACGCGGTCGCTGTCCTGACCGCCGTCGTCGCCGTCGCCGTCGGGCTGTTCGAAGGCGACGGCCGAAGCGTCGCCGAGGGCATCCTCGCGGCCATCCTCGGCGCCACGCTGTGGGTCGCCATCGGTACGAGCATCGCGCTGCTCTCACAGATCGCCGACCGCCGCTAACCGTGCGGTTCGTCCGCCGGATCTTCGGCGGGGACGTGGACGAGGCGATCCGGCCGCTCGTGGCGCTGCAGATGTTCGGATCGCTGTCGGCGTCTGCGCTGTTCTCGTTCATGGGTATCTGGGCGCTGCAGCGGCTCGGTGCGTCCGAGACGGGCCTCGGCCTCGCGTTCCTGGCGATGGCCGGCTCGGCGATGGTCACCGGCGTCCTCGGCGGCCACCTGTCGGACCGGGTCGGCCGGCGGCCGATGATGCTGTGTTCGTGTTCGGCGAGATGCTCTGGGTGCCGACCATGCAGGCGGTCGTCGCCGACCGGGCGCCGGCGGCGCAGCGCGGCGCGTACATGGGGGCGTTCAGCGCCACGTCCGGCGCGGCCTTCGCGCTCACGCCGCTCGTCGGGCTTCAGGTCCTGGGCCGCGCGGGCGATGAGGCGATGTGGGCGCTGATCGCCTCCATCGCGGTGATCGGGGCCATCGCGTTCGCGACGGTACTACGACATCGATACGACTTGAAAGCCTTAAGAACACGCGTTTCGATGCCGATCTACACCTTGCGATGATGAAGCTGCGATCCCGGAAGCCCCAGCCGGCTCCGCCCCTGACGGTGCCGCGGATCAACTCCCGCGTCGCGCTGCTGACGGACGGCGCCCGGTACACCGCCCGGCTCGACGACATCGAGCCCGGGCACCTCGTGGTCGCTGCACCCGACGTTCACATGACGCCGGAACGGCCGGTGCTCGTCGAGTGGCGCGACCCGACCGGCGTCTGGCAGCTGCCGACCGCCGTGACGGAAACCCGCGCGGCACCGTTCGACACGATCGTGCTGCGTCCGACCGGACCCGCCGAGTGCATCTCGGAATCGCAGGTCGCCTCGCCCGGCGGCGGCATGCGGGTCACGGCCCGCGCCGTCCAGACCTCGGTCTTCCCCAACGGCGCGCGGATTCCCGTCACATCGCTCCAGCTCGCGGGCGACCGCATCGCCTTCTGGACGATCATGCCCCTGCAGCCCGGCGACCACGTCGAGCTGATGGCCCGCACGGCAGACGGCACCACCCTGCGTGCCGGCCTCGTCGTCGCCCAGGTCCTGAGCACCGAGGGCTCGTGGCTCTCGCGCATGGACTGCGACGCCGAGAACCCCACGGCGCCCGCCATCGCGCGGCTCGTCGCGGGCCTGCTCGCGGCTGCCTGACCGACCGCAGAACGCGACCGGGCCCCGCTTGCGCATGCAGCGGGGCCCGGTCAATCGTTCGTGACGGTGGGGCGTGTTACCCGGTGACCGAGACCGGCTGCGCGCCGAGGGTGACCGACAGCTCGGCGGTGCCGCTGGTGCGGGCGACGGTGAGCTTCACGACGTCGCCGGCGCGGTGCTCCTGGATGGCGGTCTGCAGCTCCGTGATCGACTCGACGGGCTTGCCGTCGACGGCCGTGATGATGTCGCCGCCGATGGCGTAGGTCTCGCCCCCGATCACCTTCTGGTCGGTGGAGGCCCTGAGGCCGGCGGTCGCGGCCGGGCTGCCGGGCTGCACGGTCTGCACCATCGCGCCCTTATCGGCGGCGAGCTTGACCTCGTCGACCAGCGCCGGGTCGATCGGTGCGAGTGCAACGCCGAGCCAGGCGTGTGTGACCTGGCCGTTCTTCTGCAGGTCGGCGGCGATCTGCTTGACCATGTCGATCGGAATCGCGAAGCCGACGCCGACGTTCGCGTCGATGCCGGAGTCGGCGATCTGCGAGTTGATGCCGATCACCTGACCCTGCATGTTCAGCAGCGGACCGCCCGAGTTGCCGTGGTTGATCGCGGCGTCGGTCTGGATCGCGTTGTTGATCGGGAAGCCGTTCGGCGCCGCGATCTGGCGGGCGACTGCCGAGACGATGCCCGAGGTGATCGTGCGATCGAGGCCGAACGGGTTGCCGATCGCGACGACGGCGTCGCCGACGCCGACGGAGGTCGAGGTGCCGAGCGCCAGCGGACGCAGGGCGTCGGCGGACTCGGTCACCTTCAAGAGGGCGGTGTCGGTGGAGTCGTCCTTGCCGACGATGGTCGCCTGGACGCGATCCTCGTTGGAGAACGAGACGAACACGGGCCCGGCACCATCCACCACGTGGGCGTTGGTCAGGATGTGGCCCTCGCTGTCGATCACGAAGCCGGAGCCCTGGCCCTGGCCCTGCGTGACGCGAACCACGCCGGGCGCAGCCTCGCGGTAGATCTGGGCGACGCTCTTGACTCCCGCCGCAGCGGCTGCCGGCGCCGTAACCGGCGCCGACGTTGCCGCCACGGCGGGGTTCGCGGACGACGTCGTGGCAGGGGCACCGACGGTCACGGTGGCGGGGGTTGAACCGCCGGTGCCACCCACGGCGACGACCGAGGCGGCGGCGACGCCACCTCCGAGCACGGCTGCGAGCGTCAGCGGGAGGATGAGGCTGCGCGTTCCGCGCTTCGGTCGGGTCGTCTGGTCGTCCATGACACGAGTTGTACCGGCGCCCTGTGAAGGACTTGTCGCTCTTCATGTTGCGCTATGCGGCCGCTTCGTTAAGCCAGCGTGAACGGGCGGACACCGCGATACCGGTACCGTTCCAGCCGAATGCGCCTCCGACTCCACGTCCTGGTGTTCGTCGCCGGCGCATGTTCCCTGGCGACCGAGATGGCCGGCGCGCGCCTGCTGGCGCCGTTCTTCGGCACGTCGAACGTCGTCTGGGCCAACGTGATCGGGCTGATCCTCGTCTACCTGGCACTGGGATACTGGCTGGGCGGGAAGTTCGCCGACAAGTACCCGAACGAGCGCACGCTCGGCCTCGTGGTGCTGTTCGCCGCGATCACGATCGCGATCGTGCCGTTCGCGACCCGGCCCCTGTTCAGCGCCGCCGCCAACGCGTTCGACAAGGTCTCGGCCGGCGCGTTCATCGCCTCCTTCGTCGGCACGCTGCTGATGTTCGCCCTCCCGGTGACGGCGCTCGGCGCGGTGGCGCCGTGGGCGATCCGGCTGGCCGTCACCGACATCGCCGAGGCGGGCGCCGTGGCGGGGCGGCTGTACGCCCTTTCGACGCTCGGCTCGATCGCCGGCACGTTCCTGCCGGTGCTCTACCTGATCCCCGAGGTGGGCACGCGCCGCACCATGCTGCTGGCCGCGGTCGGGCTCGCCCTGGCCGCGCTGCCGATGCTGCCGCGCCGGGCGGCGCTGGCGCCGGCGCTGCTGGCGCTGCTGCTGCTCGTGCCGCCCGGACAGGTGAAGGCGGCCAGCGACGGCGAGGTGCTGTTCGAGGGCGAGTCGCCGTACCAGTTCGTCCAGGTGGTGCGGCAGTCGGACGGCGACACGGTGCTGCACCTGAACGAGGGCTGGGCGATCCACTCGATCACGCCCGCCAACGGCGTGCTCACCGGCGGCTACTACGACGCCACCCTGCTGCTGCCGCTGCTCAACGGCGCCCCCGCGGGCCGGCTCGCGATCCTCGGCAACGCGGCGGGCACGGTCGCGAACCAGTTCGGCGCGGTCTGGCCGCAGACCCGTATCGACGGTGTCGAGATCGACCCGCTGGTAACCGAGATCGGACGGCGCTACTTCGGGATGACGAACCCGAACCTGACGGTGCACACCGCCGACGCGCGTTTCTGGCTGCGCGGAACCAAGGGGCCGTTCGACGCGATGTTCGTCGACGCCTACCGGCAGCCGTACATCCCGTTCCACCTCGTCTCGCGCGAGTTTTTCAAGGAGGTGGCCGACCGGCTCGGGCCGGAAGGCGTGCTGATGATCAACGTCGGCACCCCGCCGAAGCTGACGGCCGCGGTCGACTGGATCGCGCGCACGATGCGGGCCGAGTTCCCGGCCGTGCAGGAAGCGCGCTGGAACGGGTTCAACTCGGTCGTGATCGGCTACAAGGACACGGCCACCGCGGCCCGGGCGAAGCAGCTCATGGCCACCGGCACCGGTGACGTGAAGGTGGCGGCCGACCGCGTCATCAGCCGGCTCCGCGACATCCCCGCCGGCGGCGCGGTGCTGACCGACGACCACTCGCCGATCGAGCGCATCACCGACCGCGCGCTGCTCGAGTACCTCCGCGAAGGGGCACCGGGCGCCGAGTAGGAAACCGAGCGCCCCGGCCGCCGTCCTTCGCGTGGGAGTCCGCCGATCGCGGTCGGCAGTCGTCGAAGTCGGCAGCCGGGGAGCGGTCCCGGATCAGGCCTCGGCCAGTTCGTCGAGCGGGTCAGGGCGACACGGGTGGCCTGCTGCGTGCCCGAGCTGCTCGGGCGGACGGACCCGTGACACGACGTGGGGGTCGAGGTGGTCGTCTCGCTGGTCGCGCTTCCTGAGCAGCAGGTCCCGCTCGAGGAGATCGAGCGATCCGGCGATCTCGCGCATGCGGTGGAGAACTCCCTTCGTCATGCGTCCATCTCCTTGGTCTCCGCCATCCTCGCCGCCCGGGGTGCCCGCCTCAATCCTCCTCCCGCCCCGGACCGCCGCCGATCCGCCGTCCCCCTGCCGGGCGTCCCCCGATCGCAGGACGCGCCTGTGCGGGACGCGCGACGCTGCGACAATGCGCGGGCGATGACTGCCCGCGTCCGCGTGCTCGTGGCCGACGACCACCCGCTGTTCCGGGAAGGGGTGGCGCGCGCGATCCGCGACCGGCCCGACCTGGAGCTGGTCGCCGAGGCGGCCGACGGGCCCGCCGCCCTGGAGCGGATCGGCGCCCTGGCGCCTGACGTCGCGCTGCTCGACGTGCGCCTGCCCGGTCTCGACGGGCCGTCGCTGCTGAAGGCGCTGCGGCGCGCCGGCGACCTCACGCCGGTGCTGTTCCTGTCGGCCTTCACGGACGGCGACGTGGTGCATCCCGCGCTGTCGGCCGGCGCCGCCGGCTACCTGTCGAAGGAGTCGACCCGGCACGAGATCTGCGACGCGATCGCGGCCGTCGCGCGCGGCGAGACGGTGCTGTCGCGCGAGGCGCAGGCAGGCGTGATCCGCGCCCTGCACCACCGCGGGTCGGCCGCCGACGCGGTTCTCACGCCGCGCGAGCGCGAGGTGCTGTCGCTGACCGCGAGCGGCATCAGCGCGCCCGACATCGGCCGCCGCCTGTATCTGTCGCCCGCCACCGTCAAGACGCACCTCGGCCGCACGTACGAGAAGCTCGGCGTCGACGACCGCGCCGCAGCGGTGGCCGAGGCGATCCGGCGCGGCCTGATCTCGTGACCGGCGAGGCCGACCGCGCGCGGACGTTGCGCGCGCTGGCGCTGCTGCGGCTCGCGCTGCTCCCCGTGATCCTGGCCGGCGAGCGGCTGGTCGACCACCCCCGCGCCGCCTCGGCGCCGTTCGGCTGGATCTTCGCCGCCGCGTGCGCCTACGCCGTCGTCGCGCTGGTCGCCGCCAACCACCCGCGCGGGCGCCGCGGACCCGACTGGTGCCTCGGCCTGCTCGACCTGGCCTTCATCTCGGCGCTGGTCTACACCTCGGGCGGGCCGTTCTCGCAGTTGCGCTTCGCCTTCTTCCTGGTGCCGCTGATGGCGGCCGCCATCCTGACGCCGCGCATGACGCTGCTGGTCTCCGGCCTCGCGGTGTCGGCGTTCGCGGCCATCGCCCTCGTCTACCCGACGGCCGGCGTCGAGGACGCGCGCACGTTCGAGCTCGCGCAGCTGGCCTACCTCGCGGTGGCGGCACTGGCCGCCTGGCTGCTCGCCGTTGTGCTCGATCGCCGCCGCGCCGCCATCGAGGAGCTGGCCGAGAGCCGCCGCCAGCTCGTCGCACAGGCGCTGGACGCGGAGGACCGCGAGCGCCGCCGGCTGGCCGAGGCGCTGCACGACGAGGCGATGCAGAGCCTGCTCGCCGCCCGCCAGGAGCTGGCGGCGACGCCGCCCGACGTGGCCCGCGCCCGGTCCGGCATCGACCGCGCCGTGGCCGACGTACGTGCCGCGATCTTCGACCTGCACCCGCACCTGCTGGGCGAGGCCGGCCTCGGCGCGGCGCTCCAGGCCGTCGCCGACGGCCATTGCCGGCGCGGCTCGCTCGTGGTCGCAGTCGACGCCGCGGTGGAGGGCACGCGGCACGACGACCTGCTGTTCTCGATCGCGCGCGAGCTGATCGCCAACGCCGCGCACCACGCCGGCGCCTCGCACGTCGACGTGACCGTGGCGCGCGAGGACGGCGACGTCGTGCTGCTGGTGGAGGACGACGGCGGCGGCATCGCGCCGGAGCGCGCGCGGGCGGCGGCGCTGCACGGCCACATCGGCCTCGCGTCCTGCCGCGAACGCGCCGCGGCGGCGGGAGGATCGCTCACGCTGGAGGGTGGTCCGGGGCGGGGGACGACCGTCCGCGTTGTCGTTCCCGATGATCCCTCCCAAGCCTGACGACAACCCGCCGAGTTACGACAGGGTCGGGTTGCTAAACCCGATACAATCGACCGCGACAAACCTGAACCGGCACGCCAGCGCGCAGCCGAAGGAGCGTTTCTCCGTGGCTGACCTCGTCATCCGCAATCTTCACGCCAAGATCACCGACTCCGAGAAGGAAATTCTCCGCGGCATCGACCTCGAGGTCTCGCGCGGAGAGATCCACGCGATCATGGGCCCGAACGGGTCCGGCAAGTCGACCCTCTCGCACGTCCTGATGGGCCACCCCGGCTACGAGGTGACCTCGGGCGAGGTGACGTTCGACGGTACCGAGGTGCTCGAGCTT
>JBKJIG010000058.1:0-17889 GCA_046598415.1 Gaiellales bacterium
GCTGATCGTGAGCGGGCGCCTGCTGGCATCGCGAACGGGCCGGGAGCGCGGCAGCTACGTGAAGCTGCAGCGACGGGTGCAGCGGCGCTGGGTGACCGTGCAGCGGCTGGCCATCTCCCGCGCCCTCCTGGTGTCGGCGAGACTGCCGCAGTCCGCCGAGGGCAGCAAGTTGCGCTTCGTGTACGTCGCGAAGACCGACGACTACATCGGCTCGAGCCGCGCGTTCACCGCGAAGGCGGCGAGGCCGGACCGCCCGCCGCCGGACGACGGTGGCGCGACGAGCGTCGGCGGCAACCTAGGCAGCAGCGGCGGCGGTGGCGACGGCCTCACCGGCGGAGACGGTGGCTCCTGCGCCGGCTGCTGACGCGGCTAGCGCCCGAACAGCAAGCGCAGCGCCGCCACCGTCTGCGAGCGGTCGAGGCCGGCCGGGTCGACCGGCGACTCCGCGCCGTCATGCAAGAGCACCACGGCATCCGGGCCGAGGTGCCGGATCTTCGCCAACAGCGCGTGCGCCTCGGCGTCGGACGCCCAGTCCTCGGGGTCGAGGTCCCAGTGGTCGTGCTCGAGCCGTAACAGGGCGAGCGCGATCCGACCCGAGACGCCGAGCCGGCCGAACGGCGCCCGGAACCGCGGCACCGGCGCGCCGAGCGCCTTCTCCACCGCCCGCTGGCCGGCCCGGATGTTGCCCATCGCGGCGAGCGGATCGAGCTGCGACAGGTCGGGGTGGGTCATCGTGTGCGACCCGACCACGTGCCCCTCGGCGGCGATGCGCCGGACGAGCTCGGGCCACGCCAGCGCCCGCCGGCCGACACAGTAGAACCGGGCCTGCACGCCGGCCTCCGCGAGCACGTCGAGCACCTGCGGCGTGAACCGCGGATCGGGCCCGTCGTCGAAGGTCAGGATCAACGCGCGACGAAGTCGACGATCACCGGACACGACTGCAGCGACGCGCCCTCGCGGATGCGGTTCTCGAGGTAGTACGCGTAATCGGCGGTGATCAGCTTGCGGTCGTTGACGGTGATGCGGAACCGCGGCGGCCGCGTCTGCACCTGGGCGCCGTAGAGCATCTTCAGGCGGCGGCGCTTGATCAGCGGCGCCTGCTGACGCTCCGCCGCCTCCTTCAGCAACCGGTTCAGCTCACCGGTGCCGAGGCGGCTCGTGTAGTGCCCAAAGACGTCCTCGATGGTGCGCAGCACGCGCTCGACGCCACGGCCGGTGACGGCGCTCGACGTGATCACGACCGGGCGCTGGCGCAGCTTGATCTGCAGGCGCTCACGCAGATCGTCGAGGTCGACCTCCTGGATGTCCCACTTCGACACCACGACGATCGTGGCGCAGCCCGCCTTGCGGGCCTCGTCGGCGACGTGCAGATCCTGGTCGGTGAGGCCCTCCTGGGCGTCGACCAGCACCAGCGCGATGTCGGCGTGCTGCGCCGCGTGCAGGGCGCGCACCTCGGACCAGTACTCGACCTGCTGGCGGTGCTTGCGCATGCGGCGCAGGCCGGCGGTATCGATCAGCCGGAACGTCGTCTCCCCCACCGTCAGCCGCGTGTCGAACGAGTCGCGCGTGGTGCCGGGGATGTCGGAGACGATCGCGCGCGGCTGGCCGCAGAGCGCGTTGAAGAGGCTCGACTTGCCGACGTTCGGGCGGCCCAGGATGGCGATCCCGATCTCGTCGGACACGCGCACGTCGCGGGCGGCGCCCTCGATCGCTGCCAGGCGCTCGACCATGTGGTCGAGCAGGTCGCCCGAGTTGGTGCCCTGGATGGCCGAGATCGGAAACGGATCGCCGAGCCCGAGCTCGTGCAGCGGCGCCGAGACGACCGCCTCGCGCTTCGGGTTGTCGGCCTTGTTGGCGATCAGGATCACCGGCGTCTTGGAGCGGCGGATGATCTCGGCCACCTCGTGGTCGCCCGCGGTGACGCCGGTCTGCACGTCGACGACGAACAGGATCAGGTCGGCCTCGGCCAGCGCGATGCGCGCCTGCTCGGTGATCTGCTTGCCGATGGTGCCCTCGGCCTCGATGTCGATGCCGCCGGTGTCGATCAGCTGCATCACGACGCCGTTCCACTCCAGCTCCATCTCCTTGCGGTCGCGCGTCACGCCCGGCTCCTGGTGCACGACCGTCTCGCGGCGGCCGAGCAGGCGGTTCACGAGCGTCGACTTGCCGACGTTCGGGTAGCCGATCACGGCGACGGTGCCCGCAATGCGGCGCAGCCCCTCGTCGTCGGACTCGGGGACGTCGCGTCCTCGCTGGCTTCTGGCGCGCGGTGGTTCGCGGCGCCGATCGTCTTCCTCGGTCATGCCGGGACCTCCACGGTGGATCGGGAAACAGGCGGCACGGCGTCACGTGGGAATCCGGCCTGTTGCGCAGCGTCGAGGAACTCGCGCAACGCGCGGAGCTCTTCCTCGACTGCCTGAGCTATCGCACGGTACGCCTTCGCGCCCCTTCCGACGCCAGACACGTCGATCGGCGTCCCCCACGCCACCGCCGCGCGATGGAACGGATTGCGCCCGTGACGGTCGGTTCCGATGATGCAGGCGGGGATGATCACGGCGTTCTCCAGCACCGCGCACATGGCCACGCCGGTGCGCGCCGCGCCGATCTCGTCGTTCGTCTGCCGCGTGCCCTCGACGAAGATGCCGAGCAGGTTGCCGCTGCGCAGCACGGCGCGGGCGTTGGTGATCGTCTCGCGGTCGGCGTTGCCGCGGTCGACCGGGAACGCGCCGGTGTGCGGGATGACGCGGCGCAGCACCGGCACGCGCCACAGCTCGATCTTCGCCATGTAGCGGATCGAGCGCGGGCAGGCCATGCCGAGCACGATCGGGTCGTCGCCCGCGATATGGTTCGAGGCGATCACGGCCGCCCCGCGCGGGATGCGATTCTGCCCGTAGACGCGCAGGCGCATCATCGGCGCGAACCACGACTGGATGATCACGCGGGCGAGCTTCCACATGTGCTCGGGAGGCATGAAGCGGAAGTCGTCGCCGGGGGCGCCAGCGCTCATGAGCGCTCCTGCACCAGCCGGGCCAGCTCGGTGACGACGTCGTCGACCGACAACTGCGAGGTGTCGACCCGCACCGCATCGTGGGCGACGCGCGTCTGGGCGCTGTCGCGGCGGTCGCGCTCCAGGGCGTGCGGCGAGCCGCGGCGGCGGGCGCGGATCTCGGGCGCCGCGTCGAGCCACACCTTCAGCTCGGCCTGCGGCCACACGACCTCGCCGATGTCGCGCCCCTCCGCGACCGCGTCGCCGGCGGCCAGGAACGCCCGCTGCGCCTCGCGCAGCGCCTCGCGCACCGATGGCTGCTGCGCCACCTCGGACACCGCCGCGTCGACGTCGCTCGCCCGCAGCCGGGGGTCGCCCTCGTACGTGCGCCAGGCGCCGGAGCGCGCGGCCTCGGCGCCGTCGACGCCGTCGACCAGCACGCACAGCGTCACCGCGCGGTACATCGCGCCGGTGTCGAGGTAGCGGTAGCCGATGCGCCCGGCGAGGCGGCGGGCGACCGTCGACTTGCCGGCGCCGGCGGGGCCGTCGATGGTGACCACCATCTACTCGCGCTCCGCCACGGCCGCCTCGAGCGCCCGGAGGATGTCGCGGAACCCGGGGAACGAGACGTCGATGCACTCCGGGTCGCGCACGCGGACGCCCTCCTCCGAGTACAGGCCGGCGATCGCGCCCATCATCGCGATGCGGTGATCGCCGTGCGGCTCGACCACGCCGCCCCGGATGCGCACCGGCACGCCGCGGATGTTCCAGCCGTCACCGGTCGCCTCGATGCGGGCACCGACACCCGACAGCGCCTCGGCCACGGTGGCGATGCGATCGGATTCCTTCTTGCGCAGGTCCTCGGCGCCGCGCACCACCGTGCGGCCGCGCGCCCGCGCCGCGGCGAGCGCGATCAGCGGCAGCTCGTCGATCAGCGACGGGACGATCTCGGGCTCGACCTCGGTGCCGACCAGCTCGGCGTGCCGCACCTCGATGTCGGCCACCGGCTCGCCGCCCGCGGTGACGCGGCGGTTGAACATCCCGATCCGGGCACCCATGCGCTCCAGCACCGTCAGGAGACCGGCCCGGCCGGGATTGACGCCGACGCCGCGCAGGAACAGGTGGGACTCGGGCACGAGCGTGGCGGCGACGATGAAGAACGCGGCCGAGGAGATGTCGCCGGGCACCTCGATCTCGGCCAGGCGCAACGCCTGTGCCGGGCGGATCGTGACGGCGCCCGGATGACGGGTCACGCGCGCACCGGCCGCGCGCAGCAGGCGCTCGGTGTGGTCGCGCGTCGCGAGCGGCTCGACCACCGTCGTCTCGCCCTCGGCCAGCAGGCCGGCGAGCAGCACGCACGACTTCACCTGGGCCGACGCCACGGGCAGCTCGTAGGTGATGCCGGTGAGCGGGTTGCCGCCGTCGATGGTAATCGGCGCGCAGCCGTCGGTGGCGGCGATCACGGCCCCCATGCGGCCGAGCGGCAGGGTGATGCGGTCGACCGGACGGCGGCGGATCGACTCGTCGCCGTCGAGCGTGTACGTACCCTCCGGCTGGCCCGCCAGCAGGCCCGGCAGCAGGCGCAGCAGGGTGCCCGAGTTGTGCACGTCGATGATGCCGGCGGGCGCTTCCAGCCCACGCAGGCCGACCCCGTGCACGAGCAGCTCGGTGGGCGAGATCTCGTCCACCTGCACGCCCAGCGCCCGCACGGCGCCCATCGTCGCGAGCGTGTCGGCGCTCCCGCCGAACCCGTGCACGCGCACCTTGCTCTCGCAGATCGCGCCGATCAGCAGCGAGCGGTGCGAGACCGACTTGTCGCCGTTGACCGAGATCTCACCGGCCAGCGGGCCGGCGCCCTCGACCAGCCACTCGCTCACGGCGCACCCGGGTCGAGGCGCGATGCGATGGCGCCGTAGCCCTGCTCGTCCAGCGTCGCCACCGCCCGCGCGGCGGCGTCGGTGCCGGCAACCGTGATCTCGGCGGTGCCGCCCTGCTCGGGCGAGATGTGGTGCAGCACGAAGTCCTCGATGTTGACCCGCGCGGCGCCCAGCGCCTGCGCGATGCCGCTGATCGCGCCCGGGCGGTCCGGCACGTGCACGCGGACGACGTGGAGGTCGCCCGAGACGCCCTCGAACGCGGCCTCCAGCGAGCGCCGGCGGGCGCCCGCCGCCTCGCCGATGAAGCGGGCCAGGTAGCCGGCGTCGCGCTGCTCGAGCGCGTCGATGACGTCGTCCAGCCGGCGCCGGTGCTCCTGCGCGGCGGCCAGCAGGGCGTCGCGGTTGTCGAGGAAGATGTCGATCCAGATGCGCGGATTCGCACCGGCGACGCGCGTCATGTCGCGGAACGAGCCGCCGGCGGCCGCGAGCGGGTCGTGGCCGTCGATCGTGCCGGCGCCCGCCTGCGAGGCCAGCAGGTTCGCGACCACGTGCGGCAGGTGGCTGGTCAGCGCCACCAGCCGGTCGTGGGCGCCCGGGTCGATCGCGACCGGTCGCGCGCCGATCGCGGTGACCATGCCGTGCACCTGCGCGAAGCGCTGCGGGTCGGTGTCGTGCACCGGCGTCAGGAAGTACGTGGCACCCTCGAACAGCTCGGCCCGGGCGGCGGCCGCACCGCGGGCCTCGGAGCCGCAGACCGGATGTCCGCCCACGAAGCGCGAGCGGTCGACCCCCTCCACGCTGCGCACGACGTTCGCCTTGGTCGAGCCGATGTCGGTCACGGTCGCGGACGGCGGCGCCACGGCGACCGTCGCGGCCACCGCGGCGGGCAGCTGTGCCACCGGCGCGCAGACGACCACCAGGTCGGCGCCGCGGCAGGCGCTCTCCAGGTCGGCCTCGGCAGCCTCCACGCAGCCTCGCTCGAGCGCCACCGCGCGGGCGGCGGGATCGGGGTCGTACCCGCGCACGGTTGCACCCGCCCGACCCGTCAGTGCCAGGCCGAGCGATCCACCCATCAGCCCGAGACCGACGATCGAGACACGCACCGGCCCATGATGCCAGCCGTGCCAGAACCAAGCGCCGGGGTGCCCGGCCGCGTCAGCGCGGTCTCAGGGCGTCCCGGATCTCGCGCAGCAGCACGATTTCCTCCGCCGGCTCGGCCGGTGCAACCTCCTCGCCGCGCCGGCGGCGGGCGACGATCGCATTGATCGGCTTGACGATGAAGAAGAACACCGCAGCGGCCGTCAGGATGAAGCCGATCAGGTCGGTGATGAACGCGCCGTACCGGAACACCGCGTCGTTGATCGTGAAGGTGAGCGAGCTGAAGTCGGGCTTGCCGCCGATCATCGCGATGATCGGCATCAGCAGGTTGTCGCTGAGCGACTTGACGACCAGCGCGAAGGCCGCGCCGATCACGAACGCCACCGCCAGCTCGACGATGTTCCCCCGCAAGAGGAAGTCGCGGAACTCCTTGATCATCGGTCCTTCTTTCCTGGTCGCGGTTTTACCGGGCGTCCCGGTCTCCGGGAGCGGACGGCTTCGCCGGCATCGAGACCAGCGAGCCGCAGGAGCGCCGACCGTTCGGACGGCGTCAGATTGCGGGATGCGCCCGGTTCCATCTCCCCGAGGCGCAGCGGACCGTACCCCGTGCGACGCAGCGCCCGCACGTGGTAGCCGACCGCGTCGCACATCCGCCGGATCTGCCGGTTGCGGCCCTCCTTGAGGATGAACTCGAGGACGCTGCCGCCGGCGTCGCGGCCCACGATCTTCACGCTCGCGGGCTGCGTGGGGCCGTCGTCGAGCTCGACGCCGGCTGCCAGCTGCGCGGCGACCTCCGCCGGCACGAGCCCCTTCACGAGCGCGTGGTAGACCTTCTCGACGCCGTAGCGCGGGTGCATCAGCCGCTCGGCCAGCGCGCCGTCGTTGGTCATCAGCAAGAGCCCGGTGGTGCCGCTGTCGAGGCGCCCGACCGGGAACACGCGCTGCTTCACCTTGATGTGGTCGAGCACGGTCGGCCGGCCCTCGGGGTCGTTGGCCGTCGTGACGACGCCGCCGGGCTTGTTGAGCAGCACGTAGACCTTGCGCTCCGCGTACACCGGGTTGCCGTCCAGCGTCACCTTCTGGCCCGGTCGCACCTGCGACCCGGTCTCGGCGACGACGCCGTCGATGCGCACACGGCCGGCCTCGACCATCGTGTCGGCCGCACGGCGCGAGGCGACGCCGGAGGCCGCGAGGAAGCGGTTGATACGGGTGGCGTCGGCGCTGTCCACCCGCGTATGGTGGCGTCATCGCGTCCGTCACCGCGCACACACCCGTCGTCGTCCTCGAGCCGGACCTGCTCCGCGCCCGCCGGCCGAACCTGGTCGCGAACGTGCTCGGGGTGCCGCTGGCGCTGCAGGCGTTCGCCGTCGGCATCGGCTCCGACGTCGCCGCCTGGTGGGCCCCGTGGGCGCTCGCAGCCGCCCTGCCGTACCTGTTCGGCGCTCGATCCGGCCGGGCCGGCGCGCTCGTGATCGCGTGCATCGCGCTGGTCGCCGGCCCCGCGCCGCTGGCAGGCGCAGCGGCGGGCGCGCTGTGCGCGGACATCGCGAGCCGCGGTGTGCGACCGCGCTACGCGCTGCCCGCGGCGCTCGGGGTGGCGTTCGCGACGTCGGCCCTGCTCGCGGTCTCGATCGCCTGACTCAGGGCCGCCGGGCGGTGAGGAGGTAGCGCTCTGCCGCCGGGTCGTAGGTCGACAGCTCCGCGTCCAGGCCGACGGCCTCCAGGTCGTCCACCAGCTTGGTGTGCCGGTACGGCCAAAGCGTCAGCCGCTCGCCCGGCGACGTCACGGTGCCGTCCGCCGCCAGCAGCGCCACCGCGACGTCCTGGTAGTGCGGCTCCTCCCAGCCGCCGGGAACCGTCCACGCCTGCACCACGAGGCCGCGCGTCGTACTGGGGTTCGTCCATCGCCGGGCCACTATGCCACGAGCCCGAGCCTGGGCAGGAAAACCGCTGCAGACGCGGTAATCTGACAAGACGATGGCCTCGATCGGGCTGCGACCGCCGCGCCCGCGGCACCCCTCGCAACCGCCGAGCGACACGCCGACCCGGCGTCGTCCGCTGGCGGCACGCTGTGCGCTGCTCTCCTTCCTGTGGCCCGGGCTCGGCCAGGTCGCCGGCGGCGCCCGTCGTCGTGGCGTCTTCCTCGTCGTGTTCACGGCGATCCTGCTGGTGGGCGCCCTCGTCGTGCTGGCGCAGCAGGGCCGCGACACGCTGATCGGCGAGGCAGTCGACACGCGCGTCCTCGTCGGCGTGCTGATCGCGAACGGGCTGATCGCCGTCTACCGCCTCGGCGCCATCGCCGACGCGGCGCGGCTCGGCTACCGCGCACGCGGCACCATCGTCACGCTCGCGATCCTGGCGACGCTCGTGATCCTGCCGCAGGCCGGCGTCGCCTGGTACGCGTACACCGCGTACGACACCGTCACCGAGGTGTTCGAGGAGTCGGAGCCGACCGACGTGCTGGTGCCGGTCGCCGACCAGTTCGACGTCTCGCCGGCCGCGAAAATCCCGGCGGGCGGGCTCGCCGCGGCCGACCCGACGTCGATCTCGGCCGTCGGCCGCACGCCCGAGGAGACGGCGGCCGCGCTGGCGGCGCAGAAGGAGGCGGCGAAGCACCTCCCCGCGTGGCAGAAGCGCGGCCGGCTCAACCTCGTGCTGCTCGGCGCCGACGCCGGCCCCGGCCGCTCCGGCCTGCGCACCGACACGATGATGGTCGCGACGATCGACCTGAAGACGCATCGCGCCGCCCTCTTCTCGGTGCCGCGCAACATGGGTGGCGTACCGTTGCCGCCGCGCGCCGCGCGCGGCGCCGGCGCGCGGTTTCCCGACATCCTGAACGCGCTGCACGCCTTCGGCACGGCGCACCCCGACCTCTTCCCGGGCGGCAAGGATCCCGGCGTGACGGCCCTGAAGCAGACCCTCGGCCAGCTGACGGGGCTGCCGATCGACTACTACGTGATGGTCGACTTCCGCGGCTTCCACGGTCTCGTCGCCGCGCTCGGCGGCGTCACGCTCGACATCCCCCATGCCGTGCTCGACCGCGTCTCGCCCTACGAGCGGGGCGGCGCGTGGATCAGGATCGACCTGCAGCCGGGCCGTCAGCACCTGACCGCCGACCAGGCCTTCGCCTACGTGCGCGCACGCTCCACCTCGTCCGACTGGGCCCGCATCAAGCGCCAGCGCTGCGTCATCGCCGAACTGGCCGACGCGACCGGGCCGACCACGGTGCTGCGGTCGTTCCGCGGCCTGGCGAAGACGTTCCGCGAGAACTTCAGCACCGACATCCCGGCCAAGCACCTGCCCGAGCTCGCCCGGCTGGCCACCTCGATCAACATGGGCCAGGTCGTCTCCATCGGCTTCACGCCGCCCGAGTTCACGTCCGGGGTGACCGCGGCCGGGAAGAACATGCCCGACATCCCGGCGATCCGCAAGGCCGTGCGCGACGCGCTCGAGAAGGCACCGGCGAAGAGCGACCCGCGCACCATCGGCGGCGGTGCCTGCTTCTGATGCGGGTCGTGTCCGTGAATGTGAAGCTGCCGCCGGCGGGCGGCACCGCGATCGACAAGCAGCCGCAGTCCGGCCCGGTCGCCGTCACGGTCGACGGCCTGGCGGGGGACGGCGTCGGCGACACCCGGAACCACGGCGGCCCGGATCAGGCGGTCTACGCGTACGGCACTCCCGACTACGCCTGGTGGGAGGCCGAGCTGGGCCGCCCGCTGCCGCCGGGGACGTTCGGCGAGAACCTGACGATCGAAGGCCTGGAGAGCGCCGCACTGGCGATCGGCGACCGGCTCGTCGCCGCCGGCGTCACGCTCGAGGTGACGTCGCCGCGCATCCCCTGCGCCACGCTGGCGGCGCGCATGGACGACGCGGGCTTCATCCGCCGGTTCCGCGACGCGAGGCGTCCGGGCGTGTACCTGCGCGTGCTCGAGCCGGGCAGGATCGGCGAGGGCGACGAGGTGACGCTGGAACGCGCCGCGGGCAGCCTGACGGTGCTGGACCTGCAGGACCTGTACTACGACAGGAAGGCCCCGGCGGACGCGATCGAGCGAGCGCTCGACGAGCCGATCGACATCCGCAGCCGCCGAGCCTTCGAGCGCCGCCTCGCCAAGGCGTGACGCTCCCGCGCGCTTTCGTGCGCCGCCCATGTGCGGGGTCTGACCCCATTTCGGGCGTTCCTGGGGTCTGACCCCGGAACGTTTCCGCGCCGAAGGCGGACGAATCGCGCTACGTGGCGCGGAACGCGCGCGCGTCGCCACGAAACGCGCGCAGGACGGCACGGAGATCGTGCTACCGCGAACGGAGGCGCAAGACGCGCTACACGCGCTCGGAGGCGACCGCGTGGAGGCGGTCGCGGAGCTGCTCGGGCTGCGCCTCGTCACACGTCAGCGCGTCGAGCGTCGGCAGCGAGCGGAGGCCGTCCTCCAGCGAGAAGACCCGCTCGAACACCACCGTCGTGCGGTACAGCACCGGCGCGCCGGGCGTGTCACCGCGGCCCGCCTCCTCGATGAGGCCGCGCTCCAGCAGACCCGCGACGGCGCCGTCAGCCGAGACGCCGCGGACGCGGGCGATCTCGGGGCGCGACACCGGCCCGGCGTACGCGATCACCGCGAGCGTCTCGAGCGCGGCGTGCGACAGCGCGCGGTCGGGCGCGCGCTCGAACAGCCTCGCGCACGCCTCGGCCGTCGTGGACGCGGCGCGGAAGCCGTAGCCGCCGGCGACCTTCTCCAGCACCACACCGCTGCGCCCCTCGCAGTGACGGTCGGCCAGCGCATCGAGGGCGCGCTCGACGCGCTCCGGCGCGGTGCCCGCCGCCTCGGCCAGATCGGCGACCGTGAGCGGCTCGGCGGCGACGAACAGCAGCGCCTCGACGACGTGCGTGAGCTCGCTCATGCCACCGCCTCCTCGGCCGTGTCGTCGCCATGATCGAGGATCAGGCCCGCCGACCGGGCGATGCGGATGGGCGCGAACGGCTCGGCCTGGGCCATCCGCACCTCGCCTCGCTTGTAGAGATCGAGCAGCGCCCAGAAGGCGACGGCGACGCCCATGCGGTCGAGCCCATCGATGGCTTCGTCGAACGTGAACGTGCCCCGCTCGTCGAGCAGGGCGCGGAACCGGTCGAGGAAGCTGCGGACGGGCAGCAGGCGCTTCGGCAGGTGCGAGAGATCGATCTGCTGCGGCGGCGCGAGCAGCCGGGCGATGGCGTCGGCCAGCCCCTGCGGATCCTCGTTCGGCAGCGGGCGCTCGGCCACGCGCGGCGGGGCCAGCGGCGCGCGGGTGCTGCGGAAGATGCGACGCCCGTCCTCCTCGCGACGCCCGCCGAGCCATTCGGCAGCGGCTCGGAAGCGCGCGTACTCGGCGAGCCGCGCCGCCAGCTCGTCCGCGGCCTCCTCGACGGTCTCGATGTCGGAGGCGTCCTCGTCGGGCAGCAGCAGACGCGACTTCAGCTCGACCAGCGCGGCGACCAGCACCAGGAACTCGCTGGCGGCCTCCAGATCGAGCTCGGACGCCTCGGCGAGGCGCTCCAGGTACGTGACGCAGACCTCGGCCACCGGCACCTCGGCCAGATCGACCTCGTCGCGCAGGATGAGCGCGAGCAGCAGATCGAACGGCCCGGCGAACAGGTCGAGATCAAGATCGAGCGAGAAGACCGAGGGCGCCGCCACCTATCGGAAAACTACCGGCAAGATCGGACGGCGCCCGGAGAACGCCGCAGATCAGGCCAGGGTGGCGTCGCCGAGACGGGCCCGGACCTCGGCGAAGAACGCCGATTCCGGCCGCACCCGGAAGCTCGCGCCAAGGCGGAGCCGCTTCGGGCCGCGCGACGTCAGCAGCTCGACGATGACGGGGTGATCGCCGGGGAACTCCCGCACCAGCGCCTTCAGCTCGTCGATCGCGCTGCGCGCCACCATGCGCGCATCGATCGAGACGCGCACGATGCCAACCTCGGCGACCGCCTCGAACGGGAGCACCTCGTCGCCGACGAGCTTGACGTCGCCCGAGCCGCGGCCGTCGATGCGTCCCTTGATGATGATGATGCGGTCCTGGACGAGCAGCTCGCGGGCGGCACCGTACGCCTTCGTGAAGATCGTCACCTCGGTCGACCCGGTGAGGTCCTCCAGCAGGACGAACGCCATCGGGTCGCCCTTCTTCGTCATGTGCTGGCGCACCGACGAGACGAGTCCGCCGACGACCACACGCTCACCCTCGCGCCGGCCGGCGAGCTCGCGGATGCCGCAGTCGACCTTGCGCCGCAACTGCTCGCGCACATCGGCCAGCGGGTGGCTCGACACGTACAGCCCCAGCGTGTCGCGCTCGGCCTGCAGCAGCTCGCGCTTGTCGAACTCGATGTCGGGGATGGCCGGGTACGACGTCGTCGCGGGCAGGTCGGAGACCGGGTCGAGGTCGAAGATCGAGCCCTGCCCGGCGAGCCGGTCGGCCTGCGACTTGCGGCCGGACGAGATCGCCTGCTCGGCGACCTCGATGAGCCCCTTGCGCGGCGCCCCGGTGGAGTCGAACGCGCCGGCCCGGACGAGGCTGTCGAGCACGCGCGCGGAGACCTGCTGCATGTCGACGCGCTCACAGAAGTCCCAGACGGAGTGGAACGGCCCGTCGGCGCCGCGCGCCTCGAGGATCGCGCGCACCGCGTTCTCCCCCACGTTCTTGACGGCCGACAGCCCGAACCGCACCTTGCCCTCGACGACGGCGAAGTCGCGCTGCGACGAGTTGACGTCCGGCGGCAGCACCTCGATGCCCATGTCGGAGCACTCGGCCACGTAGAACGGGACCTTGTCCTTCGTGTCCATGACCGACGAGATGAGCGCCGCCATGTACTCGGCCGGGTAGTTGGCCTTCAGGTAGGCGGTGCGGTACGAGATCAGCGCGTAGCAGGCGGCGTGCGACTTGTTGAACGAGTAGTCGGCCGAGCGCTCGTTCTCGTTCCACAGCAGCTCGGCGGTGGGCGCCGGCACGGCGTTCGCGATGCAGCCCTCGATGAACCGGCCCTTCAGCGAGGCCATCAGCGAGACGCTCTTCTTGCCGATCGCCTTCCGCAGGTCGTCGGCCTCGGAGGGCGAGAAGCCGGCCAGCGACTTCGCGATCTGCATGCTCTGCTCCTGGTACACCGTCACGCCGTACGTGCGCGACAGGGTGTCCTTGAGCCGGTCGTCGAGGTAGGAGACGGGCTCCTTGCCGTTCTTGCGCCGCGCGTAGACCGGGATGTTCTGCATCGGCCCCGGCCGGTACAGCGCGACGAGGGCGATGATGTCGTCGAACTCGGTCGGCTTCACCTGGCGAAGCGCGTCGCGCATGCCGCTCGACTCGAACTGGAACACGCCGGTCGCATCGCCCTTGGCCAGCAGCGCGAACGTCTTTTTGTCGTCGAGCGGCAGCTGCTCCATGTCGAGCTCGGTGCCGCACGACTCCTGCACCAGCCGCACGGCCTCGTCGATGACGTCGAGGTTGCGCAGGCCCAGGAAGTCCATCTTCAGCAGGCCGAGGGCGTCGACGTCGCCCATCGCGTACTGGGTCACGATCGGCTCGTCGGCGCCCTTGCGCTGCAGCGGCAGGTACTCGGACAGGTCGCGGTCGCCGATCACGACGGCGGCGGCGTGGATGGAGTCCTGCCGGACAAGGCCCTCGAGCGGCCGCGCCATGTCGATCAGCTGGCGGGTCGTGACCGAGCGGCCCTGCGAGTCCTGGCCGATCGAGGCCGGATCGTCGTAGGCCGTCTGCAGGTCCTGGCCCGGCTTCAGGCAGTCGTCGAAGCCGACCTTGGGGCCTTCCGGGATCATCTTCGCGATGCGGTCGACGACACCGAACGGCAGGCCCAGCACGCGGCCCGTGTCGCGGGTGGCGGCCTTCGCCGCCAGCTTGCCGAAGGTGATGATCTGCGCCACGCGCTCGCGCCCGTACTTGTCGACCACGTAGTTCATGACGCGCTCGCGCCCGGCCACCGAGAAGTCGATGTCGATGTCGGGCATGGACTTGCGGCCCGGGTTGAGGAAGCGCTCGAACAGCAGCTCGTACCGGATCGGGTCGACGTCCGTGATGCGCAGCGCGTAGGCCACCAGCGAGCCGGCGGCCGAGCCGCGGCCGGGGCCGACGCCGATGCCGTTCGACTTCGAGAACTGGACGAAGTCCCAGACGATCAGGAAGTAGTCGGCGAAGCCCATCTCGCGGATCGTCTGCAGCTCGAACTGCAGCCGGTTCTGCAGCTCGGGCGTGACCGTGCCGTAACGCTCGGCCAGGCCGGTCTCGCAGAGACGCGTCAGGTACGCGAACGCGTCCTCGTCGCCCGGCACGTCGAAGTGCGGCAGCCGGATCGTGCCGAGCTCGATCTTGACGTTGCAGCGCTCGGCGATGTCGAGCGTGGGCCGCAGCAGCTCGCGGCCGTACGGCGCGAAGTCGCGGCCCATCTCGTCGGGCGTCTTGAAGAAGAACTGCTTGTTCTCGAACCGGAACCGCTTCGGGTTCGACAGCTCGTCGCCGGTCTGGATGCAGAGCAGCGCCTCGTGCGGGTCGGCGTCCTCGGCGCGCAGGTAGTGCACGTCGCCCGTGCCGACCGTCGGCAGGCCGGTCTCGTCGGCCAGCGCCAGCAGGCCCGGGTTGACCTGGCGATGCGCGGCGATGCCGGCGTCCTGGATCTCGATGTAGACCTGCTCGCGCCCGAAGATCTGCACCATCCGGTCGAGCTCGGCCCGGGCCCGCGGCTGGTCGCCGTCGAGCAGCGCCTTGCAGACGCGGCCCGAGAGGCACCCGGTGAGCGCGATCAGCCCGCCCGAGTACCTCTGCAGCAGGTCGAAGTCGACGCGCGGCTTGTAGTGGTACCCCTCGAGGTAGCCGGTCGTGACCAGCTTGACGAGGTTGTGGTACCCGGCCGTGTCCTCGGCCAGCAGCGTCAGGTGAGCCCACGAACGCTCGCCGCGGGCCTCCTTCTGGAACCGGTCGTCGACGAGGTAGACCTCGCAGCCGATGATCGGCTTGACGCCCGCCGCGGTGGCGTTGCGGTACAGCTCGACCGCGCCGGCCATGGAGCCGTGGTCGGTGACCGTGACCGCCGGCATCTCGAGCTCGACCGCCCGCTTCACCAGCTCCTTGATGCGGCACGCCCCGTCCAGGATCGAGTACTCGGAGTGGCAGTGCAGGTGGACGAAGGGAGCGGACACGGGGACGCCCATTGTAGGGTCGCGACCGGCGGGCGGCCGCTCCAGCAGAAGCGTCAGGCGAGCAACGTGCGGAGGTTCGGCTCCTGTGCTCGATATGCGTCGAGGATCCGGTCCGCGACGGCCACCGACGGCACCAGCGGATGCAGCGCGAGCGCCCGCGCCGCGAGCGTCGCCGACCCCTGCAGGGCGGCCGCGATCGTCGTGCGCTCGACCTCCTTCATCTGCTCGATCAGGCCGCGAGCGTGCAGCGGCAGCGGCGCCGTGGCGACCGTGCGCACGCCCGCGCCGGTGACGACGCAGACCGTCTCGACGATGGCGTCGGCCGGCAGGAACGGCAGCGCCGACCGGTTGCGCGCGTTCAGCACCATCACGGTCGGCTCGCCCGAGCGGAGCGCCAGCGCGGCCCGCAGCGCGACGCCCGCGTAACCCTCCAGGTCGTCGACCCCGGTGCCGGCCCGCGAGCCGTCGGTGCGCACCGCGCCGGCCTCGGCCATGTACGTGCTGGAGCGGGCGCGCGTGGCCGCGCGCCAGGCCGCGAGCGCCTCCTCCGGCGTGGCCGGATCGGCCGCGAAGTAGCCCTGCTGCGACTCGGCGATCTCCTGGCCGCGGGTGCGGCCGGCGGCCAGCTGGCGGGCGACCACGTCGGCGGTGCCGTAGTAGTAGGCGAGGTACTCGTTCGGGATCATCCCCAGCGACCGCAGGAAGTCGCGGTCGAAGATGTCCCCCTCCTCCAGCGTCTGCAGCAGCGCGTCGTCGGCGAGGAGGCCCGGCAGCAGGTCGTCGCCGCCGTCCAGCACCGCCTGGATGTAGCCGAGGTGGTTGAGCCCGGCGTAGTCGAACCAGAGCGTCTCGGTCGGCCGGCCGAGCGCCGCGGCAATGCGGCGGAACATGCCGCGCGGCGTGTCGCAGATGCCGAACGCGCGGTCGCCGAGCACCTCCGCGATGGCTTCCGTGATCATCCCCGCGGGGTTCGTGAAGTTCATGAACCAGGCGCGCGGCGCGCGGGCGGCGGTGCGCTCCGCGATCATCCGCATCACCGGGATGGTGCGCAGGGCGAACGCGATGCCGCCGGGGCCGGTCGTCTCCTGGCCGAGCACGCCGTGCGCGAGCGGCACGGTCTCGTCGACGATGCGGCTCTGGATGCCACCGACGCGGATGGCGGAGTAGACGACGTCGGCGCCCTCCAGGGCGTCGTCGAGGTCGGCCGTGGCGCGCACCGCGACGCGGCTCCCCCGCTCGCGGTCGATGCCCTCGAGCACCAGCTGCGTGCGCGGCAGGCGCGCGTCGTCGACGTCGTACAGCACGAGCTCGTCGATGCCGAGCAGCTCGCGGACGTCGTGCACGGCCTCGTACATGGCCGGGGTGCGGAACCCGGCGCCGCCGAGCAGGACCAGCTTCACGGGCCGATTCTACTCAAGGACGACGACGGGGCGGGACGGCGCCTGCCGTCCCGCCCCGCGGGGTCGATCAATGGCTACCGGCGACCCGGCGGCTGCCGGGCGCGGTGCCCCGGCCACCGCCGAAGATGCGGCGCAGCCGGGCGTAGGCACGGTTGCGGCGGTCACGGCGCAGATCCTCGCGCATCGTGGTGGCGATGCGCTCGAAGATCTCGCGCTCGGTCTCACGGCGGGGCGACACGCGCAGGTCGGGCTGGATCATGTGGAAGAACGGAATGATCGGGTGCTGCATCATGATGGTGTCCTGTTTGTGATGTACTTTGTGACAGGAAGATCGCTGTATACATGCGATATTCTCTGGTGTTTGTATCCTACTTTGTGCAACGCCTGAACCCGCCGGTCCATTCCGCTACGCTCTCGCTCGCACATGGCTGACGAACCGATAGTCCTCCGTCGCGCCCGCACCCGTGACGTGCGCTCCATCCGCTCCCTGGTCGACCACTACGTGGACGACCGGATCCTGCTCCAGAAGGAGTCGGTGCAGCTGTACGAGGACATCCAGGACTTCTGGGTGGCGGACGACGCCAGCCGCGTCGTGGGCTGCGGCGCGCTGCACCCCCTGTGGGAGGACCTGGCCGAGATCCGCACCGTGGCCGTCGACCCGGCCGTCCGCGGCCGCGGCGTCGGACACCGGCTCGTCACGCGCCTCGTGGAGACCGCGCGCGAGCTGGGCGTCGCGCGCGTGTTCGTGCTGACGTTCGAGGTCGCGTTCTTCGAGGGGCACGGCTTCGCGCCGATCGAGGGCGCTCCCGTGACGCCCGCCGTCTACGACGAGCTACGGCGCTCGTTCGACGAGGGCGTGGCGGAGTTCCTCGACCTCGAGCGCGTGAAGCCGAACACGCTCGGCAACACGCGCATGCTGCTGCACCTGTAGCGGCTAGGGCGCGGCCAGCTCGGCCGCGAACGCCACCGTGGTGAGCGGCGAGCCCGTCGCCGACAGCACGTGCTCGTCCCAGCGCAGCCGGGCGCCGGGCCGCAGGAACCGCTCGCGCAGCAGCTCGCCCGCCGCGGCCGGGTGGGCCGCGGGGCTCGGATCGCCCAGCTCGCGGGCCAGGGTGGCCTGGAGCTGCGACGCCGCGATCTGGCCGAGCAGGTAGTTGTGGTAGTAGACCGGCGCCACGGTGAGGTGGATCTTCGCGGCCCAGTCGCCCTGGCCGATCCCCTCGGGCCGCTGCAGGTGCTGGTAGCGCTCGACCTGGTTCCACCACGCCGCCACCAGGTCCTGGCCGGGATCGGCGTACAGCGACCGCTCGAACCGCGCCATCACCTGCACCCACGCCGCGAACACGAGCAGGTCGCGACGC
>JBKJIG010000091.1:0-28361 GCA_046598415.1 Gaiellales bacterium
GTGGCAGGTGCGCAGGATCTGCTCGCTCATCAGGTCGACCGAGGTGGCGAAGGCGTTCTTGAGCACCTCGAACGTGACCGGGTCGAGCGCCCGCTCGGTTCTGCTCATGCCGTGCACTCCTTCGGAGCCTTGCACGGCAATCGCCACCGCGTGCAAGGGTTTCCGCTGCGCTCCAACCGTCGCATGCTCATGCCGTGCACTCCTTCGGAGCCTTGCACGCTCATGTGGTGCCCCCGATGTGGATGAGGATGTTCAGCCACGCGTCGACCTCGGCCGTGACGCCGGGTGGGACGAGGGTGGTCGAGTCGAGCTGGTCGATCACGACCGGGCCGGTGAAGCGGACGCCGGCGCGAAGGTCGTCGCGCCGGTAGACGGGCGTGGAGACGGCGACGCCGTCGAACTGCACGTCGCGCAACGCGTGCGGCACGGGCAGCTCGGAGGCGATCACCTCGTGCTGGGCGAGGCCCGGTTTCGGTGTCACCCCGATGGCCTGCAGCTCGAGCTGGTAGATCTCGACGGCGGCACCGTCGCGACGGTAGGAGAATGCCCGGGCGTGCTCGTCGTGGAAGCGCGCGACCGCATCGGCGACGGCGGCCTCGCCGACGCCGGTCGGCACCGAGAGCGAGCGCCACTGGCCCAGGTAGCGCATGGCGATCGACCGCTGCAGGCTGACCTGCTCGTCGGGCACGCCCTCGTGCTTCAGGCGCTCGCGCGCCTCGTCCTCCAGCTTCGTGAACTCGGTCTCGATCTCGGCCGGGTCGGCCGCGTCGGCGCGTCGCAGGAACATCGCCGACAGGTCGTGGCGGATGTCGACCAGCAGGCAGCCCAGCGCCGACGTGATGCCCGGGTTGGGCGGCACGATCACGGTCGGGATCGACAGCTCCTGCGCCAGCGCCGCACCGTGCAGCGGCCCGGCACCGCCGAAGGCCACCAGCGCGAAGTCGCGAGGGTCGTAGCCGCGGCGGATCGAGATCAGGCGCACGGCGTCGGCCATGTTCGCGTTCGCGACCGTCAGCACCGCCTCGGCCGCGGCCTCGGGCGTCATCTGCAGCGGCTCGGCGACGCCCTCGGTGATGGCGCGGGCGGCCAGCTCGGGATCGAGCTGCAGCTCGCCGACCAGCTCGGGCGTGAGGCGCCCGAGCAGCACGTTGGCGTCGGTGTTCGTGGGCTGCGTGCCGCCGCGTCCGTAACACGCCGGGCCGGGCTCGGCGCCCGCCGACTGCGGGCCGTTGTGCAGCGAGCCGGCCTCGTCGATCCACGCCAGCGAACCGCCGCCGGAGCCGATCGTGAGCACCTCGATGGACGGAAAGCAGATCGGGTAGCCGTACTCGACGAACCACTCGCGCGTCGTCCGCAGCTCGCCGCCGAACGCCAGCGAGATGTCGGTCGACGTGCCACCCATGTCGAGGCCGATGGCGTTCGGATAGCCCGCCAGCGCCGCCAGGTGGCGACTCGCGATCGCCCCGGCGGCGATGCCCGATGCCGCCAGGCGCACCGCGAAGCGCTCGACCGTGCGCGGCGTCATCACGCCGCCGCCCGAGTGCAGCAGCAGCAGGTCGCCGTCGTAGCCCTCGCCCGCGAGGCGCTCCTCCAGCCGGCGCACGTAGCCGCCGACGAGCGGCTGCAGCACGGCGTTGGCGATGGTGGTCGAGAAGCGCTCGTGCTCGAAGATCTCGGGCAGCACCTCGCTGGACGTGGTCACGTTCACCCCCGGCAGCTCTTCCTCGAGGATCGCGCGCATGCGCAGCTCGTTCTCGCCGTTGGCATAGGCGTTGATGAAGCAGACCGCCACCGACTCGACCGCGCGGCGGCGCAGGATGCGCGCCACGTCGCGTGCTGCGACCTCGTCGAGCGGCGTCAGCACCTCGCCGTCGTAGCCGACGCGCTCCGGCACCTCGAACCGGTCGCGGCGCCGCACGTACGGGGGCGCCACGTCGGCGTAGGCGTCCCACAGGTCCTCCTTCGTGCCGCGCCGGATCTCGATCACGTCGCGAAAACCCTGCGTCGTGACCATCGCGACCGGTGGGAACCGGCGGGTGATCAGCGCGTTGGTCGCGACCGTGGTGCCGTGCGAGAAGAGGACGGTGTCGCGCAGGTCGATGCCCGCGTCGCGCACGCCCGTCATCACCCCCTCCATCGGATCGGAGGGAGTGGAGGGCACCTTCGCGACGCGGATCTGTGAGGTGGCCTCGTCCAGGATGCAGATGTCGGTGAAGGTGCCGCCGACGTCGACCGCCACGCGGATCGGCATCAGACCCGTGCCTGCTCGCGCTCGATCAGCACCCGGCGCAGGATCTTGCCCGACGCCGACTTCGGTATCTCGTCGATGAACTCGCAGGCGCGGATGCGCTTGTACGGCGACACGTGCGAGGCGACGAAGTCCATCACCTCGGCCGGCGTCATCACGACGTCCGCCTTCAGCACGACGAAGGCCTTCGGGATCTCGCCGCACGCCTCGTCGGGCACGCCGATCACGGCGGCGTCGGCGATCGCCGGATTCTTCAGCAGCACGCCCTCGAGCTCGGCCGGCGCCACCTGGTAGCCGTTGTACTTGATCAGCTCCTTGAGCCGATCGACGATCTGGAAGATCCCGCCCTCGTCCATCGTCACGATGTCCCCTGTCCGCAGCCAGCCGTCCGCATCGATGGTCGCCGCGGTCGCCTCGGCATTCTCGAGATACCCCTTCATCACCTGCGGCCCGCGAACCCACAGCTCGCCACGGTCGCAGTCGGTGGTCGTTTCGGGATCCACGATACGTGCCTCGGTGCTCGCGAGGAGCATTCCGACGGCGCCCGGTGTGCAGCGTTCTCCTTCGCGCCACGCGTGGGTGACGGGACTCGTCTCGGTGAGGCCGTAGCCCTGGAAGACGTCGGTTCCGATCCGCTCGGCGCAGGCGGTCTGGAGCGCGCCGTCGAGCGGGGCGGCGCCCGACATGATCGTCCGCAGCGACGACAGGTCGAACCTGTCGATCAGCGGATGCTTGGCCAGCGCGACCACGACCGGCGGCGCCACGTAGGCGATGGTGATCCTGTGGTCCTGGATCAGCTGCAGGAAGTGCTCCAGGTCGAAGCGCGGCATCGTCACGATCTCGGCGCCGCGGCGCAGGCAGTCGTTCAGCACCACGGTCTGGCCGTAGATGTGGAAGAACGGCAGGAACCCGATCACGCGATCGTCAGGGCCGACATTGCGACAGTCGGCGAACTGGGCCATGTTCGCGACGAGGTTCCGGTGGGTCAGCATCACGCCCTTCGGCAGGCCGGTGGTGCCACTCGAGTACGGCAGCGATACCAGGTCGTTCGCGCAGTCGATGTCGGGCTGCGGCGTCGGCGCGCCGGTGGCGAGCAGCGAGGCGAACGGTGTCGCTCCCTCCGCCTCGCCGAACACGAAGACCTCCTCGATCCCGGCCTCGGCGGCGGCCGGCAGCGCACGGTCGAGGAACTGCGGGATCGTGATCAGGAACCGCGCGTGCGCGTTCCGCAACTGGAAGGCCAGCTCGTGGGCGTTCGAGAGCGAGTTGACGGTCGTGTTGGCGGCGCCGGCCTGCGCCACGCCGTGGAATGCGATCGGGTACTCCGGCCCGTTCGGCGCGAAGATGCCGACCACCTCGCGGCGTTGCAGCCCGCGCTCGACCAGGCCGGCGGCACAGCGGCCGACCAGGTGGTCGAGCATCGCGTACGAGTACGAACGTCCCGTCGAGCCGCAGACGATCGCCGTCCGGTCGCCGCGGGAGGCTGCAGCCGCGTACACGAACGGGGTGAGCGGGACGTCCGGAATCTCGACGTCGGGGTACGGGCTCCGGATGCTCGTCGCCATCGTCTGCTCCTCGTCGCGATCGGTGTGCGCACCGGCGATCGTACCGCTCCGCGACACGCCGCGGGAAGGCGTCGTACCCTTCGGACATGCGGAGGCGTGTTGTCGTCACGGGCGCGAGTGTGATCTCTCCGATCGGAAACGGTCGGGAAGCGCTCTGGGACGCGCTTCAGGCCATGCAGAGCGGTGCGAGTCGCATTGAGCTGCCCGGGTTCGGATCGATCGTGGCGTTCATGGCGCCGCCCGATGGCGCCGAGGAGCGGTTCGGGAAGAAGGCCGCGCGGCGGATGGACCGGGCCGGGCGCCTTGCGGCGGTGACCGCGGCGATGGCGCTCGAGGACGCCGGCGACCTCGGGCTCGAGTCGCGTGACATCGGCACCGCGATCGGATCGGCCCACGGCGGCGCCGAGACGCTGCACGAGGCGTACGAGACGTTCTACCTGCGCGGATCCGACCGGCTGTCGCCGTTCGCGATCCCGCTCAGCCTGCCGAACACGGCTGCCAGTGCCGTCGCCCGCGAGAACAACCTGCACGGCCCGTCGACGTCGATCGGCACGGCCTGCGCGGCGGGTTCCGACGCCATCGGCGCCGCGTTCCGCCTGATCCGCGACGGGTTCGCCGAGGCGATGGTCGCCGGTGGTGCCGAGGCGGCGGTGACGCCGTTCGTGATCGCCGGCTACCGCAAGCTGGGCGCCCTGTCGCCGAGCACCGGCGATCCGGCGCTGGTCTCGCGGCCGTTCGACCGCGGCCGCGACGGCTTCGTGATGGGCGAGGGCTCGGGCATCCTCGTGCTCGAGGAGCGCGAGCACGCCCTGGCGCGCGGTGCGCGCATCCTGGCCGAGGTGGCGGGCTACGGCCAGTCGTGCGATGCCGGGCACCTCACCGATCCGGACGAGTCCGGAGCTGGCCCGGCGCGCGCCGTTCGCCTGGCGATCGCGGACGCCGGCCTGGAGCCGGCGCAGATCGGGTACGTGAACGCGCACGCCACGTCGACGCCAGCCGGCGATATCGCCGAGCTGCGCGCGCTGGCGGCGGCGGGCCTGTCACACGCGCCGATCTCGTCCACCAAGTCGCTGCACGGCCACGCCCTGGGCGCCGCGGGCGGCGTCGAGGCGGTGGCGGCGCTGATGGCGTTCGCCCGCGACGTGCTGCCGGCGGGCGCGAACATCGACGATCCCGAGCCCGATCCGGTCGCCGATTTCGTCACGACGCCGCGGTCGGCGCGCATCGACGCCCTGGTGTCGAACAGCTTCGGCTTTGGCGGTCACAACGCCGCCGTCGTCTTCAAGCGCGCCTGAACGGTCGCGCGGCCCGCGCGAACCGTGCCGCGAACGACGTAACCACGCACGTAAGTGTGACGTCGTGCGGATTCGGTGCCAGGCACCGAATCTGCGCGAATTGACGCGCCCGTGCGAGGTTGACCGCGAGCTGTGCGGTACCGCGCGGGTCTTGTCACACCATGCGCGCTCGGCGTGTCAAGTGTGACGTTGGTGGCTGGATCCGTGCCTGTCACCAGAACGGACACCTGCAGCTGCTACGAGCGGGACGACTCCGGTGGGCGGCGGGCCGCCCAGGGGCGCACGCGCTCGAGGGCGGCGCCGATCTGCAGGGCGACGTCGTCACGGGATCTGCGAGCGACGATCTGCAGGCCGACGGGGAGATCGTCGTCCGTGAAACCGGCCGGCACCGATAGCGCCGGGCACTGGCTCATGTAGTTGAAGACCGCCGTCATATCGAGGCCGTGGAAGCGGCCGTCGGAGAACTCGACGTACCACTGGTCGTCGTCCTCGTCGACCGGACGGGCCGCCTGGCTCATCGTCGGGCACAGCAGGGCGTCGTACTGCTCGAGCACCGGCGCGAGCTGCTTCCAGGCGTCGGTGCGCACGAACTCGAGCCGCTTGAAGTCGACCGCCCCCATCGCCCGGCCGGCATCCATGTAGCTCAGAAGCTTTGGATCCATGCGGTCTCGGTACTCGTCGACCACGTGTCCGAAGATGGCCTCGAGGTACACGCCCCAGTGCTGCGCCCACGCATCGGTGAGGGCGCGCGTCCAGCCCAGGTCGACCTCCTCGACGATCGCGCCGGCGTCGGCCAGCGCCGCCGCGGCAGCGCGAACCTCGCGCTCCACACCGGGGTCGACCGCCCAGCAGCCGAGGTAGACGTCGAGGGCCAGGCGCAGACCGGTGACATCGGTGGAGCGGCTCGAGAGGTCGAGGGGCGGCAGGCTCATCGCGTCGCGCTCGCTCGGACCCGAGCCGACTTCCAGGAACAGCCGCGCGTCGTCGATCGTGCGCGCCAGTGGCCCGAAGTGGTGGATGGTGTCGAACTGTGTGGGCAGGAAGTCGAGCGGGATCCGCCCGAAGCTCGGCTTCATCCCGACGACCCCCGACCACGATGCCGGGATCCGCACCGATCCGCCCATGTCGGTGCCCTCCGCGAGTGGCACACACCCCGATGCAACAGCTGCGCCAGAGCCGCCGGACGAGCCACCTGGCGACCGGTCGGTGTTCCACGGGTTGCGCGTCACTCCCCATAGCTGCGAGTGCGTGAAACTCGAGTACGCGAACTCGGGTGTGGCGGTCTTGCCGACCATGATGCCGCCGGCGCCGAGCAGCCGCTCAACGAGCAGCGCGGAGCGGTCGGGCACGTTGTGCTCGAAGGCATAGGAGCCGAGCGTCGTGCGCTTGCCCGCTGTGGGCGTCAGGTCTTTGATCGCGATCGGGACGCCGTGCAGCGCGCCGACCTCGTCGCCGCGCGCAACGGCGGCGTCGGCGGCCTGCGCGAGCGCGATCGCCTCGTCCGGATACGTGAAGACGAAGCAGTTCAGCGCGCCGTTCACCTCCTCGATTCGCGCGAGCGCATTACGCACCACGGTCTCCGAGGAAAGCTCGCCCACACGGATCCGCGCGGCCAGTTCGGTTGCCGGCGTGAAGCAGAGATCGAGATCGGACATGGCGCCTATCCTAGTGGCGATGCCAGCACCCCAACCCATCATCGGGTTCACCGCGATTCCCCGCAACGTTCACGCCGGGTTCGGCCCGTACTGGGGCCAGACCCTCGCCGACGCGTTCATCAAGGCGATCGAGGAGGCCGGCGGCGTGCCGCTGATCCTGCCCTCGACCCGGCCCGAGAACGCCGCGCGCCAGGTGGAGGGCATCGACGCGCTGGTGCTGTCCGGTGGTGCCGACGTGCACCCGTCGCGGTACGGCGCGGAGGTGCGGCCGGAGATGTCGTGGCTGGACGAGCACCGCGACGCCTGGGAGCTCGCCGTCCTCGACGCCGCCGGCGAGCGGCACCTGCCGATCCTCGGCATCTGCCGCGGCTCGCAGCTGCTGAACGTGTGGCGCGGCGGGAAGCTGGTGACCCATCTGGAGACCGACGTGCACCACGAGGGCGGCATCGACCACCGGCATCCGGTCGAGGTCGGCGCCGGGACGCTGCTGGACGAGGTTCTCGGCGTGCGCACGATCGCCGTCACGACGCTGCACCATCAGGGCGTCGCGGAGCTGGGCGCCGGGCTCGCCGTGAGTGCGCGCGCCCCCGACGGACTGCCCGAGGCGGTCGAGGACCGTGCCTGCAACGTGCTCGGTGTCGCGTGGCACCCCGAATTCCAGCTGTCCGACCCGGCCGGCCAGCCGCTGTTCCGGTGGGTTGTCGAGGCCGCGCGGAAGGCCGCTTGACGCCTCGCGGCACCTGCGAAAGACTCTGCACGGATCCTGGATCCATGCGCCTTCCCTTCTGACCTGGAGTTGATCTTGATGCCGGACTTCGAGAGCACGATCCGCGAGTCGGGCGCCGCGTACGTGACCAGCGTCGGCATCGATTTCATGGGTACCTGGCGCGGCAAGCGGCTGCCGGTCGCCGACATGGTGCGAGCCGAGCGCGGCCACGGCGTCCCGTTCTCCGACGTCTTCTGGTCGAACACGCTCGCCGAGGACCTGATCGAGCCGCCGGCCGGGTACGCGGGCACCTTCCCGATCAAGCCGTCCGGCTTCCCGGATCACCACCTCCGCCCGGACGCCGACACCTACCGGTCGGTGCCGTGGATGGGCGGCGAGGGCGTCGTCGTCGGCGACTGGTACAAGCCCGACGGATCCGTCTACCCCCTCTGTCCCCGCGCCTGCCTGAAGCGCGTGCTCGCCCAGGCGCGAGACCTCGGGCTGACGGTCAAGGTCGGCTTCGAGTGGGAGTTCTACATCCTCGACGAGCCGCTCGCCGACATCGCGCGGGCGGGCTTTCCCGCGTCCGTGAAGGTCAACAGCACCCGGCCATACACGTACAGCGGGCTACGGATCGCCCAGGATCGCGAGTTCTTGCAGAGCTACGTCGAGCCAATCGAGGGATCGGGCCTCGAGCTCGAGTCGATCACCTGCGAGACGGGTGCCGGGCAGTACGAGCTCAACCTCCGCTACGACGAGGCGCTGCGCACCGCCGACAAGGCGTTCCTGATGAAGCAGGCTGTCAAGACCATCGCCTCCAGCCAGGGGCGGACCGCGACCTTCATGGCGAAGCCCGACGCGACCTGGTCCGGCAACTCGGGCCACCTCCACCTGTCCCTCTGGAACGCGGACGGCAGCGCCAGCCTCTTCGCCGACGGGCCGGCGAACACGCCCAACACGATCGCCTCCCAGGCCATCGCGGGCATGCTCGAGACGATGCCCGCGGCGACGCCGTTCTTCTGCCCGAACCCGAACAGCTACAAGCGCCTCGTACCGTACATGTGGGGCTCGACGACCAAGACCTGGGGCCTCGAGAACCGGACGGTCGGCCTGCGCGTGATCGAGTCGTCGGCCGGTATCTCCCGCATCGAGCACCGCATGCCCGGCGGCGACTGCAACCCCTACCTCGCCATCGCCGCCGCGGTGGCCGGCATGCTCCACGGCATCGAAGGGAAGCTCGCTGCGCCGGCCCGGTACGACGGCGACGCGTACAACGATCCATCGCTCGAGCAGCTGCCGCTGACCCTCGACCGGTCGATCGAGCAGCTCGAGGGCGACACCGTCCTGCACGAGCGGATGGGTGACGAGCTCGTCCGGCACTTCGCGATCGCCGGCCGCGCCGAGCTGGCTCATCACAATCTCGCCGTGACCGAGTGGGAGCGGCAGCGGTACCTCGAGCTGACGTGACGTCGGCTGTCGGCGGGCGCGGCCTACCGACAGTAGATCGTGTTGTCCGAATTGCAGGTCGATCATCGCGCCTGGACGATCCGTGCGCGTCCGCTCGTGGTGGCGCGAACGGCCGCCGAACCGTCGCCCGGCCGTGTTCGCGGTGCTCCTCATTCGGTGCGTGAACCGTTCGGGCATGGTCCGGCACGCGCCGGTGCCGGTCCGTGAGTAGCCTGTCAGATTGATTTCCGAGATATCTCGATAAACGCTTTCACGGGTCGGGTCGCGAACCCCGGTCGGGACGTTTCTCGTGTGTGGCCCCGGGTCGTCCTGACCGGCGGCGAGATGGTTCGGCGATCGCCGGGCGACAGCACTCCGGAACGCCGTCCGGAGTTGAGCGCTCGCACGACGTTCGCCGGCCAGTCGAGTTCGCGCGCTGGGCCCGCCGATAGCTCGTGAACCGGGCTCCGCGAACCCTCGCTCCAGGGTCGGCGGCGTCGTGTTCGGTCGCCGAGTCGCGGCGCTCGGCGGGATCCTCCGGCCATCGAGAGAGCGGTTACCGAACGACCGGCCCGAGCCCAGGCGCCATGCGGCCTGGCGCCGCCAGAGCGGCACCCGCGCGCGGCCCCGGCCACACAGGCCGAGTCGTGTCGGACGACGACGGAATCCGCATCATCTCGGGGATCTCCGAATCTCGATGGGTAACGAGAAACGATCGCCCCACCGTGACGCTGGCGAAGCCCCCCGACGGCGACCGAACCATCCTCGAGGGGTCGGGAGATGCGGCGCCCCGACGGTTGCCGGACGATGGTTCGGTGACCACCGCCTCCGCGTTTACCGAGAGAGATCGATGAACCATCTCGATGGTTCGGGCTTCATCCTCGTCGGCGCCGCCGTCCGGACCGTCGGCCCGGGGCGCTGGACCGGCAGGTCGCGGCGCCCCGGCCTAGTTAGGCAGGCATCCGTTTCGGTCGTCGGGTCGGTTCGGTCACCAGCCACCGACCCAGCCGCCAAAGAGGCCATAGGGCAGCCGGTGCTCCTCCTCCGGCGCGCCGGCGAGGAAGTCGAGGTCGCACCCCTCGTCGGCCTGCAGGACGTGGTCGACGTGCAGCCGGCCGTACCCGCGCGTGTAGCGCAGGACCGGCGCCGGCCGCTCGGCGAGCCGTCGCTCGATCTCGGCCGGGTCGACCTCGAGGTCGATCGTGCGCGCGTCGGTGTCGAGCGAGATCATGTCGCCGTCGCGGACGGCCCCGAGCGGACCGCCGGCGTACGACTCGGGCGCGACGTGCAGCACGCACGTGCCGAACGCGGTACCCGACATCCGCGCGTCCGAGATGCGGACCATGTCGCGGACGCCGGCCTGCAGCAGCCGCTCGGGGATCGGCACCATGCCCCACTCGGGCATGCCGGGCGCACCCTTCGGTCCGACGTTCCGGAGCACGAGGACGGACGAGGCGTCGATGTCGAGGGCCGGATCGTCGATGCGCGCGGCCACGTCGTCGACGCCCTCGAACACCACCGCGCGGCCGCGGTGGCGAAGCAGCGCCGGGTCAGCCGAGGCCACCTTCAGGACGGCGCCGCGGGGCGCGAGCGAGCCGCGCAGGATGGCGAGCCCGCCGGCCGCCTTCACCGGATTTGCAAGCGACCGCACGACCGGGCCGGTACCTGGCTTCGCGCACTCGCCGATGGTGGATCCGCCGATCGTGATCGCGTCGCGGTCGAGCAGGTCGCCGAGCTCGTGCAGCACCGCCGGCACGCCGCCGGCGTCGTCGAGCTTGTCGACCAGCTGCGCGCCGGCCGGACGCACATCGGCGAGCACCGGTGTTCGTCGCGACAGCTCGTCGAACCGCTCGAGCGGCAGCTCGTAGCCGGTGCGGCGCGCGAGCGCCAGCAAATGCACCACGGCGTTGGTCGATCCGCCCAGCGCGCAGAGGACGGTGATGGCGTTGTCGAACGCGGCCGGGGTCAGCACCTGCGACGGCCGCAGGTCGGCGAGGGCGATCTCCACCGCCCGCCGCCCGGTCTCCTCGCTGACCACGGCGCGGCGGGCGGTGAGCGCCGGAATGGTGGCCGTGCCGGGCAGCGTCATGCCGAGCGCCTCGGTCACGCAGGCCATCGTCGAGGCCGTGCCCATCTCGTTGCAGTGGCCGGCCCCGGGAATCCACGCCGCTTCCAGCTCGTCGTACTCGTCGAGGGTGATCTTGCCGGCCCGCAGCTCGTCGGTGTAGCGCCACAGGTCGGTGCCGACCGAGAGCTCCCGGCCGCGGTGCACGGCGGCCGCGACGGTGCCGCCGGTGAGCATGATGGCCGGCACGTCGGCGCTGGCCGCGCCCATCAGCTGCGCGGGCTGCGTCTTGTCGCACCCGCCGATCAGCACCACGGCGTCGAACGGGTAGGAGCGGATCGCCTCCTCCACGTCCATCGCCATCAGGTTGCGGAACAGCATCGTGGTCGGCTTCTGCAGGTTCTCGCCGAGCGACGACACGGGGAACTCGAGCGGCAGGCCGCCGGCGGCAAGCACGCCCCGCCGCACGGCCTCGGCGAGGCCGCGGAAGTGGACGTTGCAGTTGACGACCTCGCTCCAGGGGTTGCAGATACCGACCACCGGCCGCCCGTCGAGCGCCGCGCGCGAGAAGCCGATCGCCTTCACCGACGCGCGGTGCAGGAAGCCCGGCAGGTCGTGCGCGGCGAACCAGCGCGCCGAGCGGAGCCCGGACGACGGGGAGGGGTCGGTTGCCATCAGATCTCCAGGATTGCGGGACGGGTGCGGGCGCCGACCTCGACGACTGGCCAGTCGGGGCTCTCGGTGAGGGGCTCGAGGCGGCCGTCGCCGACGAGGAAGGTGTCCTCCGCCTTGCCGCCGCCGGCGACGCTCGGGTTGAAGGCGATCGCGTGGTGCGCGGCGACCGGCTCGTCGTGCCAGCGGGTGACGGGCGGAGCCGGCGCGATCTCGAACTCGCGCTGCCGGTAGCCGATCGGGCCGCCCTGCCAGTGCTCCCGCCAGCGATCGTCGCCATAGGCAGCGGCCACGCGTGCGAGCACGTCTCCGTACGTCTGCTCCATCTGGCAGCAGGCGTCGAGCACGGCCGACTCGATCTCGCGGGCCTCGGTCTGCGCCGCGGCGAGGGTCGCGCCGGCCGGCCCGTCGGTGGCGTGGCGGGTGAGCGCAACGTGCAGCCCGTGCCGCATGCCGACCAGCACCGCCATTGCCTGACGATGCATGGGCGAGCCATCGGCGAGTGGGTGGCGGAACCGCTCCAGCCGGTCGTCGCCGCCCACGATCAGGCAGACCGGGACGATGCCCGCGCGCTCGCAGCGCGCCGCCACGCCGGCCATCACGGCGCGGTCGGTGGCGCCCGGCCGCCAGCCGCGCAGCGCGCCCTCGACCGCGGCGGTGGCGTCGGCGCCGAGTGCGGCGAGGCGCCCGCGCTCCTCGGCAACCAGCGCGAGGCGCAGCGCCGTCAGGTCGTCGTCGAGCGCGTCGTCGTCGGGCGCGTCCGCGCCGACGACGACGTCGGCGGCGCGCCGGTAGGCGGCCGGGTCCTGCCAGGGCACGCCGACGACGTCGAACGGCAGGTCGTGCTCGGCGTTCAGGCGCGGCTCCTCGACGACGGTCGAGATGCACGCGCCGACGTCGGGGCCGACGGCGATCCACATCGCGTCGCGCCCGGCGCTGCGGTCGATCACGTTGGTGGTGCCGCCCGTCAGCCAGGCGACGGTCGCCGGACGCGTCAGGACCACGCCCGGCACGCCGTGGTCGGCGATCAGTACTCGCAGCCGGGCAAGCTTCGCCGCCGTCTCCGTCATGACGCGTATCATCGAGGTGATGGTCGCCGCCCGTCGAGCTCTCGTGATCTCCGAGCCGGGGCGGGTCGCGATCGAGGAGCGACCGGGGCTCGCGGCGGGCCGGGGCGAGGTGCTCGTCCGGCCGCGCCACGTGGGCGTCTGCGGTACCGACCTCGAGTTGCTGCACGGCACCGTCGACCCGGACTTCGTGCGCTACCCGCTGACGATCGGCCACGAGTGGGCCGGCGTCGTGGAGGCCGTCGGCGCGGGCGTTGCGGGCCTCGCGCCGGGCGACCGCGTCGTGGCGGAGGGCATCGTTCCCTGCGGCGCCTGCCCCGCGTGCCGGCGCGCCGCCACCAACGTCTGCGCGGTCTACGACGAGGTGGGTTTCACGCGCGAGGGCGCGGCGTCCGACCAGATCGTCCTGCCCGGCCGTCTCGTGCACCGCCTCGGTGACGACGTCGCGCTGCTGGACGGCGCGCTGGTCGAGCCGACGGCCGTCGTGCTGCAGGGGCTGACGAAGATCGGACCGCGCCCGGGGGACGAGGTACTGGTGCTCGGCGACGGCGCCATCGCGCTGCTGGTGGCGCATCTGGTGGCGCTGTGGTCGCCCGCGCGCATCGTGCTGCGCGGCCTGCGCGACGAGCAGCGCGATCTGGCAGCCGCGGTGGGTGCCGGCGAGTTCGCGACGACCGAGTCGGCGGACGAGTTCGACCTCGTGATCGAGGCTGCCGGCGCGCCCGCCGCGGTGCTCGAGGCGCTCCGCCGCGTGCGTCGCGGCGGCCGGGTGCTGCTGCTCGGCTACGCGGGCGCCGACGAGCGCGTGCCGTTGCCGCTCGACGACGTGGTCAACGGCGACCTGACGCTGTGCTCCAGCTTCGGCTACACGTCGAGCGCCTGGGAGGGCGTCGTCGGACTGCTGAACGCCGGCCGCATCACGCCGGCCGCGATCGTCACGCACCGCATCGGCCTCGAGGACCACGCCGCCGCCTTCTCCGCACTGACGGCCCCGGCCGGCCCGCGCGGCAAGATCATCCTCGACGTCTGAGCGGTCGATGCGTGCCATCCTGCGACGGAAGCGTCCGGCCGTCCGCGCCAGGCGCACTTTTCACGCCATCTTCGAACGCCGCGTGCCGAAGCGCGCATCCCGCGCGCCTTCCGTTCCCGAAACGTTCTGGGGTCTGACCCCAATTTTCGCGTTTTCGGGGTCTGACCCCGATCATGGAAGCGCGCCGAAGGCACGCGGAATGGGCGCGTGGCACCGAACCGCGCGGAATGAATCGGGATCAGAGCGCCGCCCGGTACGCCGGGCGCGCCATCGTCAGCTGGAGCACCCGGTCGAGGCGCGAGCAGCGCGTCAGGTCGATCGGCAGCTTCCTGATGTCCTGCATGCGGCCGGCGATGGCGATGTCGGCGATCGAGAAGTCACCGATCGCGTAGCCGTCGTCGGCGAGCAGCCACTCGAGACCGCCCAGTGCCGCGTCGAGGTCGGGACGCCAGTCGAGATAGTGCGGACGGCCGTAGAGCTCCGGCTCCTCCGCCGCCCACAGCGCCGGCCGCACCTGCAGCGACAGCGAGTCGAGCAGCATGTCGACCCGCGCCCGGCGCACGGGGTCGCGCGGATACAGGTCGTCGCGGCCCTCGCGGTCGGCGAGGTAGCGCAGGGCCGTGTTCGACTCGGTCACCTTGAAGTCGCCGTCGACCAGCGTCGGGATCAGGTTGAAGGGGTGGATGTCGGCGTACCAGGCCGGCTTCGGGTAGAGCGGCACCTCGATGGCCTCGTAGTCGAGACCGAGCTCGGCCAGCAGGAACCGCACCTTGATCGCGTTCGTCGAGACACGGCTGTCGTAGAGGGTGAGCACCACGCAAGCGTGACGGGTGGCGGGCCGCGGGGCAATACGGGTCACCGATACGATGGCGCGATGTCCGCGATCGGCATCCCCCGCGTGATCTCCGCCGCCGGCTTCGTCACCACCCTCGGCGGCGGCGCGATGAGCGCGCGCACGCGGGCCGCGATCGACGAGGCGGCGCAGTCCAACTGGCGCATCGACGACCTGCAGGCGTGGGCCGGCGGGCTGATCGCGGAGGCCACCGGCGCCGAGGCCGGCTGGGTCACGTCCGGTGCGGCCGCGGGCCTGACGCTCGCCGCGGCGGCGTGCGTCGCCGGGACGCGGCTCGACGCCATCGACCGGCTGCCCGAGCCCGGTGCCGAACCGGCCGAGATCATCGTCCAGCGCGGTCACCGCAACGCCTACGACCGCCAGCTCCGCAACGTTGGTGCGCGGCTGGTCGAGGTCGGCTACCCCGCCAACGAGGGCATCGGCTCCACGCTCGAGTGGCAGCTCGAGGCGGCCTTCACCGACCGCACCGTGGCCGTCGCCCACCTCGCCTGCGCCGAGCATCTCGGCCTGCCGCTGGAGCGCGTCTGCGAGATCGCGCACGCCCACGGCGTCGCGGTGCTGGTCGACGCCGCGGCCGAGCTGCCGCCGCGCGAGAACCTGCGCCGTTTCACGGCCGCCGGCGCCGACGCCGTGTGCTTCTCGGGCGGCAAGGCGATCCGTGGCCCGCAGGGCTCCGGGCTGCTCGCGACCACCCGCGCCATCGCACGCTCGGTGCGGCTGCAGGTGCTCGACATGGACGTGGACGCGCGTGCATGGCGCGCCCGCGAGGGAGCGGAGCCGCCGCACCACGGCCTCGGGCGCGGGTTCAAGGTCGGGCCGGAGGAGATCGCCGGCCTCGCGACGGCGCTGCAGGAGTTCGGCGAGCGCGACCTCGATGCCGAGGCGGCCGACGCCGCCCGCTGGCTTGCCACGCTGCCGGGCGAGGTCGTCGCCGACCGCGGCTTCTGGCCGCAGCTCGTCGTCACCGCGGGCGACCGGGCCGAGACGATCGCGGCGGCGCTGGCCGCGGCCGATCCCGCGATCGTCGTCCCGCACGCCCGCATGCGCGCCGGCGAGGTCGTGCTCACGCCCGAGGCGATCCGCCGCGACGACCGCGACCACGTCGCGGCGGTGCTGCGCGCCGCGCTCGCGTAGCTACCAGCCGGGGAGCCCGTCGATCGAGACGGCGTTCCTCTCGGCGCGGTAGTCGAACAGGCCGTCGTCGCCCCGCTTCTCGGCCCACCGGACGAGCTGGTCGCGCTCCTCGCGGTAGGCCATCACCGGCACGCCGAACCCGCACGCGTCCTGGATCCGGTCGACGTCGACCAAGATCACGGAGCGCACCCAGCTGCGCGGCGAAAAGTGCGACATCGCCGCGGCGAAGTCGTCGTCGTCCGGCCGCACCGTGCGTCCGGTGCCGTACAGCCGCAGGATCTTCGGCGGGCCGTCGAAGGCGCAGAACATGATCGTGACCCGGCCGTTCTCCTGCAGGTGCGCGACGGTCTCGATGCCCGAGCCGTTCATGTCGACGTACGCCACGGTGTGCTCGTCGATGACCGCGAAGGTGCCGGCCATGCCCTTCGGTGAGAGGTTGACGTGGCCGCCGTCCAGCGGTGCGGTGGCGACGAAGAAGCAGTGTTGCGCGTCGATGAACGTGCGCCAGCGCGCATCGATGAGGTCGTAGGTTCGTCCCATGAGCCGGCTCAGACCTCGACGGGCTGCCGGTCGCTGCGGCCGACGTGGCCGGTGAGCGAGGGCCGGTCGCTCTTGAAGCGCGCGAAATCGGGTGACAGCGTACGGTTCTCGGCCAGGTCGGCCAGTGCCTCGCCGAGGGCGGGCGCGAACTTGAAGGCGTGGCCCATGCAGCCGGCGCCGATCACGACGTCGCCGCGCCGGTCGATCACGAACCGGTCGTCCGGCGTCAGCGTGATGACGCCGCACTCGGTCTGGATCGGGCCGGTGTGGAATCCGGGGAAGTCCTCGCGCACGCGTCGCACCAGCGCCTGCTCCAGCGCCATGTCGAGCGGCCGCGCCCGCAGGTCGCGGAAGAACCGCGTGCGGTCGACCGTCGCGAAGCCGAGCTTGTAGCCGACCCCGGGCGTGATCAGCCCGTACATCGCCTCCTCGGACGAGCCGGTGCGCTCCATCAGGCTGGGCCGGTCGGTGTCGTCGCCGTGGGCGCCCCGGAAGTAGCTCACCTGCGCCAGGCCGGGCTGCAGCGGCAGGCCGAGGCCGATCGGCTCGAGCAGCTCGTTCGCCCACGGGCCGGCCGCCACGACCACCACATCGGCGTCGATGCGGCGACGGTCGGTGAACACCCGCACGCCGCCGGCCGGCAGCGGCGTCAGCGTGACGGCGCGCTCGCGCGGGCACACCTCGGCGCCGCGGGCCGTGGCCAGCTCGCAGCACGCCAGCAGCAGCTCGACGCAGTGGTTGACGCCGCCGTCGGGCTGGAACATCGCCGGCTGGTCGGCGGCGGGTCGCAACTCGGGGAAGATCGAGCGCGCCGCGGCCAGGTCGAGGTCGCGGTAGGGCACGTTCTCGGCCGCGAACGCCTTCGACATCGGCTCCACCACGGCGCCCAGGTGGAGGATGCCGCGGCGGGTGTACAGCGTGCGGCCGGTGCGCTGCTGCAGGTCGAGGTAGAGCTCGAGCGCGCGCAGCGCGAGACGCACGTCCTCGCGGGCGTTGTGCGACAGACGGAACGACCGCAGACCGAAGCCCGAGCCGCCCAGCACGTTCGGCACGCCGTAGCGATCGAGCAGCGTGACCGCGTGGCCCCGCTCGGCCAGCACCTGCGCCGTGGGAGCGCCCATGGCTCCGGCTCCGATCACAACCACCTTCATCGTCGCCGATCTTGACAGATCAGCTGCAAGGGTTCAAGATCAGCGACGATTCGCCTTGACCGTACCTGAACAAGAGCTGACGTCGACGATCCATGACTCGCTGCGCGTGGCGATCGTGAGCGGTCAGCTGGCGCCCAACCAGCGCATCAACCAGGATGCGGTGGCCCGTGAGCTCGGTGTCTCGAAGACGCCGGTGCGCGAGGCGCTGCGCTGGCTGGAGCGCGACGGGCTGGTGCGGCTCGAGCCCAACCGGGGCGCGTTCGTGGCCGAGTTCACCGACCGCGACCTGTTCGAGATCTACGAGCTGCGTGAGCTGCTCGAACCGCATGCGGCCGCCATCGCCTGCGCCGTCGCCACACGCGCCGACGTGGCCGAGCTGCGCGACCTGCGCGACCGCATCGCGGCCGTCTGGACGGAGGAGCCGATGGAGGCGTTCGAGCTCAACCGCGAGTTCCACCGCCGGCTCTGCGCGCCGTGCCAGAACGGCCTGCTGATGCACCTGCTCGGCCAGGTCTGGTCGCAGCAGGCGGCGCTGCGCATCTTCACGCACTACGCACAGGCGGGCGAGGCGTTTGCCGACCGCACGCACGCCGAGCACCGCACGATCCTTGAGGCGTATGCGGCGCGCGACTCCGCGAGCGTCCGCGAGCTTGTCCGGAACCACATCTCCGAGGCCCACGAGGCCACGGTTCGATTGCTGGCCGCCGTCCGGCGGCCGGAGGAGGTTGCCTGATGTGTGGAATTGCAGGAATCCTGCTCAGCGAGCCCGGCCCGCTCGGCGAATCGCTCGTGAAGATGTGCGAGGCGATGCGCCACCGCGGTGCCGACTCGACCGGGTTCGCGCTGTACGGCGAGCCCGACCCGTCCCGGCTGATCGTGCGCGCCCGGCATCCCGATGCCTCGCGGGCGCTGGTCGACGCCGAGAACGTGCTGGCGGCGGTGCGCGAGCTCGGCGGCGACATGCACGCCGAGATCACGACCGACGACGCGGTCGGCGCGGAGGACCGGTTCCTGCGCTTCGAGCTGCGCTACACCGGTGACATCAAGCGTCTCGTGATGTCCATCGAGGAGGCCGCGCCCGGCATCGAGATCCAGTCGGTCGGCCACTCGCTCGAGATCATCAAGGACGCCGGCGGCGCGCTCGAGGTCGATGCGCGACACCACATCTCGAGGTTCCGCGGCAGCCACGGCCTCGGTCACGTGCGCCTTGCGACCGAGTCGATCACCGCCGTCGCCTACGGCCACCCGTTCTGGGCAGAGCCGTTTCCCGACGTCTCGATCGTCCACAACGGGCAGATCACGAACTACTACACCCTGCGCCGCCAGCTGATCGGGCGCGGGTTCCGGTTCCAGACCGGCAACGACTCCGAGCTGATCGCCGTCTACCTGGCCGAGAAGATGTCGAAGGGCCAGACGTTCTACGAGGCGCTGAAGGACTCCGTCTACGAGCTCGACGGGTGCTTCGCGTACCTGCTCTCCATGCCCGAGGTGATCGGCTCCGCGAAGGACATGTTCGCGATCAAGTCGATCGTCGTCGCGAACGTCGGCGGCGACATCGCCATGGCCACCGAGGAACAGGCGATCCGCGCCGTCTACACCGAGGAGCTCGACGACACGCAGCATCCCGATCCGCGGTCCGTGTTCGTCTGGGAGCGGTCCGGCCGCGTCCTGCAGGAGATCGTATGAGCGAGATCGCCGTCAGCCCCGTCGAGCTCGACGCCGACGACGGGTACCGCCTGAACCGGCGCCTGCGCGACCTGGTCGACGCCGGCACCACCGAGATCACGGTGCGCAACCCGCGCAGCCGGCACAACCTCGGCGTCGGGCAGCACGGCCCGGCCACGATCCGCTTCGCCGGCTCGGTGGGCTACTACTGCGGCGGCCTCAACAACGGCGCGAACATCGTCATCGAGCGCAGTGCCGGCTGGGGCACGGGCGAGGCGATGAGCGCCGGGCGCATCGAGGTCGGCGGCACCTGCGCGCTCGGCACCGGCGCCGCCATGCGCGGCGGCACCCTCGTCGTGCGCGGCAACTGCGGCCCGCGCACCGCCGCCAACATGAAGGGTGGCACGCTGATCGTGGAGGGCTCGGTCGGCTACCTGGCCGGGTTCATGACGCACGCCGGCGACCTGATCGTCTGCGGCGACGCCGGCGAGGCGCTGGGCGACTCGCTGTGGGCCGGGAACATCTGGGTCGCCGGCAAGATCGCCGGCCTCGGCGCCGACGCGATCGTGGCGGAGACGACGGACGAGGAGTCCGCGCGGGTGCACGCGCTGCTGTGCGCGGAGGGCATCGACGCGACGTTCGAGTTCAAGCACGTGATCGCAGAGCAGAAGCTCTGGTACTTCAACGCACGCGACCCCGAGGCCTGGCTGAGGATATGAGCGAGAACCACGGATACACCGACGGACGGTCCCACATCTGGACGACCGAGACGATTCGCGACATCCACGCGAAGGCGGAGCTCGGCCGGTACCAGATTCGCGGGTTCTCGACGTTCCGCAAGTTCCCGAGCTGGGACGACCTGGTCTTCCTGCCGGCCGTCATGACGCGCCTGCCGCTCGAGGGCTACCGCGAGCACTGCGAGACCAAGACCGTCATCGGCGGCGGCAAGCCCGACCTGGTGGCGCGGCCGCTCGAGCTCGACATCCCCGTCTACCTGACGTCGATGAGCTTCGGCGCGCTCGGCGCCAACGCCAAGATGGCGCTCGGCAAGGGCTTCTCGGCTGCCGGCTCCGCCTCGTCCACCGGCGAGGGCGGCATGCTGGACGAGGAGCGCGCCGCCGCGACGAAGCTGATCTACCAGATGACGCCGTCGCGCTACGGGCTCGACCTCGAGCACCTGCGTCTGGCCGACGGCATCGAGGTGGCGCTGGGCCAGGGCGCGAAGCCCGGCACCGGCGGCCTGCTGCTCGGCATGAAGGTGTCGGAGAAGGTCGCCAAGATGCGCTCGCTGCCGATGGGCGTCGACCAGCGCTCGTGCGTGCGGCACCCCGACTTCCTGGGCGCCGACGACCTGCAGGTGAAGATCGAGGAGCTGCGCGAGGCGACCGACTACCAGGTGCCGATCTTCCTCAAGCTGGCCGCCTGCCGCATCGAGTTCGACGTCAAGATCGCGGTCAAGACGGGCTGCGACGCGATCCTGCTGGACGGCAGCGAGGGTGCCACCGCGGCGGCGCCCGAGTACCAGCTCGACAACTGCGGCATCCCGCTGATCTCGTCGATCCGCACCGCCCGGCGCGCCATCGAGGAGCTCGGCGCGACCGGCAAGGTGCAGCTCGTCGTCTCGGGCGGCATCCGCAACGGCGTCGATATCGCCAAGTGCCTCGCGCTCGGCGCCGACGCGGTCGCGATCGGCACCTCGGCGCTGATCGCGCTGGGCTGCAACTCGGTGCAGTACGAGGAGGACTACGCCGCCCTCGGCACCGCGCCGGGCGCCTGCCACCACTGCCATACGGGTCGCTGCCCGGTCGGCATCACGACGCAGGACCCGCTGCTCGAGGCGCGCCTCGATCCCGAGGCCGGCGGCGAGCGGGTGGCGAACTTCCTCCGCGCGATGATGATGGAGTGCACCGGCGTCGCGAAGTCGGTCGGCAAGAAGAACGTGCACAACCTGGAGCCGGAAGACCTCCGCGCCACGTCGCTCGAGGCCTCGGCGTTCGCCGGCGTGCCGCTGGCCGGTGTCGAGTGGACGGTCGGCCCACAGCTGTTCGGGGCCGGCTGATGGCCGATACCGCGGCGGCCGCCAAGCGCGCGGCTGACCTGATCGAGGCGCACGACATCCACACCGTGGAGGTCGTCTTCCCCGACACGTGGGGCATCCTCCGCGGCAAGCGGCTGCCTGCCAGCCAGTTCGCCAAGAAGACGTCGAGCGGCCTCAACATCGCGAACGCCGCGTTCATCTGGGACCCGCTCTGCGGCATCTTCGAGGTGGACTTCGCGAACCCCGAGACCGGCTACCCCGACATGGTCGCGACGCCCGACCCGGCGACGTTCCGCCCGCTGACATGGCGCGAGGGGACGGCGGTGGCGATGGCCGACTGCACCGAGAAGGACGGCGCGCCGGTCGTGCTCGACCCGCGGCACATCGTGCGCACCGCCGTCGACCGGCTCGCGCAGCACGGCTACACGGCCACGGTCGCGACCGAGATCGAGTTCTACCTCTGCGACGAGGACTGGCAGCCGGTGCACTCCGAGATCCAGTGCTACGGCATCACCAAGGGTGCCGAGCTGGAGCCGATCCTGTCCGACATCCGGCGCAAGGTGGAGGAGTTCGGGATCGTCGTCGAGGCCTGCAACTCGGAGTACGGGCCGGCGCAGATCGAGATCAACCTCAAGTACGGCGACCCGCTACAGGTGGCCGACGACACGGCGCTGTTCAAGTCGGCGGTCAAGGAGATCGCCCGGCAGCACGGCCGCCGCGCGACGTTCATGTCGAAGCCGTTCCCGGGCTTCTCCGGCAACGGCACGCACATCCACATCTCGCTGCGCGACGCCGACGGCAACAATGCGTTCGCCGGCAAGGACCTGGACGACCCGTTCTTCACGAACGCGCTGATGCGGCGCTGCGTTGGCGGCTTGCTGCACCACCAGGTCGAGCTGGCCGCGATCGGCAGCCCGACCATCAACGCCTACAAGCGCTTCGAGGGCCACTCGTTCGCCCCCACCTATGTCAACTGGGGCGGCGACAACCGCGGCGTCGCCATCCGCTGCGTCGTCGACCAGGGGCCGGCCACCCGCATCGAGGTGCGCACCGCGTCGGCCGACGCCAGCCCCTACCTGCTGATCGGCGCCCAGCTGGCGGCCGTCTGCGACGCCCTCGAGACCGACTACCCGCTGCCGCCGATCTGCACCGGCAACGGGTACGCACCGCAGGACCTGCCGACGATGCCGCGCACGCTCCAGGACGGGATCAACCTGCTCCGCGACGGCCGGCTGCTCCGGGAGTACTTCGGCGACGTCTTCGTCACCAACACGCTGCAGTTGCTGCAGCACGAGGTGGACGAGTTCAACGTGCAGGTCACCGAGTGGGAGAAGAACCGCTACATGGAGGTGTCCTGATGGAGGTCTGCCGCGTCGTCGGCCAGGCGGTCGCGACCGTGAAGGACCCGGGGCTCCGTGCAGTGAAGCTGCTGCTCGTCGTCCCGTGTGACACCGAGGGAGAGGCCGTCGGCGCGATGTTCGCCGTCGCCGACACCGTCGGTGCGGGCGAGCACGAGATCGTGCTCGTCGCCCGCGGCTCGGCTGCGCGCGGCACGGCCCGTACCAAGGACGCCCCGACGGACGCCGCCATCGTCGGGATCCTCGATTCGATCGCCGTTGGCGGCGAGACCACCTACCGCAAGGACTGAGGAGGATCCATGGCACGCGCAACCCGGTTCGAATCCAACCTGCAGGCGCTCGGCATGGTCGAGACCCGTGGGCTCGTCGGGGCGATCGAGGCCGCCGACGCAATGGTGAAGGCGGCCAACGTCCGCCTCATCTCGAAGGAGCACGTCGGCGGCGGGCTCGTCACCGTCATCGTGCGCGGTGACGTCGGCGCCGTCCGCGCGGCCACCGACGCCGGCGCCGAGGCCGCCGCCAAGGTCGGCGAGCTGCTCTCCGCCCACGTCATCCCGCGACCGCATGAGGACGTCGAGGCCATCCTGCCGCCCGGCGCCGAGTCCGCGGCCGTCAGCTGACCTAGGCCGTCATGACCGATCTCGCAGCAGCGATCGCCGCCGAGGTGGGCGGTAACGCGCCCGGCTCCCGCACGGGACCCGGGTCGTTGCCGTCTGCGCCGGCCGATCCGCTGGCTGCGGCGATCGCGGCCGAGGTGGGCGGCAGCGTTCCGGCGGCCGCCGCTCCGGCCGCCAGCGCGCCGGCGGCTCCCGGGCCCGCGGGATCGCGGCCGGGCGCGGGTCGCGTCCGGGTCGCCGTGATCGGCGACGAGGGCGTCGCAGCGGCCACGGCCGGGCACCTCGCGCTGCTGGGGTTCGACACGGCGTGGACGTCACCGCGGTCGGCGGCGCTGGCGCCGTACGCGAACGGCGTGGAGCTGGTCGGGCTGGGCACCGGCCGGCCGCAGCTGGTGGCGAGCCTGGACGAGGCGATCCGCGGTCGCGACCTGATCCTGCTCTGCTGCCACGCGACCGAACACGCCGCCTACGCGGCGCTGCTCAGCGGCTCGCTGGCCGACGGCCAGGTCGTCGTCCTGACGCCGGGCCGCACCGGCGGCGCGCTGGAGTTCGCCGAGGTGCTCCGGGCCCACTGCACCGCCGCCCGCGTCGTGGTGGGAGAGACCGAGACCGCCGTCTACACGCCGGCCGGCCGCGGTCCGGGTCGCATCGAGATCCTGGTCGAGAAGGCTGAGATCCGCGCGGCCGCGTTCCCGGCCACCGACAACGGCGCGCTGCTGGGACTGCTGCGGCAGCTCTACCCGCAGGTGGCCGAGGCCGAGAACGTGCTCGACACCTCGATCAACAACGTGGGCGGGGTCGTGCACCCCGCCGCGATGCTGCTCAACTCGTACGCCACCGAGCGCGCCGCCGCCGGCGAGGCGCTCGTCTACTACCGGGACCAGGTCAACCCGACCGTCGCGAACCTCGTGATGGAGCCGCTCGACGCCGAGCGGGTCGCGGTCGGCAAGGCGCTCGGCCTGCGGCAGGTGCTGACCTTCGGCGAGTGGTCCGCCGCGTGCTTCGGCCATGCCGCCGGCTCGATCCGCGAGACCGTCGCCTCCAACCCGTCCTACGCCGGGTTCGGCGCGCCCCACCACCTGCTCGCGCTGGGCTTCGTCGACGACGAGGTGCCGAACTCGCTGGTGCCGCTGTCGGAGCTCGGGCGCCTCGTCGGCGTGCCGACGCCGATGACCGACTCGCTGATCGACCTCGCCGCCGCGATGCTGCGCATCGACTTCCGGCGCGGCGGCCGCACGCTCGAGCGGCTCGGTCTGGGCGGGCTCGATCGCGAGTCGCTCCTCCACCACGTCAACACCGCGCGCACCCGCGTGCCGATCGGAGTCTGAGAGAGATGGCCAGCAGCGAGGGCTCGATCAAGCAGGCCGCCGATCTCGCCATCAAGGCGCACGCCGCGGCGCAGGTCTGGGCCGAGGCCACGCAGGCCGACGTCGACCGCGTGACGCAGGCCATGGCCGACGCCGGTCACAACGCCGCCGCCCACCTGGCCGAGATGGCGCACGCCGAGACGGGCTACGGCCGCGTCGACCACAAGACTTTCAAGAACATCTTCTGCACGCGCCAGTATCTGGACGCGATCCGCCACATCCCGACCGTCGGCGTGATCGCGAGCTACCCCGAGCGCGGCGTCACCGAGATCGCCGAGCCGGTCGGCGTGGTGGCGGGCCTCGTGCCCGTCACGAACCCGACCGCGACGACGCTCTTCTACGGCATCGCCTGCGTCCGCGCGCGCAACGCCGTCGTCAACGCCGCACACCCGCGCGCCGTGCGGACGATCGCCGAGACGGCGCGCATCCTGGACGAGGCCGCCACCGCCGCCGGTGCGCCGCCGAACCTGATCACGGCCATGACCGAGGTGTCGATCGAGGGCACCCAGGCGCTGATGGCGCACTACCGCACCGACCTGGTGCTGGCCACCGGCTCGCGGCCGATGGTGCTCGCGGCGTACTCCTCCGGCAAGCCGACCTACGCGGTGGGGCCGGGCAACTCGCCGTCGTGGGTGCACCGCTCGTGCGCCGACCTGGGCGAGGCCGCGGCCGGCATCCTGGCGTCGAAGACGTTCGACAACGGCACCGCGTGCGCGTCGGAGCAAGCCGTCATCACCTGCACGACGATCGCCGACCGCCTGCGTGAGGAGTTCAGTGCACGCGGTGGTTATTTCTGCACCGATGCAGAACAGGAGCAGCTGTCGAAGCTGCTGTTCCCCGGCGGGCCGGGCACGTCGTTCAACGTCGAGATCGTCGGGCAGCACGCCACCCGCATCGCCGAGATGGCGGGGCTGAGCGTGCCCGCCGGCACCCGCGCCCTGATCGTGCGGCCGGCCGGCGTCGGGCGCGAGCACGCGCTGTCGCACGAGCTGCTCTGCCCCGTGCTGAAGTGGTACGCCGTGGCGACGGAGGACGACGGCCTCGCCACGGCGACCGCCCTGCTGAAGTACGGCGGCGACGGCCACACCGCGGCGATCTGGGCCGAGGACCAGGCGATCATCGCCCGGTATAGCCGCGTGCCGGCGTACCGCATCCCCGTCAACAGCCCGACGCTGTTCGGCGCGATGGGCTTCACGACCGGCTTCATCCCGTCGTTCACGCTCGGCACCGGCACCATCGGCGGCGCCATCTCGTCCGACAACATCGGGCCGCACCACCTGATCAACCGCAAGCGCGTCGGGCTCGTCCAGCGCAACTGGCGCGACGCCGGCATCGGCGAGGACCTGCCGGCGAGCTTCCGCCAGCCGGTTGCGGCGGCGCCGGCCGGCGTTGCCCCCGCCCCGCCCGTGCCCGCCACGTCCGCGACGGCGCACCTGGCACTGCCGCCGCTGCCCGCCGCCCAGGCGGCGCTGATGTCGGGCGCCGCGCCCGTCCACACCGCTCCCACCGCTGCACCGCGCGCCCCCGCGCCCACCGACATCGAGACGATCGTGCGTGAGGCGATCGAGGAGGTCATCGCCCGATGAGCCAGAGCCAGGAGTTCTCGATGCGGGCGTTCGCCTACATCGACTCGATGCAGCCCGAGTTCGCCGCCTACGTCGGGGCGACCGTCGCCGGCTCGCCGCCGGTCGCCGGGATGGCGGAGCTGTGGATCGAGGTCGCGCCCGCCAACGAGGCGTTCCGCCTGATGGACGTGGCGCTGAAGGCCGCCGACGTGCAGCCCGCGACGCAGTACATCGAGCGCGAGTTCGGCCTGCTCGAGCTGCACTCGTGGAGCCAGTCGGAGGTCAAGGCCGCGGCCGACGCGATCTTCGCCGTCACGGGCCTGACCGAGAACGACCGCGTGCGTCCGAAGCTCGCCTCGTCGCAGGTGGTCACGAACGTCGACCCGTTCCAGGCGCAGCTCATCAACAAGATGCGGCGCGGGTCGCTGCTCGTTCCCGGCCAGACGCTGCTGATCATGGAGGTCGAGCCCGCCGCGTACATCACGCTGGCGGCGAACGAGGCCGAGAAGGCCGCGGCGATCTCGCAGATCTACGTCTCGAACGTCGGGCGCTTCGGGCGCTACTTCGCCGCCGGCTCCGACTCCGAGATCGAGGCGGCCCGGCTGTCCGCGATCGCGGCCATCGAGGCGGCCGGGAAGGCCTGATGGCCAACTCGCTCTTCGACCCCGAACACTCGGCGCTGCTGGCAGAGCAGTCCCGCGTCCGCTCGGTGGTGCGGCGGCTGCTCTGGGAGGAGTACCCGTCGCACGCGTCGCCGCGCGTGGTCGAGGGCGTCTGCCGGATCGTGTTCCGGCGGCTCGGTATCGAGGGCAAGGGGCGGCTGCGGTGACCACCGTCGCGGTGATCGGGGCCGGCATGGTCGGGTCGTCGACCGCGATGCGGATCGGCGAGGCGCGGCTGGCGGACCGGATCGCGATCGTCGACGTGCGCGAGGGCGTGGCGCAGGCGATGGCGCTCGACATCACGCAGGCGCTCGCGGCCGCCGGCAACGACGCGCGCTGCGTCGCCGGCTGGGCGGCGGTCGGCGGCGCCGACGTGGTGGTGCTGACTGCGGGGCTGCCGCGCAGCCCGGGTCAGAGCCGCGCCGACCTGCTGGCCGTGAACGGCAAGATCGTGGTCGACTGCTGCCGCGAGATCCGGCACCGCGCGCCCGACAGCGTCGTGGTCGTGGTGACGAACCCGCTGGACGAGATGACCGCGCTGGCGCAGCGCGCGCTGGGATTCCCCGCGAGCCGCGTGATCGGCATGGCCGGCACGCTCGACTCGGCCCGGTTCCGCGCTGCCATCGCGGCCCGGCTCGACGTGCCGGCGTCGAAGGTGGAGGCGCTCACGCTCGGCTCGCACGGCGAGGCGATGGTGCCGGTGCCGCGGCTGTCGACGGTCAACGGCCGGCGCCTCACCGAGCTGCTGTCCGAGGCCGAGATCGAGCAGCTCGCCGAGCACACGCGCGAGGGCGGCGCCGAGATCGTGCGCCTGCTCGAGCGCGGCTCCGCCTGGTGGGCGCCGAGCGCCGCGATCCTCGACCTCGTGCGCTCGATCGTGCGGGACGAGCGCCGCGTGCTGCCGGTCTGCGCGATGTGCCGCGGCCAGTTCGGCATCCGCAACACCTACGTCGGCGTGCCCGCGCGCCTGGGCCGCGACGGCGTGGCCGAGATCGTCGATCCGGGCCTCACCGCGGCCGAGGTGGCGGGCCTGCGCGCGGCGGCCGAGCAGATCGCCGCCCGAGTGGGCGATCTGGACGCGATCCTGGGGGCGGATCCGGCGCCGCCACCGCCGCCCGAGGTGGCCGAGGGACAGCTCCGCGTCGGCGTGCGCGACCTGGCATACGAGTCTCGCATCCGCACCGAGGCACGCCGTGCGTTGGCCCGCGAGGGCGCGCTGCACCGCCTCGACGACGTGGTGGCCGCGGCGCTACGCCGCGTGCGTTAGCGACGCGAGGATCTCGGCGGAGCCGGCCGGGCTGCGCTGGGTGCGTTTGCGCTTGGTGCCGCGGTTGTGGATGGGGTCAACAGCGGTAGGTGATTGTAGAAGATGAGTCGTTTCGGCGCTTGCGATGGGTGACTTCTGCGTAGGAGCTACAGGCCTCCGCGCCTGCCTCGAGTGCGCGGAACGGACGCTCCGAACCCGCACTCAGCCGCAGGCCAAAGGAGCAACACGCCGCGGATCGCCGACGAAGGCATACGCGGGTGCAGGCGTGGCTGCATGTTGCCCCCGTCGGATGCCGCGAACAGCCGCAAGCGCGGAGGCGACAGGGGGACGTCTCAAATGCCAGGTGATGACCTCAGTCCATCAAGGACCCGGCAAAGCGCAAGTCAAGTCTCGTT
>JBKJIG010000011.1:0-3293 GCA_046598415.1 Gaiellales bacterium
GCGGTCGAGGAGGAGCGAGCCATACCTTGATCCCTTCCGTGGTTGAAACGCTCGCACGGTCGCGAGCAGGCCAGCGGACGCGCGCCAAAGGCGCAGCTGGGGATGGTCAAAGCAGCAGGCGGCTGAGCTCCACCGGCGAGCGGGTACGAGGCCGCGGCGCGCAAGGCACCGCCAGCGACACGCCCAGGATCACCAGCACCGCCGCCCACACCGTGGTAGCCATCGCCGGCTCCGCCGGCAAATGGGTAATCATCACCAGCGCCTGCTCGATCGCCTGCCCCGGATGATCCGACATACACGCACAGCCGACACCGACGACAGCCAGACACAGCAGCACCAACAGCAGCAGCGCGATCGCCGGCGCGCGACGACGAAGCACGACCAGACTCGGAGCGCTACGCACCGGCGCTCGCCACTTCGGCGGCGGCTCGCTCAAGGGAACCGACCGTCTGCGGACCGAGCAACCGCGCAGCGATCCGGCCCTCCCCGTCGACCACGATCGTAGACGGCAAACCCAGGATCCCGTACGGCGCCATCAGGCCCCCGTCAGCGTCAAGCAGATTCGGATACCTCCACCCCGCTGTTCGGATGAACCCGAGCGCCGACGCACGGCCATCGTTGACCGCCACGCCCACCAGACGGGCATGCGCGGGCTCCGCGGCATAGCGCGCAAGCTCCGGCGCCTCTCGCCGACACGGATCGCACCACGACGCCCAGAAGTTCACCAGCACCACGCGACCCCGGCCGAGCCGCAAATCGGCGACGCCCCCCACGAGCGGCTCACCCAACAGCGGCGCCGCCAAACGCCGCCCGCTAATCGGCACCGCGGAGGCCGCTCCACCGGGCGAAGCGGCCGCCGGCCGCGGCGCGCTCGCGGAAGGACGAACCAGACCAACGGCTCCGAACCCGATCACGGCCACCCCGAGGAATCCCAGGGTCACCTTCCAGAAGCGGCGGTCAGGACGCATCGATCGCATCAACGCTTGAATGTTAGCGCGACCACGCTACGAGCCAGACGGCTGATCGGGTTCGCTGGGCGCCGCCGGGCTGAGGTATGCACGGCGGGTCCGCACCAACTGAAGGTCGGCAACGAAGAACCGCCCGACCTCACGGTGCCGCCCGAGCCAACCGGCGCGCACGGGCCCACCAAGCACGCTTCATGACGAGCTCGAGGAGCATCCTTCCTTGTGTGGCGGGTGTGTGGCAGAGCGTCACGGACGGCCACGCGTGTCGCTCCACGACCACCGCTGGCCACCGCCCAGAACATCCCGACGAGCAGGCATACCCGGCAGTCGACCGATCCGGAACCGAGCTATAAGTCGAGCGAGCCAGCCTCAGAAACGAGAAAGACCCGCAAATACTGATCTTTCGGAAGCCGACGGGGACACTCGAACTCCCGACCTGATCATTACGAGCGGCACGCCGTACTCGGACGTCGCCCGAGCTGACAATCGGTGCTGGTCAGGCGAGGCGTTCCGCGCTTCGTCGGACGGTCCGGCGAGCAACTTGCCCTCCCGATGGTTCCGAGCTACGGTCGCCGGGCGGCGTGCGCCGTCGGACGCCACCCACGGAGAGGAACTGGAGGGACTTCTTGCGGGCACTTATCGCAGGTGGTGGCATGGCGGGGCTGATGACCGCTCTGGCGCTGCGGGAGTCGGGCGTCTTCACGACGATCGACGTCTTCGAGCAGACGCGCACGCCGAGCACCGCGGGAGCGGGCCTGAACATCCCCCCAAACGGCGCAAGGCTCTGCCGGTGGCTCGGCGTCGACCTCGATGGCGGTAACCCCAAGGGCCCCGACGGGGCAGTCGACGGCGGCAGGGCGGCGATCCTCCACGAGACGCGGATGGTCTGGGAGGACGGTTCGATCACGCGGAAGCCGCTCGACCACAACACCTCGGCCGGCGACAAGGCCGGCTTCCACCACATGCACCGCCTCGACCTGCTGATGGCCCTCTACAAGCGGGTCCTCGAGTTCGCGCCGGAGACGGACGTCAACTGCCCGATCCAGGTCCACATGGCCAAGCGCCTGGAGGCCGTGAGCCAGGACGACGAGTCCGTGATCGTGACGTTCTCCGACGGCACGATGGAGACCGGCGACCTGCTGATCGGTGCCGACGGCGTCAACTCCCGGGTGCTGGATGCGGTCTGGCCCGGCGTGTCGGCCAAGCGCTGGACCGAGGTCGTCGTCTACCGCGGTCTGATCCCGAGGGACAAGGTCGCCGCGGCGCGCAAGCCCGACGGCAGCCCGCTCGATCACAACCCCATCGAGACGATGTCGATGGACACCCGCGAGACGCCGACGGCGCAGACGCTCACGTACTGGGTCCGCGGCGGCGAGCTGCTCAACGTGTGGCTCGCCTACTACGAGCCCGACGCCGACGAGTTCGAGCGCGAGGAGGGCGACTGGTTCCCCGCCGACCGCGAGGAGATGGTCGGCAACATGAGCGCGGCGTTCGAGGGGGACCCCCGTCACGACGACGTCGTCGCACTCACGAGCCTGATCGAGAACCCGACGAAGTGGGGGCTCTATGACCGGGACGCGCTCGAGAACTGGACGGAGGGTCGCGCGGGCTTGGTGGGTGACGCCGCTCACCCGATGCTGCCGACCTTCGGCCAGGGCGCCGCGCAGGCCCTCGAGGACGCCGCGGCACTGGGGAAGTGCTTCGAGCTCCACGGCAGCGACATCTACCGGGCGCTGTTGCACTACGAGCGCGTGCGCTACTACCGCGCGACGCGCTTCCAGTTCGCGTCGAAGTTCCTCTTCAAGCACCTCGAGCCGGCGGACTCGCCTCAGCGCCGGCAGATCCTCGCGGCGGTCAACGAGCGAGACTACCCCGTTTTCGATCACACCGAGCGTGCGGGCAGCGACGACTCGTGGATCTACGCATTCGACGCGCGCGAGATCGGCGACAAGCTGCCGCTCAGGAAGCTCGGGCCGTGGGACTTCCGCTCGCGGACCGAGGCGCTCAGCGCGCGCAAGGACATCGCCCGCAGCCTCTGGAAGCCGGCGAAGCAATGGACCGGCGACCGGCCCGTCACGCGCGAGGAGCTCGCGCAGCACACGTCGTTCGACGACTGCTGGGTCGTCATCCGCGGCAAGGTCTACGACTTCACCGAGTGGAAGGACCACCACCCGGGCGGGCCTTTCGTGGCCCGCATGTACGGCGGCAAGGACGCCACGGCGGAGTTCGGCGAATACCACAGCCGGCTCGCCGAGCGGCACATGGAGCACTTCTGCGTCGGGCCGCTCGTCGGAGCCCCCGCCGAGCGCGCCGGCGACGCCGTCTAGG